>NZ_CP059322.2:1418888-1743611 GCF_013694245.2 Micromonospora ferruginea
CGGACACAGGTGACGGCCAGCCGGTCGGCGTACTTCTCCGCGACCGGGGCCAGCGGGACGGCCGAGCCGTCGTCGCCGACGATCACCTCGAAGTCGTCGCGCGGCAGGCTCTGCCGGGTGAGCGAGTGCAACGTCGCGTCGAGCGCGGCGCCGTTCTCGTGCGCCGGCACCACCACGCTCAGGCTCGGTCGGCCCTGAGTCGGCATGGTCAGCGGGGGGTGGAGTTGGCGACGATGTGGTCCGCCAGGTCGCCGAGGGTGGTCATCCGGTCCTCGTCCAGATCCTCCACGTCGATCTGGATCTCCAGCTCGTCCTCCAGCTCCAGCAGCAGCTCCAGCGCGAGCGAGGAGCTGAGCCCCAGCTCGTCCATCAACTGGGTGCCCTCGCCGATCGGAGCGTCCGGCCGGAGCATCCGCTCCAGCAACGCCGTCAGGCTCTTGACGACCTCGTCGCGCCCAGGCTCCACCATGGACTCATCAGAGCAAAGGACATCGGCGAGTGTCAACGGGTAGAACTCGACCGCGTACGGGGCGTCACCGCCGAGGGCCACCGCCAGCCGGTAACCGGCGGGCGTCGGCACGTCGACGAGGCGGATCCTGCCGGGCGGCTCGACGCACTCCACGACGTCGCCCGCGTGCACCGGCACGGCCAGGTTGGGCCAGAGCCGACCGCCGGCGCACTTGACCGCCGCCTCCTTGCGGACCCACAGCCGGGTGCACCGCGCCGCCCGCTGCGCGGCGTCGACGCCGCCGGCGACGTGCCGCGCCTCCTCGGGGTGGAAGAAGCGCTCGGCCAGGGACACCGGGTCCCGGCCCGGCGGGAGGTGCTGAACGTCCACCCCGACCGGGCGGCCCGCGCCGAGCGCCACCGCGACCAGGTCACCCGAGTAGGACAGGCTCGTGTGCAGCCCGGCGTGCGCTCCGGTCAGCGCCGGGCGGCCGTAGCGGCCCGGGCGCCAGACGAGGGCCCGCGGCGGCACGCCCGCCGCCCGGCCGGCGAGGACCCGCAGCGCGCCGTGCGCGACCGTGAACCGGTCCCGCAGCGCGGCGCCGCGGAGCGCCTCGGCGCGGGCGCGTTCGGTCGCGTCGAGCACCGCGCGGCAGCGGGCCAGCTCCGCCGGGGACACCCCGGCCGACACCACCCAGACCCGCACGGTGTCCCGCATGCCCGGCAGCCTAACGGCCCCGGGAGGACGTTGACACGCGCCGATGCGCATTGCTCTGATAGGCCGGTGTTGGCGCAGACGGCCCAGGCGCAGGTCCCCGTTCCGTTCGCCGGGCCGGGTGCCGGCACCGCGCCCCTGACCTGGGGGCAGAAGGCGATCCTGCGGGACATGCGGGAGACCGGCTGGACGCACAACGTCAGCGGCGCGCACCCGATGCCGGCCGGCGTCACCGTCGAGCAGGTGGCCGCCGAGCTGGCCGACCTGATGAGCCGGCACCCGGCCCTGCGGATGCGCCTGGGGCGCGACGAGCGGGGCGAGCCGTGCCAGGTCGTCGCGGCCACCGGCGAGACGGCCCTGGACGTGGTGGACGTCCCCGACGACGCCGACCCGGCCGACGTGGCGGCGTTCGCCTACCAGCTCGGCCACACCCGCCTGCTGACCCCCTACGACCTCTACCGGGACTGGTCGGTGCGGATGGCGGTGGTCCGGCACCGGGGCGCGCTGGTGCACCGGGTGCTGACCCTCGACCACCTCGTGGTGGACGGCACCGCCACGTCGCTGATCCTGGCCGACCTCGGGTTGGCCGCGCCGGCGGTCCGCCGGACCCGGGACCCGCGCACCGTGCAACTCCTCGACCTCGGGCGGCGGGAGGCGACGCCGCCGCTGCGCGCGGTCAGCGACCGGGCCGTACGCCACTGGGCGTCGCACCTGCGGGCCATCCCGCCGCTGACGTTCGGCGAACCCACCCCCGGCGGCGGCCGGCAGGGCCACCGGTACTGGCACGGCCGATTCGGCTCGCCCGCGGCGTACCTGGCGGTGCGGGCCATCGCCCGGCGGACCCGCACCGACACCTCGCGCGTGCTGCTCGCGGTCATCGCGGTCGCGATCGGCCGGGCCACCGGCGTCACCCCGCTCACCGCGAAACTCATCGTGGGCAACCGGTTCCGGCCCGGCTTCGCCGAGGCCATCGCCCCGCTCAGCCAGAACGGCGTGCTGACCGTCGACACCGCCGACACGACCGTGGACGAGGTGGTCTCGCGCGCCCGCCGGGCCTCGATGACGGCCGGCATGTACGCCTACTACGACCCGGCGCGGCTGGCGGAGCGCGAGGCGGCCCTGGACGCCGAACGCGGGTACCCGGCCCGGATCACCTGCCGGATCAACGACCGCCGGGTGACCACCCGGACGGCGGCGGCGGACGGTGTCCGTGACGAGGAGGTGACCCCGGCGGCGGTCCGGCGGCGCGCGGCCGAGACGTTCCTGACCTGGGACGGCCCCCTGGACCACCTGCACGAGCAGGCGTTCATCACCGTCGAGGACCATCCGGACACGGTGCTGCTGCAGGTCATCTTCGACTTCGCGAGCTTCACCGAGGCGCAGGCCGAGGGCGTGCTGCGCGGCGTCGAGGAGGTGGCCGTGGAGGCGGCCTTCGACGCCGCCGCGCCGACCCGGGTCGGGTCCTGCGGCGGCTGACCGGCCCCGGGCCGCTCACCTGTCGTCCGGACCCCAGGTCACCGGCAGCGACTCCAGGCTGCGAACCACCAGGCCCGGGCGGAACCGCAGCTCCGACTCGTCGACCGCGAGCCGCAGGCCGGGCAGCCGGCGCAGCAGGGCGCCCAGCGCCTCCTGCAACTCCATCCGGGCCAGCGCCGCGCCGAGGCAGTGGTGCGGGCCCGCGCCGAACGCCAGGTGCGGATTGTGCGTCCGGTCCAGGTCGAGCGAGTCCGCGTCGGGGAACACCGTCGCGTCCCGGTTGGCCGAGGCGATCGCCGGCATCACCGCCGAACCGGCCGGCAGGCGTACGCCGCCCAGCTCCACCTCCTCGGTGGTGACCCGGGGCAGCAGCACCCCGTTGTCGCCGAGCTGGATGAACCGGGACAGCTCCTCGACCGCCCGGGCGACCGCGACCGGGTCGTCGCCGCGCAGCCCGGCCAGTTGCTCCGGGTGCCGGGCCAGCACGAGCAGGAACAGGTTGAGCTGGTTGGTGGTGGTCTCGTGCCCGCCCACGAAGATGCCGGCGGTGACCGAGACCAGCTCCCGCTCGGTGAGGTCGTCGTGCTCGTCCCAGGCGGCGATGAGCGCGCTCATCAGGTCGTCACCGGGTCGCCGGCGGCGCTCGTCGATCATCTCGTGGAACGCGTCCAGCGCGGCCAGCGGGGCCGCCGGGTCGGCGTCCCAGTCGCCGACCAGCGCGTCGGACCACTGCCGGACCCGCTCCCGGTCCTGCTCGGGGATGCCGAACAGCTTGCTGATCACGACCAGCGGCAGCGGCGCGGAGAGATGGGTGATCAGGTCGGCCGGGCGGCCGGCCGCCTCCATCCGGTCGATCATCCCGGCCACCAGCGCCGCCACCGTGGGCCGCAGCTCCTCCACCCGCCGCACGGTGAACGCGTGCGACACCGCGCGGCGCATCAGTGTGTGCCGGGGCGGGTCCATGCCGATCAGGGAGTCCTCGGCGAGCGAGCCGAGTTCGCGGGTCGGCCGGTCGGGGCCGGCCGCCGCCGCCCGGCTGAACCGGTGGTCGGTGAAGACCCGGCGGACGTCGGCGTGCCGGGTGGCGAGGTAGGCCGACGCCCCGTCGGGCAGCTCGACCCGGGCCACCGGGCAGGTCTCGCGCAGCCGGGTGTAGTCCGGCGACGGGTGGTAGATCGTGGGAGCCGGCGCGAGCGGGTACCGGACGGGTGGCGGCTGCGTCATCTGCGACTCCTCTGCGGACGGTCAGGTCGGGATGCGGGCGGCGAGCGCGGCCAGCGCCGGCACCACCTCGGCGGGGCTGGGCAGCGCATGGATCCGGTCGCGCATCACCGCCGCGGCGGCCCGCGCCGGGCCGTCGCCGACCAGTTCGGCGACCGCGTCGCGCAACGCGGGCCCATTGGCCCGCTCCGGCGCCAGCCAGGTGCCGGCGCCGGTGGCCGCCAGCCGTTCGGCGTTGAAGTGCTGGTCGCTCACCTGCGGCAGGACCAGTTGCGGCACGCCGTGGGCGAGCGCGGTCATGGTGGTGCCGGCGCCGCCCTGCTGCACGATCGCCGCGCACGTCGGCAGCACCAGCCGCAGCGCCAGCGGCGCGTCGGCCAGCCGGACGTTCGCCGGCAACGCGTCCAGCCCGCGCCGCTGGCGCGGCTCGACCACCACGACGACCTCCACGTCCAGCTCGGCGACCGACCGGACGACCCGGGACAGGTCGAGGCGGTCGTGCAGCCCGACGCCGGCCATCATGGTGCCGGCCGTGACGCAGACCCGGGGCCGCGCCGCCGGGCCGTGCAGCCAGGGCGGCAGTACGGCCGCACCGTTGTACGGGACGAAGCGCACCGGCCGGGCGGGACCGGCCAGCGGCACCTGCATCGGTGGCGGCGCCGGGTCGAGCGTCAGGTCGCCGTGCAGCGCCACGTCGGTGGCGGCGAGCCCGAAGCGGGCGGCGAGCGGCCCGAGCACCGACTCCGGGTCCAGGCGCAGCGTCACCGAGGAGTCCGGCCCCCACAGGTGCAGCACCCCGGGCACACCCAGCGCGGCGGCGGCCACCGGCGCGGCCAGGTTGAACGGTTCCCAGACCAGCAGGTCCGGTCGCCACCGGCGGCCGTACGCGACCAGCTCGTCGAGCAGGGCGTCGGCGAACCGGACCACTCCGCCGTCGGCGGTGATCGCCGGTTCGAGGGCGCCCGCCGGTGGGGCGCCCGGCCGGTCCAGGTCGCCCACCGCGCCGATCCGGCCGGCGAACGCCTCTGCGAAGTCGACGTCCGCGCCCAGCGGCACGGCGGCGAGCCCGGCGGTGCTGATCGGCGTGACCATCGACGGGTGGCTGGCCACCCGCACCTCGTGCCCGGCCGCCTGCAACGCCCAGCCCAACGGAACCAGGCCGTAGAAATGCGAACGCCAACCCCACGTGGACATCAGAATGCGCAAGGCCGCCGTCAAATCCCACCAATCCGCGCGCGAAAGGGCAGTCCCGGACCACAGATGTTAGGCGATGGGCGTCCGGTCGGGGAAGGCCACCGACGCCGTCAATAGATATTGACGACCGGCTAACGGTGGTGGAGTCTTGACCGGTGCCGGTCAATTCCGGGTTGCGCCCCTATCCGTTCGAACCGTTCACCGGTGACCTGCCCGCCGAGCTGCTCGACATGGTCGTCGCCGAGCCGGTCAGCCGGGTGCGGCTGCCCGACGGGCGGGCGGCCTGGCTCGTGCTCAGCTACGAGCACTGCTGCACGGTCCTGGCCGACCCCCGGTTCTCCCGGCTCCCGCTCGGCGCGACCACCACGCCCGGCGCCGGCGGCCCGCGCGAGTTGAACATGGACGGTCCGGCGCACGCGGCGGTGCGCCGGGTGGCCGGCCGCGCGTTCACCGCCCGCCGCATCGACACGTTCCGACCCCGGGTGCGGCGGCTGGTGGACGAGTTGGTCGACAAGCTGCTCACCGGTCCCCGCCCGGCCGACGTGGTGGCCGGGCTGGTGGCGCCGCTGCCGGTGTTCGTGGTCTGCGACGTGCTCGGCGTCCCGGTCGCCGACCGCCCCCGCTTCTACGACTGGATCGCCGGCCTCAACTCGGTCACCGCGTACGGCTCGGCCGGCGCCGCCGACGCGCAGGCGCAACTGCGGGCCTACCTGTCCGGGCAACTGGCGCGCAAGCGGGCCGAACCCGGCGACGACCTGCTCTCCGCGTGGGTCCGCGGCCAGGACGCGCACGAGCTGGTCGACGCCGAGCTGGTCGAGCTGGCCATGGGCGTGCTGCTCGGCGGCCTGGAGATCAACGCCACGAGCGCCGGCCTGCGCGCGTTGTTCCAGCACCCCGAGCAGTTGGCGAAGCTGCGCGCGGCGCCGGAGAAGCTCGCCGCGGCCACCGAGGAGATCCTGCGCTACACGTCGGTGAGCAGCATGTTCCGCGTCCAGGTGGTGCGCGAGGACCTCACCCTCGGCGGCGTCGCGATGCGGGCCGGTGACTGCGTGATGGCGATCCCGTGGGCCGGCAACCGCGACCCCCGGCACTTCCCCGAGCCCAACACGTTCGACATCGACCGGACACCGACCGTGCCGCACCTGACCTTCGGTTTCGGGCCGCACTTCTGCCTCGGCACCGCGCTGGGCCGGATGCAGGTGGAACTGGCCCTGGGCGCGCTGTTGGGCCGGATGCCGGAGCTGGCGCCGGCCGTGCCGATCGAGGAGATCCCGTGGCGGCACGACCGGATGAACGGCGGCATCGCCGCGTTCCCGATCACCTGGTGACGGCGGTCAGTAGCTCTCCACCGCGTTGACCCGGTCCGGCCAGTAGCGCTCGCCCGGGGCCGGGGCGTAGTGCTCCCACCGGGGCGCGTCGCCGGTCGGGTGGTCGCCGAGCACGGTGATCCGCTGCCCGCGCCGGACGCCGTCGTAGTCGTTGATCGCGTAGTGCTGGGTGACCCGGTTGTCCCACACCGCGACGTCGCCCACCCGCCAGCGGTAGCGGCAGGTGAACTGCGGGCCCTCGGAGAACCGGAACAGGTGTTCCAGCAACGCGTCGCTCTCGCCGCGGGTCAGTTGCGGGATGTGCGAGGTGAAGAGCCGGTTGACGTACAGCGACCGGCGCCCGGTCTCCGGGTGCACGCGCACCACCGGGTGCTCCGCGCGGCTGGTGAACTCGGTGCCGATCCGGATGACGTGGATCGCGGTCAGCCCGTCGACCAGGTCACGCAGCGGCGCGGAGAGCGCCTCGTAGACCCGGCACTGGTTGGTCCACATGGTGTCGCCGCCGACCGCCGGCAGCTCGGTCAGGTGCAGGATGGACGCGATCGGCGGGCTCTGGTGGAACGTCATGTCGGTGTGCCAGACGTCCACCTTCCCGCCGTCGGTCGAGTCGATGACCACGATCTCCGGATGCCCCTCCAACCGGGGCAGGTAGGGGTGCAGCTCGACCTCGCCGAAGCGGCGACCGAACGCGACGTGCGCCTGCGGCGTCAGCCCGGCCTGGCCGGCGACGAACACCACCTGGTGCTTCAGCAGCAGGTCGTGGATCAGCGCGAAACCGTCGTCGGTCAACGTGTTGAGGTCGATGCCGTGGACCTCGGCGCCCAGGGCGCCCGCGACGAGCCGGACGTCGGCGGCGGTGGAAGTGGTCATCGATGGTCCTCCCGGTCTGCGCGCGGCGCCCCGTCCGCACATTCTTCCACGTTCGTGAATGTCCTCACCACCGTCGTCGTTGACGCGCCCGCCGAGGGCTTGGGATCATCCACTGCGCCGGGGCGGCGGTCCCGGCCGGCGCGCGGGGGAGGACGCTGGTGACGATCGACGGGGACGATGCGGGCGCGCGCCTGGACCGGCTCACCGACCTGGCGACCCCGTTCGCGGTGCGCACCGCGGTGACGCTGCGGGTGCCGGACCGGATCGCGTCCGGCGTCACCGGCCTCGCCGAGCTGGCCGAGGCGTGCGACGTCGACCCCGCCGCGCTGGGCCGCCTGCTGCGCTACCTGACCCACCGGGGCGTCTTCGTCGAGCCGTCGCCGGAGGTGTTCGCGCTGACCGGCGTCGGCGAACTGCTCCGCGACCGCGCCGGCGGCGGGCGCGGCGCCGACCTGGACCTCGGCGGTCTCGGCGCGCGGATGGACCTGGCCTGGGCCGGGCTGCCGCACGCCATCCGCACCGGCGGACCCGGCTACGGCGCGGTGCACGGGCGCGACTTCTGGGCCGACCTGGACGCCCACCCGGAGCACCGCGCCTACTTCGACGCGCTGATGCTCAGCCAGCAGCGGTTCACTGCGCCGCAGGTGGCCGCGCTCTACCCCTGGGCCGAGGTGACGCGCGTCGTCGACGTCGGCGGCGGCGCCGGCGGACTGCTGCGGGAGGTGCTGGCCGCGCACCCGCACCTGCGTGGCACGCTCGTCGACCGCGACGAGCCGGTGGCGACCGCCGCCCGGACGTTCGCCGCGCACGGCCTCACCGACCGGACCGAGACCGTGGTCGGTGACTTCTTCGCCCCGCTGCCGGCCGGCGGCGACGTCTACGTGGTGTCGCGCGCGCTGACCGACTGGAGCGACACGCACGCCACGACGATCCTGCGGCGCTGCGCCGAGGCGGCCGGCGACGCCGGGCGGGTGCTGGTCATCGAGGTGCTGCCGACGGTCCCGCACGTGCCGCACCTGTCCGCCTACGACCTGCGGATGCTGGTGCTGGTGGGCGGCCGGGAGCGGAGCGTGGCCGAGCACGCGGCGCTGGCCGCCACCGCCGGCCTGGCACCCCGGCGCACCTTCGCCGGCACCGACGGCCTCACCCTGATGGAGTTCGCGCCCGCGCGCTGACCGCCGCCGGAGCGCTATGCGCGGTCGGTGCCCCGGCGCTCCCGCACGGACGCGTCGACCAGCTCCCGGAGGACGCCCTCGTCGACCGCGTCGAGCCGGGTCAGGTAGAGGCACGCCTTCGCCGTCCGGTGCGGGCCGAGCCGGGCGAGCGTCTCGGCGTGCCGCTCGGCGTAGCCACCGGCCAGGTAGAGCACGAGATTCTGCTTGCGCGGCGAGAAGCCGACCAGGAAGAAGTCGCCCGTCGGGCCGCGATGGCTGCCGAAGCCCACGATGTTCGGGCCCCACATGACCGGTGGCTCGCCGGAGACCTCCGCAAGGACGACCCGGAGTCGTTGCGCGTCGGCCCGCCGTCGGGCGTCGGGGACCGTCGCCAGGAAGTCGTCGACATTCGTGTCGACCGGCACGGTGACCGGCCCCTTCGCTCGCGTCATGCGCCCATGGTGCCAGCCGGGTCCGACAACCGGCGGCGGCCGACCTGGGTCGGAAAGGCTCATTTGGCTGCGCATCGGCCAATTTGCCGAAGAATATCGTCATTGCATTGGTGGCCACCCATGAATTGACGCATTTATCAATGGTTGTTCGCGGGAGTTCCGGCCGGTAACGTCTCGCATGGCGACTAGCCGATCCCTCGCGAAAGGGTCGACGCGTCATGACGGTTGCTGGCTTCACGCGATATCCGCACTTCATCGACGACCTGGCCCGAAGCGAATCGGGGCGGCTGCTGCACGCCGAACTCGGCCGCCGCTGGCCGGAGACCACCGACCCGCTCACCGCGATCGCCCGCTACGCGCTGCTGCCGGCGGGCAAGCTGCTCCGGCCGATGATGACGCTGCACGCGGCCGAGGCGGTGGGCGGATCACCCCGCGACGTGCTCGCCGCCGCGCTCGGCACGGAATACCTGCACGTCGCGACGCTCGTGCACGACGACATCATCGACGCCGACACGATGCGCCGCGGCCGTCCCGCCGTCCCGGTCGCGTTCGGCATCCCGGGCGCCATCGTCGGCGGCGACCACCTCATCTTCACCGCGTTCCGGGCCATCGCCGACAGCGGCGCCGCGGCGCCGCCCGGCCACGTGGTCGCCGCGATCACCGCGCTGGCCGAGGCGGGACAGGACCTGTGCCGCGGCCAGTCGATCGAGGCCGGTCTCGTCGGCGACCTGGACGCCGGCGCCCGCTGGTACCCGGAGATGATCCGCCTCAAGACCGGGTCGCTGTTCCGCGCGGTCTGCCACATCGGCGCGCTGCTCGGCGGCGCCGAACCGGCCGTGGCGTCCGCGCTCGCCCGCTACGGCGAACACCTCGGCGTCGCGTTCCAGATCCGCGACGACCTGCTCTCCTACGTCGCCACCCCGGAGCAGACCGGGAAGCCGGCGACCAGCGACCTCAACAACGGCCGGCCGACGCTGCCGCTGCTGCTGGCGTACGACGCGGCCACCGACACCGACCGGGTCGAGCTGATGGCGGTGCTGCACCGGCGCGGCGCCGGCCCCGGCGACGTGGAGTGGGTCGGCGCGCTGCTCCGCGACGCCGACGCGGTCGAGAAGGCCCACCGGCGGATGGTGACGCACGCCGAACGCGCCCGGGCCGAACTGACCGTGCTCGCCCCGTCGGCGAGCGCGGACGTGCTGGCCGGCATCGCGGGCTGGATGACGAGCGAGATGGCGTGAGTGCCGCCCGGGCACTGCGGGCGCACCTGGAGACCTGGCGGCCCTACACCCTCTGGTACGTGGGGCTGGTCGGCCTGGGCGGCGCGGCGGTGGCCGCCGGCCCGCACCATCCGTGGCGACTGCTGTCGGCGTGGGCCGCGCCCACCGTCGGCTGGCTCGGCGGCCACTACCTCGGTGACTGGTTCGACCGGGAACTGGACGCCGGCAGCAAGCCGCACCGGCCGATCCCGTCCGACCGGTTGCGCGCACGGACGGCGGTGGCCTGCGGCTGCGCCTGCTTCGCCGTGCTCGCCGTGCTGGCGGTGGCGGGTGGCTGGGGCACCGGGACGGCGGCGCTGCTGGCCGGCGTCGGCATCGTCGCCTACAGCCGCTGGCTCAAGGCGCGCGGGATCGCCGGCAACCTGGTCCGCGGCGCGCTCGGCGCGGTCGCGCTGCTCTACGGCGCGCTCGCCGTCCCGATCCCGTCGTCGGCGTGGCCGGTCCTGCTGGCGCTGGCCGTCGCCTTCTGGGCGCACGACACGATGTCCAACCTGGTCGGCGCGCTGCGCGACATCGACGGCGACCGCGCGGGCGGATACGCGACGCTGCCGGTCCGCCGGGGCGTACCGGTCGCCGTCCGGACCGTCGTGACGCTGCACGCCGTCACGCTCGGCGCCGCGCTCACCGCCGGCCTGCTGGCCCGACCCGACGCCCGCGCCGCCTACCTGGCGACCCTGCTGGTGGTCGCGGTCACCGGCGTCGCCGCGCTCGCGCCGCTGGTGACCCGCCGCGGCGGGATGCCGGTCACGGTGGCGTTGCGCGCCCACTCCGTCCTGGTCGTCGAGCGGGTGGTGCTGGCCTCGGCGGTGGTCGGGCTCGGCCTCGGCGTGGTCGTGCAACTCGTGCTCGCGCTGCCGATGGTCGCGCTGACCTGGTGGGCGCAGCGCGGGATGCGGGCCCGCTACGAACTCGGCCCGGCGAGCGCCGGCCTCGCCCTGGCCACCCACCGTCGAGTGCCCCTGGAGGACGCGCCATGACCGCTGTGACCGCGGAGGCCGTCGCGACGGCGATCACCGCCGGCGCCGAGGCGCTGCTGCGCCGCCGGCGCGCCGACGGCGTCTTCACCGACGACCCGCCCGCCTCGGTGCTCGGCACCGCCGGCGCGGTGGCCGCGTTGCACGCCGCCGACCCGGCCGGCAGCGCCGACCTGGTCGACGCCGGCGTCGAGTGGCTGCTCCGCCAGCAACACGACGACGGCGGCTGGGGTGGCGTCGTCGGCGCGCCGAGCGAGGTCGTGCCCACCGCCGTCGCGGTCGCCGCGCTGGCGCTCGGCGCACCGGCCGCCGGCGCCGAGGCGGTCGCGGCCGGACGGGCCCGGCTCGCCGCCATGGGCGGGGTCGACGCGGTCACCGACCGGGCCATCGCACTGCTGTGCCGCCAACTCCTGACCATGGCCGGGCTGACCGCCGAGGCCGGCCCGCTGCGCCGGCTGCCCCTGGAGATCGTCCTGTTCGACCGGGTCCGCCGCAGGCGCCTGTCGTTCCGCACCACCCCGTTCGTCGGTCTCGCCCTGATGCAGGCCGACCTGCTGCCCACCGGCCGCCTGCGCCGCGCCACGCTGCGCCGGGCCCGGCCGGTGGCGGTACGGCTGCTGCGCTCCGTCTTCGACCACGAGGGACGCACCGGCGCGCTCAGCGAGGACCCGTGGCCCGCCGCGCTGGTGCTGCTCGGCCTGGCCCGCAGCGGGGAGGCCCCGGACATCGCCGCCGCCGTGGTCGGCTGGCTGCGCCGCGCGGTCCGCCTCGACGGGGCCTGGGACGCCGTGACCAACCTCGACCTGACCCGCTCCGGCTACGCGGTCACCGGCCTGATCGCCGCCGGGTACGCGGCCGACCCCCGGCTGCGCGCCACCCGCGAGTTCTTCCACGCCACCCAGAAACCGGCCGCGTTCGAGGTGCTGGACGTGCCGCCGGGCGGCTGGAGCTACTCCAACGTGGGCGGCTGGCCGGTGACGCTGGAGTCCGCCGAGATCCTGTCCGCGCTCGCCGGCTACCCCGACGCCGACGCCGATCCGGTCCTGCGTACCGGCCTGGACTGGCTGACCGGGCGGCAGGACAGCCGCGGCTCGTGGAGCCTGTGGGTCCGCGACACCCGGCTCGCCAACGACGGGCCGTGCCCGGCCATCACCAGCCAGGCGATCCTCGCCCTGCACGAGGCCGGCCGCCCCGACGACCACCCGGCGATCGCGCGGGCGGCGGCCTGGCTGCTGACCCGGGCCGCGCCGGACGGCACCTTCGAGAACCTCTGGTACCGCGACCACACCTCCGGGACCGCGGTGGTGGTGGCGGCGCTGTCACGCGTCGGGCACGCCCGGCACGACGTGGTCCGCCGGGCGGCCCGGTGGCTGCGCGACACCCAGCTCCCGGACGGCTCGTGGGGACCCGGCGACGGCACCGCCGGCTCGGTGGAGGAGACCGCCTGGGCCGTCCAGGGGCTGCTCGCCACCGGCGACCCCGAGGCCCGGACGGCCACCGACCGGGGCGTCGCCTGGCTGGTGGCGGCCGCCGGCCCGGACGGCGGCTGGCCGGCGACCCGGGTGTGCAACTACATCCGCCACCACATGCGCTACCCCAACGCGGTGATCACCCAGGCGCTCGCGCTGCGGGCGCTCGGCGAACACCGCCGTACCGCCGCCGGCCGCCCCGACGTCGCCCCCGGGGCGGTGACCCGATGAGCGCCGACGTCGTGGTGGTGGGCGCCGGCGCGGGTGGCCTGGCGAGCGCCCGCGCGCTCGGCGCGCTCGGGCTGCGGGTGCTGGTACTCGACCGGCAACGCACCCCCGCGTCGATCGCCAAGGGCGAGATCCTGCAACCCGAGACGGTCCGCATCCTCGACACCTGGGGCACGCTCGACGCGCTGCGGGCCACCGGCGCGCGCCCGGTCGGGCGGCTGGCCATCCGGGACCCGTCCGGCGAGCCGCTGCTCTGCCTGGACTACGCCGGCCTGCCCGGCGCGTACCGGGAGATCCTCTGCGCCGACTACGGCGACCTGCGCGCCGTGCTCGCCGACGGGCTGCCCGACCCGGTGGACCTGCGCTGGGGCCGGCGGGTGACCGGCCTGCTGCGCGACGACGGCGGGCGGGTCACCGGCGTCCGGGTCACCGGCGACGGCGGTGAGCAGGACGTCCCGGCGGCGCTGGTGGTGGCCGCCGACGGCATGTCCTCGCCGCTGCGCCGGGCGGCCGGCGTCGCGGTCGAGCGCCGCGAGTACCCGCACGGCCTGGTCGCGTTCGACGTGGCCGGCGCCGAGGTGACCGACGAGGTGACCGCCTACCGCACCGGCCGGGGCCTGTGCCTGGTCTACCCGCTGCCCGGCGGACGGTGCCGCCTCTACGTACAGGTGACGCCGGACGAGTTCCGGGGCCGGGCCGACCTGGGTCCGTGGTGCGACCGGCTGCTCGCCGACGTGCCGGCGATCCGCCCGCTGGAGCCGGCGATCCGGGCCAGCCTGCACCGCCGCCAACTCCTCGCGGTCTACCGGCTGCGCGCCGCCCGCCTCACCGTGCCCGGCCTCGCGCTGCTCGGCGAGGCCGCCCACGCGGTGCACCCGATGGCGGCGCAGGGCGTCAACAGCTCCCTCGGCGACGCCGAGACGCTGGCCGCCACGCTGGCGGCCGAGGGCGGGACGCCGGAACCCGACGCGGTGGACCGGGCGCTGCGCGCCTACCAGGCCGCGCGCCGGTCCCGCCTCGACCACGTCGCCACCGTCAGCCACAACGCCTCCCGCATGATCACCAGTGTCACCGGGCTGCCGAAGCTGCTCGGCGGGCGGATGATGCGCCGCACCGCCGCCAACCCCCGACTGCTCGGGCTCACCGCCGGCAACCTCTCCGGCACCGACGTGCGACCCCTGTCGCTCGTCGACCGGCTGCACCAACTCGGGTTGCTCGCCGACCGGCACGCCCACGCCCCGTCCGCCCCGGCCCCGTCGGAGAGGTGAGCGACCATGACCCCTACCAGTGCCGTCGGCACCCACCCCCCGGCCGACCTGTCGATGAACGAGACGCCGTACCCGCCGCTGCCCGGCATCCGGCGGATCGTCGCCGACGGCGCCGCCGCCCTCCAGCGGTATCCGGACCGCACCTCGTCGGCCCTGGTGTCCGCGCTGACCGCGCGACTCGGGGTGGGACCGGAGGGGATCCTGGTCGGCCCCGGCTCGGCCGGCCTGTGCCAGCACCTGGTGCAGTCGCTCGGACCCCGGCCGGAGGTCGTGCACGCGGCACTGTCCTTCGAGGGCTACCCGCTGATCATCGGCAACGCGGGCGCCCGCGCGGTGCCGGTGCCGATGGACGGGTACGGCCACGACCTGCCCGCCATGGCGGACGCGGTGACCGAGCGGACCCGGTGCGTGCTGCTGTGCAACCCGAACAACCCGACCGGGGCCGCGTTACGCCGCGACGAGGTCCGCGCGTTCCTCGACCGGATCCCGGCCGACGTGCCGGTCATCGTGGACGAGGCGTACCGGGAGTTCGTCACCGACCCCGACGCGCCGGACGGGATGGAGCTGTACCGGGCCTACGACAACGTCTGCGTGCTGCGCACCTTCTCCAAGGCGTACGGGCTGGCCGCGCTGCGGATCGGCTACGCCGTGGTGCCGCCCCGGCTGACCCGGGCGGCGGCGCTGACCGGCGCGGTGTTCTTCCCGAACGCGCTCGCCCAGGCCGCCGCCGTGGCCAGCCTGTCGCCGGACGTGACGCCGGAGCTGACCCGCCGTTGCACGGAACTGGTGGCGGCCCGGACCCGCCTGATCGGCGCGCTGCGCGGTCTCGGGGTCACCGTGGCGCCGAGCGAGGCGAACTTCGTGTGGCTGCCGCTGGGGGAGGGGGCGGTGTCGTTCGCCGACCGCGCCCGGGCGGCCGGGATCCTGGTGATGGCGCTGCCCGGCGCGGGGGTGCGGATCACGGTCGGCTCGGACGAGGCGAACGACCGGCTGCTCGCGTTCGTCCGGGCCGCGCTCGCCGAAGGTCTCTGACTCAGCGCTCACCCCGGACGGTGCCCGCCAGCCGCCGTGCCCGGAAGCGCTCCCGCGCCCAGCCCAGGGACGGGCATTCGCCTGCCCTGTCCAGGCACCGACGGCAGTAGCCCAAGATCCAGTGTCGCCGGATGATCTGTTTCGCCAGCTCCGGCACCCATTCCGACCGTGGTGCTTCTCTCTCGATCATCCGCTGTCTCCCGAGACGGGCAGATCCAGGCACCGAACCCCGTTCAGGTACCTGGACCGCTCACCGGACGTGCCCCCACCAGCCTCCCCTGTAACGTGCACACCGTCAAGGTTGGAAGTGGCAACGTGTGCACGAGTCACGTGCATACGGTCACGGGGTGAGGCTCGTGGCGCTCTCCGACATCGCGGACATGCTTGGCGGCGTGTCGCGCACGCGGGCGACCGAGATCACCAATCGGTCGACATTCCCGGACCCCATCGACACCGTGGCGAGCGGCAAGGTGCGGGTGTGGGATCGCGCCGACGTCGAAGCGTGGATCAAGCGGTACCGGCCGAACCAGCGAGGCGGGGACGAGGAGCAGCCCTGACCTCGCCGCCGCTGGGTCACTCCTTACCCCACCCGTCGGCGGCGATCGCACGCGAGGACGTGCGACATGTCGTCGCCGGCGTCATCCCCTTTCGCCGCGGAGCCTGTCGTATCCCCGTGCTCCAATCCCCGCATGCATCTCGTGGTCACCGGCGCACTCGTGGAGAACGGCGCGGTCCTGCTCGTGCACCGCAGCCCGACCCGCCGGGCCTATCCGGATCTCTGGGATCTGCCCGGCGGGCACGTCGACCCGGGCGAGTCGGAGTTGCAAGCGCTCGCACGTGAGATGCACGAGGAGCTCGGTGTCCGGATCGTGGCGGAGTCCTCGTCACGGTTGGGTGAGCTGCGCCTCGGCAGCGGCGACAACGCCGTTCACCTGTGCGTCTGGCACGTCGGAGACTGGGTAGGTTCGCCGACCAACTGCGCGCCCGACGAGCACGACGACATGGCGTGGGTCGGGATCCACGAGCTCGGCGACCTTCCCCTGGTGCATGGCGACCTGCCGGCACTGGTCCGTGCTCTGGCCGGCCCCGGCCGGTCGCGTCGTCGCGACGGGACACCGACGGCCGCGCCGTGAGGCCGGTAGCGCTCTCCGACGGGGACAGCGCCGGTCAACCGCCGAGTCGTTGCCGGGCGAGGAACTTGGGCACGACCATGCGCCATGCCTCCGTCACCAGCTCGGTCATGTCTCCGTGGTCGAGCCGGGCGAGGTGGCAGCACACCCAGTTGAAGCGCTGGTCGGAGACACCGGGCAGGAAGAACAGGTCCGGGTCGCCGGCGATGAGCCCGTCGCGCTCCTCCTTCGGATACCCGAAGCCCATCGTCGTCTCGTCGCGGGAGAACGCCACGTACACGATGGCGCCGACCCGGAACTTCACGCGGTCCCGGATGAGGTGCTCACTGCTGCGCGGCAGCGTCCGCGCCAGGGCGCGGACGTCGGCTACGGTCACCATGCCCCGACCGTACGCATGAGGTACGTCATCATGGGCCGCTGACGATCCCGGTCCGGACCGGATCGTCACCGCCGTCCATCGTGACGGCGCAGTGGCATGGTTCGAGACGTCCGGGTTCGGCTGCCTCCGCCTGACCGAGGAGCCGCTCCTTCCGATGCCCACGCCAGCGCTCGCCGGGTGATGGCGGAGACAGATCCCGCCGAGGGTCGCGGTATCGTCCCGTCAATGTGTCGATCTCGGTGAGGGAGTCGGGTATGTCCAGCGCCGTCGGCAGGAAGGCGGCCCGGGCGATGGCGTCGGTGATCGCCTGCGGCGCGGTGCTCGGCTGCTCCTCCCCGCCCGGCCGACAGTCGACTGAGCCTGCCCCGGCCACGTCGGCGCGGCCCTCCGGCTCGGTGTCGGCGCAGGCCTCGGCGAGTCCGTCCGCGCCGTGGGCACGCCTGGAACTGCCGATGCGGTTGGGCACGCGTTCCCAGTTCTTCTACCGCCCGCTGCTGTTCGCGGCGGGGGAGAACACCGATCAGCTCGCTCGGCTGGTCCGGCAGCCGCGCGACTCGGCCGCGCAGGTCTACAACGGTGAGACCGACGCCGACTATGCGGTGATGGTGAGCGCGGTGGCCGGCTCCGTACGAGACGAGGATGCGGCGCTGGACGGGCTCTTCAAGCTGCTTCCCCGGCTGCGCGACGTTCGGACGGTGGAGCCGGGACCCCTGGGGGGTGAGGCTCGCTGCGGTGCCGGCCGCAATGGCGAGTACTACGTCACGATGTGCGCGTGGGCCGATCGGGCGAGCGTCGGCACGGTCACCTTCCTCAGCCCGAAGAAGCGCCCGAACACTCGTGGGAAGGAGTTCGTGGAGATCCGGAGCCTGTTGGAGATCCCTGGCTCCGGGCCCGACCCCCGACCGGTCCGACCCAGCTAGGCCGGCGGGAGTGCCGGCGGGTGACGCTGCTCCAACCGCCTCTTCGCGGACCTCGCGGCTCACGCGCAGTCGCTATTGTTCGCGGGTGGACGGGGAGCTTTTCTGGAGCATCGTCGAAGACGCCCGCGCGGAGATGGGTGCCGACAGTGAACGCGTCGCCCAGGTGTTGCTTCGCCGCCTTCGAGCGCTGCCACCCGATGACATCGAGCGGTTCCAGGAACTGTGGGAGCAGGCGCAGGACGAGGTCTTTCGATGGCCGATCAGTGACGCCGCGGTTCTGCTGCTGGGGCCCACGGACGACTTCCTCGCCGTGCAGGGCTGGATCGTCTCGCACGGGCGCGACACCGTACGACGACTACTGGACGACCCGGACAGTCTGGTCGAGTTGGCGCCCGATCGGCACAACGCACAGATCGACTGGTTCACCGGGCTGGCCATGGAGGCACACATTGCCGCGACTGGCGCCCCGTTCGCCGTGGACGGCCCGCCGGGCCTGGACGAGCCGCTCGGGACGCCCGTCGATCTGACGGACGAGGCGAAGGCGAGACGGCAGTTTCCTCGCCTCACCGCGTACCTGGACGACAACAGTTGGATCCAGCGGCCCTGGGCGGATCCGGCCGATTGACAGCGTTGCCCGTCGGGCCGGTCGTGGTCGGCCCCGCCGTCACCCGTGGGCCAGGATGACCAGGCACAGATAGCGCAGGTCCGGCTCGTAGTCGGCGACCAGTACCGCCCCGGGTCGATCCGGACCGGCGTCGATCCGGTCCAGCAGCGCCCACCACACCCCGGTGGACGGCTGCCCCGGCGGCATCGCCGTCACCGGGCTCGCCCCGAGCGCGATGCCGGTGGCGGCGAGGCCCGCGCCCAGCACCACCGCCACGTCCGGGGACCCGGCGCCGAGCGCGCGCAGCTCGGCCGCCGCCAGGCCGGCCACCTCGGCCGGCCCGACGTCCGCGTGCTGCCGCAGCGCGGTCACCCGCGCGCCACCGTCGGCCGGGCCGCCGCCGAGCAGCAGCGCCACGGCCCGGTGCCGCGCCGGCACGGCAACCCCCGGGTCGTACGGCAGGACGGCCTGCTCGACGGCGATCAGCAGGGTCCGGCGGTACGCCGAGGCGTCGGCGATCCGTAGCCCGGTGAACGCCGCCGCCGAGCCCTGGTCGCAGAGCGCGAACGACATCGGCGTGCCGGGGCAGACGTGACTGAGGTAGGCGGCGGTGGCGCGCCCGGGCAGCGCGTCGTGCACGGCGTACGCCAGCACCAGCAGGTCCACCGGCTCGTCGTCGGGCACGAGCGTCGGGATCAGCGCCGCGGCCATCTCGCCGTAGGACTGGCCCCGCGCGGTCGGGTCGAACCGCAGGCCGTACGGGCGGGTCAGGTCGGTCAGGTACTCGTCGGCGCGGGCCCGCAGCACCGGGTCGGCGAGCAGCTCGGCCGGGCCGGTGAACTCCCGGCGCGCGGCCCGGATGAGGTGCAGCAGGACGCCTCCCAGGTCAGTGCTCGAACACCATGGCGGCGAACGTCGCCCCGTCGCCGGCGCCCACCGCCGCGACCAGGTAACGGTCGCCCGGGCGCAACAGGTCACGCTCGCGCGCGGTGCGGTAGTTGACGAACGCGTCGGCGCAGAAGACGTGACCGGTCTCGGTGACGTTGTCCAGCAGCACCTTGTCGAGCGGGAGGCCGATCAGCTTGCCCAGCCGCTTCCAGGTCAACAGGTTGACGTTGTGCGGCAGCACCAGCCGCAGTTCCGCCAGCGTCGTGCCGGCGTCCGTCAGGGCCCGGTCGATGACCTCGGCCAACGCCGGGCGATATTCGCGCTGGAACCGGGCCGGCGACGCGCCGCCGGCCACGTCGAACTCGCCGCGCTGCGTGCACGCGTAGGAGAGCAGCCGGTCCCGGCCGCCGTGCGCGCTGACCAGGCAGGCCGACGCGCCCTCGCTGAACACCGACGTCTCCGGGATGAACTGGGCGTCGCGGGTGAACGCCTTCTCGCCGGTGAGCACCAGCGCGAGCGGCTCGCCGTCCGGCCCGGGCGGCTCGGCGGCCAGCAGCCGCCCGGCCACGTCGACCGCGGCCAGCGCGCCGGCGCAGGACTGCTGGGTCAGCGTGAACGCGAGCGCGTGGCCCAGCCCCAGCTTCCGGCAGACGTCGTGCAGCGGGTTGGCGGGATACGGCGCCACCACCGGGAACGCGCGCGCGTACAGCACGAAGCGAACCCGCTGCGCCACGCCGGGCAGCGCGGTGAGGCCGTCCGTCGCGCGCAGCAGCAGGTCGGGCAGGGAGCGGTCGGGGTCGCGGCGCACCTCGGTCAGCCCGTGGAACCGCCGGAACAGCCGGATCTGCATCTCGGTCAGGCGCAGCGGCGCGGCCAGCGCCTCGATCGGCACCCGGCGGCTCGGCAGGAACACCGAGACGGCGTCGAGCGCCGTCATCCGCACACCGTCACGCAGCGATCACACCAACGACACCGATGGATGTCAACGCGCGTGGCATCATATCGACGTGGCTCGGTTCCTCTTCGTGGTGCTGCCGGTGGTGTCGCACCTGTCCGCGCCACTGGCCGTCGCCCAGGCGCTGGAGGCCGCCGGGCACGAGGTCGCCTGGTGCGGGCCCCGCAGCGACCTGCGGCCGCTGATCGGGCCGGACGCCACGCTCTACCCGACCGGCAAGCGGCACTACCGGCCGGACGCCGCGTCCGGGATGGACTCGGTGCGCAGCCTCTGGGCGGGGCACGTGCTGCCGGCCAACCGGTTCATCCGCGACACCGCCGACCGGGCGGTCGCCGAATACCGCCCCGACGTGGTCGTGGCCGACCAGTACGCGCTGGCCGGCGCGCTGGCCGCGCACCGACACGGGGTGCGCTGGGCGACGTTCTGCGTGGGCATGCTGGAGCTGACCCCGCCGACCGAGGAGATGCCCGGGTTCGACGACTACGTGCGCGCGCAGGTGGCCCGGGTGTGGGCGATGACCGACCTGCCCGTCGACCCGGCGCTCGACCTGCGCTTCTCGCCGTACCTCGTGATCGGGCTGACCACGGCGGCGCTGACCGGCCCGGCGGCGCTGCCGGCGCGGTGCGTGCTGACCGGGCCGGCGCTGGGCCGGCGGCCGAACGCGCCCGCCTTCGACTGGGACGCCTGGGATCCGGCCCGCCGGCACGTGCTGGTCACCGTCGGCACCATGGCCGAGCACCTGGCGAGCGACTTCTACCGGCGCATCACGGCCGCCACCGCGCCGCTGGCCGACCGGGTCCAGGTGGTCCTCACCGCCCCGCCGGGCCTGCTGCCCGACCCACCGGCGCACGTGCTCGTCGCGCCCCGGGTGCCGGTGCTGGAGCTGATGCCCCGGCTGGACGCGGTCGTCTCGCACGGCGGGCTGGGCACGGTCTCCGAGGCGCTGGCCCACGGCGTACCGGTGGTGGTGGCGCCGATCCGCCACGACCACCCGACCGTGGCCCGGCAGGTGACGCGGGCCGGGGCCGGTCTCGCGGTCTCGTTCCACGAGGCCACCCCGGCGGAGCTGACCTCGGCGCTGGCGGCCGTCCTCGACGACCCGGCCCACCGCGACGGCGCGCGCCGGGTCGCCGCGTCGTTCGCCGCGGCCGGTGGCGCCCGGGCCGCCGCCGACCACCTCGCCGCACTGGCCGTCCCGGCGCCACCGTCGCACCAGGAGGTCCGATGATCGAGGCCACCGGCCTGCGCAAGTCGTTCCGGGTGGGCCGCGGTCGCGGCGCGAGCACGGTCGAGGCGGTACGCGGCGTCGACTTCGCGGTGCGGCGCGGTGAGATCGTCGGCTTCCTCGGCCCCAACGGCGCGGGCAAGTCCACCACCCTGAAGATGCTCGCTACGCTGCTCAGACCCAGCGGTGGCGCGGCGACGATCGCGGGTGTCGACCTGCTCCGCTCACCCGCCGAGGTGCGCCGGCGGATCGGGTTCGTGGCGCAGGCCAGCGGCACCTACGACGACTCCACCGCCCGCCGGGACCTGGTGCTCCAGGCCCGGATGCACGGCCTGGCGAAGAGCGTGGCGCAGGAGCTGGCGGTGGCGGCGATCCGCGCGTTCCAGCTCGACGACTTCGCCGACCGGAAGATCCGGACGTACTCCGGCGGGCAGCGCCGGCGGCTCGACGTGGCGCTGGGCGTCATCCACTCGCCGCGGGTCATGTTCCTGGACGAGCCCACCGCCGGGCTCGACCCGCCCAGCCGGGCCCGGATGTGGCAGGAGGTCCGGCGGCTGCGCGACGAGGGCATGACGATCTTCCTCACCACGCACTACCTGGACGAGGCGGACAGCCTCTGCGACCGGGTCTCGATCATCGACGCCGGCCGGATCGTCGCCGAGGGCACCCCGTCGGACCTCAAGCGGGAGATCTCCGGCGACGTGGTCACCGTGGACTTCGCCGCGCCCGACCTGCTCGACGCGGCCGGCGGTGACCTGCCGGCCGCGACGAAACTGCTGGCCGAGGCGCCCTACGTGCGCGCGGCGGAGCCGGTCGACGGCGTCCTGCGGCTCTACGTCGACGGCGCCGCCACCGCCATCCCGCAGATCATGCGGGCGCTCTACGACCGGGGCATCGAGCCCGGCGCGATCGAGGCCCGCCGGCCCAGCCTCGACGACGTGTTCCTGGCCAAGACCGGCCGCTCACTGGAGGAGTGACGTGAAGCTCGCCCGTGACACCTGGCTGGTCTTCCAGCAGGAGGCCGGCCTGATGGTGCGCAACCCGGTGATGGTCGCGTTCAGCCTGGCCCAGCCGATCACCTACCTCGTCCTCTTCGCCCCGTTCCTCAAGGTGGTGATGGTCGACCGGGGCGCCTCCAGCTACGCCGACGCGTACCGCATCTACGTGCCCGGCCTGTTCGTGGCGATGGGCCTGTTCGGCGGCCTGTTCGCCGGCTACGGGCTGCTCAGCGCGTTGCGCGCGGGCATCATCGACAGGTGTCGGGTGACCCCGATCAGCCGCACCGCGCTGCTGCTCGGCCGGGCCCTGATGCACGTGTGCCTCAACGTGGTGCAGGCCGTCGTGGTCACGCTCGTGGCGCTGCCGTTCGGCCTGCGCGTGCACCTGGCCAACCTGCTCGTCTCGTACGCGCTGCTGGGCGTGATGGTGCTGCTCAGCACGTCCATCTCGTACGACATCGCGCTGCTGGTGCGCAACGAGAACAGCCTCGGCGTACTGGTGAACACCGTCGGGCAGCCGATCTCGCTGCTCGCCGGCGTGCTCATCCCCCTGGTGCTCGCGCCGATGTGGATCCAGCGGGTCGCGCTGTGGAACCCGTTCGCCTGGGCCACCGACGGCATGCGGGCGCTGTTCGCCGGCCAGATCGTGCAGACCGTGGTCTGGCAGGGCGCGCTCATCATGGTCGGGCTGGCCGCCGCCAGCCTCCTCTGGTCGTCGCACCTGTTCAACCGCGAGGTCTCCTGACCGTCCGTACATCGACCATTGTCTCAGCGTTGCCGGCGCTCTAACCTGATCGTGTCCTGGCGACGTGAGGAGGTGAGGCGTTGGGTGCCGACAACTTCCGGGCGACCCTGGCGGCGGATGCGGAACTGGGCGCCGGCAACGTGCTGCCGCGACTGGCCGCGCACGGGGCCGACCTGCACGCGCCCCGGGTGACGTTCGACGTCGACGTGGACGACATCCCCGCCTGGACCCCGCTGTCGCTGGCCACCCTCACCGACCGGGTCGCCGCCCGGGCGGCCTGGTTCGCCGCGCGCGGCGTCGGCCGGCGCGACCCGGTCGCGGTCTACGTGACCTCCGCGCCGGACGTGTTCCTCAACTTCCTCGCCCTCACCTGGCTCGGCGCGATCCCGGCGCTGATGAACGGCAACATGCCGATCGAGCTGGCCGCCGAGTTCGTCAGGCGGCTGCGCGGCGTCGGCGTGGTGCTCGACGCCGACCACGCCGCGCTGCGCGAGCACGACCTCGGCGTACCGGTGCTCGGCGACGCGGCCGAGACCGGCACCGGCGACCCCGCGCAGGCGCCGCCGCACCACCGCCACCACCCCGAGGACCCGGTGGTCGTCACGCACTCCTCGGGCACCACCCGGGTGCCCGCCGCGATCGTGCACTCGCACCACGGCCTGTTCGCCGCGATCCGCGCGGTCCGGCTCACCGAGTCCCGGCCGTACGGCGAGGTGCGCGAGCTGTCCGCGTTGCCGGCCGCGCACGCCGCCGGCATCATCACGCTCAACCAGGCGCTCTGCAACGGCTACCAGTTGCTCTGCCTGTCGGCGCAGGGCGGCCCGTTCACGCGCAGCGCCGAGACGATCCTCGACGCCATCGAACGGTGGCGCCCGACCGGCGTGTTCGGCTTCGCGGTGACCTGGTCGGAGCTGGCCCGCGTCGACCTGGGCACCCGCGACCTCAGCTCGGTGCGCAACTGGTTCAACACCGGCGACTGCGCGCACGAGTCGCACGTGCGCCGGCTCGTCGCCGTCGGCAGCCACCCCACCTGGACCCGCGACGGGCTGGTCGACGTGCCCGGCTCCAAGTTCGTCGACATGCTCGGCTCCACCGAGATGGGGCACGGCGCGTTCCGGATCACCCACCGCCTCGGCAGCGACCGCTACGACCGCTGCGTCGGCAGGCCGTACCCGTTCGCCCGGATCGCCCTGCTCGACGTGGCCACCGGCGAGGAGGTCCCGGACGGGCAGGTCGGGCACGTCGGGCTGAAGTCGCCGACGCTGGCGATCGGCTACTGGAACGACTCGGTCACCACCTGGCGCACCCGCCTCGGCGGGTGGTACCTGACCGGCGACCTGATGTACCGCGACGAGGCCGGCGACTACCACCACGTGGACCGGGCCAGTGACGCGGTCGACCTGGGCGGTGGCGCCTGGCTCTACACCGCGCTGTCCGAGGAGCGCATCCTCAAGCACTGCCCGGACGTGCGGGACTGCACCGTCGTCGCGGCCACCGCCGACGACGGCGCGACGGTCACCGACGTGCTGCTCCTGCTCGCCGACGACGCCGACACCACGCTGGACCGCACCGACCGGGTCCGCGCGGCGCTGGGCCCGGCGGTGGCCGCCACGCTGCGCCGGGTGGTGACCGTGCCGGACGACGACGTGGTGACCGGACCGACCGGAAAGGTCCGCAAGTTCCTGATGCGTCAACGCCTGCTGGCCGGCGCCGGCCAGCCCTGACCGGATTCCCGATCCGGCGGGGGTGCGCGGCCGTGCCAGAATCGGCAGCCGTGTCCTACCTCCCCGCGCAGCCGTACCCGCCCATGCCCGGCGTCGTCTCGCCGCTCGTCGCGTACCCCCATCCGATCGTGCCGCCGCCCGGTTACGCGGTGCTCGTCGTCTCGGTGAACCGCGGGCCCTACCTGGTGCCCGTGCCGACGACCAGCCGCTTCAAGATCGACCGGCAGTCGGTGCCGATCCCCGGTGAGGGCACCTGGCACATCGCGGTGCCACCGGGGCCGCACGACGTCCGCTACACCGACTTCCTGGGCGTGCCGATCGTCACCACCTCGGTGATGCTCCAGCCGGGCGCCGCGCAGCACCTGTCGTTCCGCTTCGGCGGCTGGCGCAACCGGGTGCACGACGGGTACGGCACCGACGTGACACGCTTCGGCCTGTGGTCGAACTACAGCATCATGCTCGTCTCGCTCGCCGTCATCGTGCCGCTCTGCTGCGGCGGGCTCGCGGCGATCGGCGTCTTCTCCACCTCCCCGTGACCCGGGCCGGCCGGGCCGCCGCGCGATCTGGCCGCGATCACCGTTGAACCGCCGGCGGTCCGGTCCGTAGTGAGCCGGACGGCAGGATGGCGGTGCACAGACAGGGAGGGCGACGCGTGCGGATGCGGCGGGCCGTACAGGCGGTGCTGGTGCTGGTCGGGATCTGGCTGGCGCCCGGCGCTCCGGCGCACGCCGCGCCGGCGGAGACCGGCCGCTACTACGTGGTCGGGCCGCCGGTGGACGGGCAGCGGGAATACCTGTACGCGATCGCGTTGCGCACGCTCGGCAACGGCAACCGCTACCGGGAGATCGTCGACCTGAACACCGGCCGGGCCCAGCCGGACGGCGAGACGTTCACCGACGGGCTGACGCTGAACCCGGGCTGGGTGCTCGTCCTGCCCCGCGACGCCAAGGGCCAGGGGGTACGCATCGGCCCGCTGCCCCGCGTCCGGGCCACCCCGCCGGCGACCCGTCCACCCGCACCGGCGCGGTCCACGCCGACCCGTACCACCGCCGCGCCGACCCCGGCGCGGTCGTCCACCCCGGCACGGTCGCCCGCCACTGCCGGGGCGGCGGCCCGGCCCCCGGCCACCACCGAGGTCGCCGCGCCGCCACGACGGGACCGGACGACCGGCGGCGGGATCGACCCGCTGGTGATCCGGGTCGGCGCCGGCGTGCTGTCGGTGCTGCTCGCGGTGGTGGCGATCGTGCTGCTGCGGCCGGGCCGCGGCGGTCGCGCGCCGGCCGTGGCGGGCGACGACGGGCCGTGGCCGCCGCACCGGCACCACACGCCCCCACCCGGCGCCGGCGCGAGGACCGAAGCCGAGGGCGAGGCCGGGCCGCCGGGCTTCCGGCCGGACACCGGCTCGCCCGTATCGGCCCTGGCACCGGAACCGCTCGCGACCGGCGTGCGGACGCCGTCCGCGACCGCCGCACCCGCGGGGGACCCGCCCCCGTCGACGGCCCCGGGTTCCGCGCCCATCGTCCGGTCCGCCGGGACCGCCGTCTCCCCGCCCGCGCCGACCACCGAGGCGGCCAAGCCCGCCGACCCGGCCGAGGCTGCCGCGCCCACCGACCCGGCCGAGGTCGCCAGGCCCACCGACTCCACCGAGGCGGCCAGGCCCGCCGGCCCGGGCGAGACGGCGGCCGGTTCGACGGTGTCTCCCCGCACCGCGACGTCCACCTCGGCCGCCGGGGCGGCGACGCCTCGGTCCGCCACGTCCGGATCGGTCACCGGGCCCGGAGCGGTCACGGCGTCCGGGCCGGACCCGGCGACGGCCGCGTCGGTGGCCGGGCCGGCGCCGTCGACAGCGGCCCTTGGCGGAGCGGACGTCGGCGCCACGCCGGACGTGCCGCGCCCGCCGCTGCCGGCCGAGGACGGGGCGCCGTACCTCACCGCCGACCTGGACACCGACGTCGGCCCGGCCCGGGTCCGGCTGGTCGGGGTGGCGGCCGGGCGCGGCGCGCCGCCGTACGCCTGGTTGGGTCCGGGGGAGACGGCCCCGCCGGCGATGCTGCCGCTGGTGCTGGGACGCCGCGGGCCGTGGCGGCTGCACGTGGATCTCGCCCGGGTGCCGGACGTGTTCACGCTCGTCGGTCCGGTGGCGCTCTGCGGCCGGGCCGCCGTGGCGCTGGCCGGAACGCTGTCCGCCGCCGGGGTCGGCGTGGCGGTCGTCGGGGAGACGCCCGGCGGTGACCTGCCGGCCGGCTGCCGCCGGCTGCCCGACCTCCCCGAGCCGCCCCGGCCCGGCGAAGGGCTGCCCGAGCCGTCCGTGGTGTTCGTCGAGGGCCCACCGCCGGCCGGGGCGCGTGGCCTCGCCGCCGCCACCGGCGGCCGGTGCGTGCCGGTGGTGCTCGGTCCCGTCCCGGCCGGCCGCTGGTCGCTTCAGCTCGACGCGGAGCCGGCGGCGGGCGGCGGGGACTGAACGCCGCGCAGCACCACCGGCAGCGGTCCCGCCGCCACCCCGGGCACGGCCTCCCACACCCCGTCGCGCGCCCGGTGGACCCGGTCCACCTGCACCCGGTCGTAGGAGCGGCTGGTGAGGATCAGGTCGACGCCCGCCTGCCGCAGCCGTGCCGTCCGGCCACGGGCCAGCGGCAGCGCGGCCAGGGCGTCGGCGGTGGCCTCGACGTCGACCGTGCGGCCGCGCGGCACCCGCACCTCCACGAGCAGCCGCCCGGCCCGCGCCGCCGGGCGTTGCCGGGTCAGTGGCATCCAGCCCGACGCCAGGCCGCGGGACCGCTCCGGCAGCAGCGCGTACGCCCGGCGGGTGCCGTGCGCCGGCCACCGGCTGACGTCGTGCGGCAGCCCGCCGCTCGACGCGCCCGCCGGCGCGGACCGGATGCGCAGCGGCGCGCCGTCGAGCCCGTCCACCGCCCGGAGGCCGTCGTCGTCGGTGGCCCGGAACCCGTCGCGCACCCGAGCCCGGTCCAGCCGACCGGCCGGCAGCAGAAAGGTGTCCGGCGCACCGAGCAGATATTGCAGGCGCGCCGGGACGTGGGAGCGCAGCACCTGCACCGGGATCGCACCGCCCGGCTCGACCCGGACCCGCAGCAGGTCGGACCGCTGCGGCGCGGAGCGCGGGTCGAGGTGGGCGACCAGGAACAGCTCCGCGCTGGGTACGCCGTCGGCCGCGGCCCGCTCCAGGTCGCCGGTGACCGGCACGAACGCCTCGAACGTGGTGACGTTGACCTGCTGGCCGGGACGCAGCCACGGTGGCCCGTAGCGGGGCGCGCGGCGGGTCTCGGCGGCCAGCGTCGGGCGCGCCGAGGGTGCCGGCCGGGCCGGCCCGGGCCCGTCCGGCGCGGTGCCGTCCGATCCGGTGCCGTCCGATCCGGTGTCGTTCGGGGCAGCGTCGTCGGCGTCGCCGGTCGGGGTGTCGTCGGGCGGGGCGTCGCCGGTCACCACGACGCGTTGCCGCGACACGCGGGGCGCCAGCAGTCCGTCGGGTGTCGCGTCGACGGCCGGCGGGCCCTCGGCGTACCTCGGTCGGTGGGCCTGCCACGGCGCCACGCCGCCGGCCGCGTCGAGCGCCCGCAGGTCGCGGCGGTCGCCGAGCAGTTCCGCCCGGCCGCCCGGCGGCGGCGTCCACACCGTGGCGCCGGTGGTCTCGGCCAGCTCCGCGGCCTGGGTGACGAGTTTCGCCTGCTCGTCCGGTTCGGACGGCCAGGTGAGCCACAGCCGCAGGTCGGCGCCGTAGAGCGGCAGCTCGCCGAGGAGCGCGGCCAGGTGCCCGGCGTCGCGGACCTGCTGGGTGCCGCTGTAGTCGCCGATCAGGAAGCCGCCGGCGCGGACCGTGACGGAGACCGTGACCAGTTCGGACCCGGTGGCGCCGAGCCGGTGGGCGGTGGCCCGGCGGGCCACGAAGTCGGCCCGGGTGGCCAACGCCACACCGGTGGCCAGCGGCAGGTTCACCACCCCGGTGCGGGGCCGGACCAGACCGTCCTCCATGGCGAACCAGCCGGGGAGCGGGGTGGCCAGGTCGGGCGGTTGCAGCACCAGCCAGTCCATCGGCTGGCGGGTGACCCGGTCCAGCGGCAACGCGTGCAGCGGGCCGTCCCCGACCTCGGGCGTGCGGGCGGGCAACACCTGCCGGATGTCCGCGCCGTCCGGGCTGACCAGCACGTCGTGCCCCAGCAACCCGGCCACCTCGGTGAACAGCTCGGCGTGCCGGGCGCCGTCGTCGGCGAGGATCCGCACGTCGTCCGCGACGTCCCCGGTGCGCCGCACCAGCTCCGCCACGGCGGGCGCGTCCAGCGGGCGCTCCGGCTCGCTCGGCAGCGCCGGCCGTCCCCGGGGCCCGCACACCAGCCACAGGTCGAGCAGGCCGGGCACCCGCCGGTGCCGGCGCGGGTCGAAGCGACGGGTGCTCGGCACCCGGTCGATGCCCCGGCCGCCCACGGCCCGTACCAGCTCTGTCACCGCCGTCCCCGCCTTCGTTCCGCCGACGCCCCACCGCCGGCCGAAGCTGCTCGACATCGAGGGCCGGTACCCTCGGCGGTCTCCATGACGGACGCCATGGAAATCTGGTTCAGATTGATTTGAACGAAGTCGGCGCAGATCCGCAATAGACGGTGACGGCCGCACGGTGTGGGCCGCGGTGACGGAAGGGGACCCCGGTGCTGGCTAAGCACTCCATCCTTGCTCGACTGCTCGTGGTGGTGATGGTCGGCTGCGCGTTCCTGGCCGCGCCACGTCCCTCGGTCGCCGCCCCCGGGCCGGACACCGAGCCGTACGTGAAGTACTACCAGGTCACGGCGCGCTACCAGGGCCAGCCGGAGAACCTCACCGAGATCGCCCGGCGCTTCCTCGGCAGCGGCGAGCGGTCCGCGGAGATCTACCAGCTCAACACCGGCCGGGTGCAGCCGGACGGGGCCCGGCTGACCGATCCGGCCGAGCTGCGCGCCGGGTGGTACCTGGTGCTGCCGTGGGACGCGGCCGGCGACGGCGTCGAGTACGGCCAGTTGCCGACCCCCGCCGGCCGTCGGCCCGCCCCGCCCCGTCCGGCTCGCCGGGCCCACGGCCGGACGCCAGCCCGACGCCCGGCGGCACGGTCACCCCGTCCGGGTCGCCCACCGGCTCGCCGACCGGATCCGCGCCGGCGGCGAAGTGCACCGCCAAGACCGCGTCCAGCGGCCGGTCGGAGTGGGCGCAGCTCCGCATGGCGGCGGACAGCGCGTGGACCCTGACCAGGGGCAACGGGGTCAAGGTCGCGGTGGTGGACACCGGCGTCGACGCCGGACTCCAACAGCTCAGCGGCCGGGTCGCGGTGGGCGCGGACGTCACCGTCGGCAACGGGCGCGGCGACGAGGACTGCCTCGGTTCCGGTACGGCGATGGCCGGCATCATCGCCGCCGACGACAGCGTCGACGGCAACCCGGTGGGGCTGGCCCCGGACGCGACGATCGTGCCGGTGCGGATGGTCCGCTCCTCGGGCGACGCCCGCCCGGCCGACGCCGCCACGGCCATCGAGGTGGCGGTCAGCACCGGCGCCCAGGTGGTCGCGCTCGGCTCCCGCGTCGACCTGGCCGACCCGGCGGTGGCGACCGCGCTGACCACCGCGCTGGAGCACGACGTGCTGGTGGTGGCGGGCGCGCCGGTCAAGCCGACCACGCTGCCGTCGCCGCGGGGCGGGTCCGGTGGCGGCGCGCTGGTGCTCACCGGCGGCGTGGGGGCCGGCGGGCAGCTCGCGGAGAAGTATCTCGACGGTTCGGTCGAGGTGGTCGCGCCCGGCATCGAGGTGGCGACGCTGGGCGTGGGCCGGGGCAAGGTGGTCGGCAACACCGGCACCGAACTCGCGGTGGCGTTCGTGGCCGGTGAGGCCGCGTTGATCCGGGCGGTCGAGCCGGGCCTCACCGCCACGCAGGTCGAGGAGCGGATCCGCGGCACCGCCGACCCGGTGGGCGGGCAGGTGGCCGAGGGCGACGCGCGGTACGGCGCCGGCATGATCAACCCGGCCGCCGCGGTCGCGCCGTCGGTGGAGGGTCCGGCCGCCGCCGCGGCGCAGGCGGGCCGCGGCGGGGGCACGCTCGTCGCCGTGCTCCTGGGCTTCGCGCTGGTGTTCGGCGCGGGTGGCTTCCTGGTCTACCGGATGCGCCGCCGCCACTGAGGGTGCAAGGAGGGGCCCCTTTTTAACAGACGTCTGTTAAGAAGGGGCCCCTCCTTGCACCGCCCGCTAGCGCAGCGACCAGGTCTGCTTCGGGTTGAACACGCAGGTCCACGCGTTCAGCGGAGCGTCCGGGCCGTGCCCGTCGACGTCCAGGCAGCGGTCGGTCTCCCGGTTGAACAGCGACCGCCGGCCGTCCCGTTCGATCCACTCCCACTTCTGCGCCGGATTGCCGCTGCAGAACGCGGTCTGCACCGGTGCGCCGTCGCGCTTCTCACCCCACGCCACGTCCAGGCAGAGGCCGTTGACGCGGACGCTGCCGTCGGACGGGAACGTCCACCAGTGCAGCTTGTGCTCCTTGCACGGCCGCAGGACGACGCGTACGCCGTCGCCGGTCCCGCCGGTGGCACACAGCCCGGTCTCCTTGCCGACGAGCTGCTTGGCCCCGGACGGGCGCTTCGGCGGGGCCGGCTTCTCCGGCTCCGCCGGCGGCCGGGTCGACGGCGACACACTGGGCCGGGGCAGCGGCGACCCGGCGGACGGCGAGGGCGACGGCGAGGGCGACGCGGGGGACGGGCTCGGGCTGGCCGAGGGGACCCGCAACCGGCCGTCGAGCGCGTAGAAGTCGGTGAACTCCCGCACCTGCCGCAGGTACGCCTGCGTCGCGTCGTCCAGCTCGCCACCGGTCTGCCGCAGGGCGGTGGGGCCGTTGCGGTAGGCGGCCAGCGCCAGCAGGCCCGGGTCGCCGTCGAGGCCGGCCAGGTCCCGCCGCAGCGCGCAGAGCGCCACGCCGGCCGCCGGCACGGCGACCTGCGGGTCCCACGGCGAGGCGCCCGCGGGGCCGTGCGCCCGCCACACCTCGGGCAGGAACTGGGCGATCCCGCGCCGGCCGTCATCGCCGAGCAGGTTCGGATCGAACCCGGACAGCGCCATGAGCTGCGCGGCCACCGCCGCGGGCGGCACCTCCGGGCACACCGACCCGGCGCGCACCACGAGGCGTACGTAGCCCCCCGGCACCGCCTTGGGCTGCCGGCGCTCCGGCTCACCTCCGGTGGTGCCGGAACCGCCGAACGCGGTCAGCTCGCCGTAGTACGCCGCGTAGCGGCTCACGTCGTCGACGTACTCCACCGCCCCGGACGGCACGCCCTTGGCCTCGCGCACCTGGTCGAGCCCGGTGTGGAACGCGGCCAGGGACAGCCGCCACTGGTCGCCGGGAATGCCGGCGAGCCGGAGCTGCCCGCTGAGGTCGCACATCTGGTGGGCCAGCGCGAGGATGTTCGCGGCGGCGTCGGTGCGGTCCGCGTCGGGCCACGGCGCCCAGGACTTCCACCCGGCGTCGTCGAGCCCGGCGAAGCCGCGACCGCCCGATGTGGTCTTCCTCACGCGTCCGTCCAGGCCGGACTCGGTCATCAGCTGGCCGGCCAGGCGGGCCGGGGTCAGCGTGGGGCAGGACCGGGCCGCCGCCCGGATCGCGGTCAGATGCTCGGCGGAGACGGTACGGCCGGTCAACTTGTCGTCCCGGGCCGTGGCGATGCCCCAGCTCACGGAGGCGATCACCATGAACAGCACCGCGAGGCCGGCCGCGATGGCGGCGACGACACGACGCGGGATCCGGGCGAGCCGGGATCGGATGCCAGGAAGATCGGGTGTCACGGGGCTTCCCTTCCGGTGATGACGTCGCCAGGCGTGACGGATGCGCGACGTCCTCGGTTCACCCGACCGGAATCGGATCCGATTCCGGTCCGGCCGCCATTGAACCGACCGGCACACCGGGCCGTCAATGTGGCGCCGACGGACGGACCACGCCGCGGCTGCCGGACCGTCGATCGGAGCGTTCGATGTCGACTCGCCACCACCCGCCCGGCGCGGGGCCGACCAGCGCCGTCGCCGGCCGGCCGGACCAGGGCCGGCCGGCGACGCGCCGCGTGGGCGGGGCCCGATGAGCGCCGGCACCCTGATCGCGGTCCGCCGGCCGGCGGCACCGTCCGATCAGTACGGTTATCCTTTCCCCTCAGAGGGGCTCGGCGCCACGGCGTCGGGTCGACCGTGCGGGCGCGCCCCACACGTCAGGGGGAGGCGTTCTGTGTCGGCGGTGCCCAACGAGGCGGTGGATCCCGGAGCGCCGGGCGAGGCCGCCGCCCAGGGTTCCCCGGAGAGCCTCATGCGGTGGATCCACGAGACCTACCGGGAGCCGCTGCTGCGGTTCGTCACCCGGCTCGTGCTCGGCCGGCAGGAGTTGGCCGAGGACCTGGTGCAGGAGACGTTCCTGCGGGCCTGGCGCAACCTGGCCACGCTGGCCGAGGAGCCGCGCCGGATCGCGCCCTGGCTCTACACCGTCGCCCGGCACGTGGCCGTCGACGCCGGCCGGGCCCGGCAGGCTCGCCCGCCCGAGGTGGCGGTGCCCGACCTTAACCGGCTCACCACGGCCGACGACGAGATGGAGCGGGTGGTCAGCGCCCACACCGTTCGCCTGGCCCTGCGCCAGATCAAGCCGGAGCACCGGGAGGTCCTGATCGAGATGTACTACCGGGGCGCCTCGGTCGCGGAGGCCGCGGAGCGGCTGGGGATACCCGAGGGTACGGTAAAGTCGCGGACGTACTACGCGGTGCGGGCGCTGCACGCGGCGATCGGCCCGATCGAGTCGGCCTGATGTCACGTACCGGCGACCCTCGTCCGATCCCCGGCACCGGCGCGGTGGCCCGGATCGTCGCTCCGGCGCACCCTCGGTCGGGTCGGGAAGGGGGGCGTGATGCGCACCGGCGGTGAACACCCGACGTCCGAGCACGAGGCTCTGGCGCTCTATCTGCTCGGCGCGCTCGACGAGACCGAGCGGGTCGCCTTCGAGGCGCACCTGGCCGGCTGCGGGGAGTGCCTCTCCGCCGCGGGTGACCTGGGCGGGGTGACCAGCGGGCTCGGCGGCCTCGGCGCGGCCGACTGGGACGAGTTCGCCCTTCCGCCGGCCTCCGTCCTGCCACCGGCGGTGTCGGGACCGGCGGTGGTGCGGGCCGACGCGCCGGCGTCGGAACGCGCGGACGTGTCCCGTACCGATGTCGGGGACGCCGCCGCCCGCGGACCGGCCGGGCGGCGGAGCGACCGCCCGGGGAGTCCGGCCGGCGGTGCGGGCTCGACCGGCCCGGGGCGCCGGCGGCGCGCTACCGGCCCGACCGGTCCGGGACGGGCGTCCGGCGACCGGCCCGAGGGGCGCCCACCCGCGCTGTCCGCCCGTCGCCGGCTGCTGCTCTGGGCCGGTGCGGCGGTGTTGGCGCTGGTCGTGCTCACCGGCGGGATCGTGGCGGCGGTCGGGGGCGGTGGGCGCGACGACGTGGTGCTGACCGCGACCGGGGAGGCGCCCGGCGCGGGCGCGAGCCTGTCCGTGTCGATCACCACCCACGAGGGTCAGGGCTCCACCATCCGGATCACCGCGACCGGGCTGCGGCCGGGGCTGCGCTACCGGCTGTTCGCGGTGACCCGCGACGGGGTCAGCCACCCGGTGCGGGACTGGACCGCGTCGAACGGGCCGCAGGAGGTGACCGGCGAGCTGTCGCCCCCGGTCGACCAGCTCTCCTTCGTCGGCGTGGGCCTGACCGACGGCACCTCCGTGGTCACCGCGCCCATCTCCCGCTGAGGCGGCTCCGGCGTCGGCGGACTCCTCGATCCGTGCCACTTTCCGGTGAACCGGAGGACCTTCCTCGTCGTCGTGTGGGCGTGCGCCAGCCGCGCACGTCGGGGGACGCGACGCGTCCCCGCCAGGCCGAGGGAGGGCTAGATGGCTGTGAGGACCGGATCGTCACGGACGGGGACCGAGGTGTTAACCGGGGGCCCCGCCACCTCCGGAGGCGTTAACCGGGGGCCCCTCCTTGCGTTTCTCGCGGTGGTGCTGGTGGCGGTGGGGCTGGTCGTGCCGGGTGGGGCGGCTGCCGCTGCCGCCGGGGCGCGGCTGACCTTCGTCAACGCCACCGCGGAGACGCTTTGGGTCGGCGCGGGGGAGAGCGGCGACGGTTCCCGGCCGATCGCCGGCCTGCCCGTGCTCCGTCCCGGTGAGCGGAGCACGATCGTCGTGCCGGACGACGGCGACCCGCGTCACTGGCGGGGTCGGTTCTTCGCCCGCCAGCGGTGCGACGGCGACCCGAACGGCGGGTTCCGCTGCCTCGTCGGCGACTGCGGCGCGTACGCCGACCGGTGTGAGCGGGGCGCGGAGCCGGTGAGCCTGGCCGAGTTCAACTTCGACCGGAACGACCCGGCGGCGCCCTGGTACAACGTCAGCTACGTCGACGCGGTGTCCACCACGATCACCATCGACGCGCCGGGCGCGCCCCGCCCGGAGAAGGCGGGTAGCTGCGCGCGGTGGGACTGCTCCGCCGGGCAGATGCTGGCGGCCTGCCCGGAGGCGCACGCGGTGCGCGACCCGGCCCGGGGCGACCGGATCAACTGCGTCAACCCGAACCGGGACGCGGAGAGCGCCTACACCGCCGCGTTGCTCCCGTTCGGCCCCCGCGCCTACCTGTGGTCCACCCACGACCGGGTTGCCGGCAACGAGACGGTCTACAACTGCCCCGGCTGCGGCGAGGTCGTGGTGACGTTCCGCAACGGGGGTGCGCCGTCCGCGCCGCCGGCCGAGCGCAAGACGGTCACCTCGGGCGGCGGGTTCGCGCTGCGCGGGTTCGCGGACAAGTGCGTCGACGTGCCGAACGGCGAGTCCGCCGACGGGGTGCGGTTGCAGCTCTGGCGGTGCAACGGCTCCCCGGCGCAGCGGTTCACCCGGGGCGCCGGCGACACGCTGAAGGTGCTGGACAAGTGCATGGACGTGGCGTGGGCGTCCCGGGACAACGCGGCCAAGGTGCAGCTCGCCTGGTGCACCGGCGGGCCGGCGCAGGTGTGGGTGGCCGAGGGCGGGCTGCTGCGCAACCCGCACTCCGGCAAGTGCCTGGACGTGCGGGACTGGAACTCCGACGACGGCGCGCCGTTGCAGATCTGGGAGTGCGCGGCGAGCCAGAGCAACCAGAACTGGCGCCAGGCCCGCTGACCCGGCCCGACGACGGCGGGCCCGGGTGCGATCACCCGGGCCCGCCTGGTCGTACGGTCGGTCAGCGACCGCGTGCCGGCGCCTGTTGCGGCGCCTGCCCGGTCGACTGGGTGGGGCTGGATCTCGGGCTGGTCCGCCCGCGCTCCAGGTCGACGTTCTGCGAGTTCTGCTGGATCGCGGTCCGCCGCTGGTCGACCGCCGCGTTGGTGACGGCGGAGCCCGCCGCGACGAACGCGCCGGCGGCGCTGAGCTGCGGGACGTTCGCGGCCGTGCCGGCGATGCTCAGGCCCATGCCGCTGAGGTTCCCGGCGTGGACCGCGGCCTTGGTCCAGTCGCCCTTCTGCGCGGCGTCGATGAACTCCACGCCGGACTTCAGGGCGGTGACGGCGGACGCGCCGATCTGCGTGCCGCGCGCGGCCCACCCCTCGAGGAGGCCGGCGGTGGCGTTCAACGCGTTGGCGGTGAACTCCGACCCGGGCGGCAGATAGGTGTTCATGTAGTTCTTGAAGTCGGTCAGGCCCTTGAAACCGGCGTTCTGCGCGCCCTTGCGTGCCTCGCTCTCGGTCGGCCGGTTCGGGTTCGCCGGGTTCACCTGGCTGCCCCGTCGGGGCTCGACCGGCTCCGGCGTGCTCACCGCCCCCACCTGCATGGCCGTCTGCACGAGCCGGTCCGGGTCGGTGGCGACGTAGGTGGACCGACGGCGCAGCCGGTCCACCTGGTGGTTGGCGGCGGCGGAGTTGCGGGCCGCGGCCGAGTTCTGCCGGCTGGAGCGCGGCGGGGGAGCGGCCGGGGGCAGCGGCTGCCCGCCGTTGAACGAGTCGGTGAACTGCGGCGCCGCCGAGCTGGACGACGACTGGTACGCGTACTGGCTGTACTGGTTGACCGGGACGCTGTAGTGCCGCTCGCTGGGCTGCGTCGGTGCGGGCGCGGCGGCGAAGGTCTGGGCGCGTCGCGACGGCTGCCGCGGGTCCGGCTCGTAGCTGTACCTCAGGTCGGACATGGTCACTCCTTCGAGCGCTGGTACTGGCTGGTTCGGCCGGCGGTCCGCGCCGGCTCGGGCGTGCCGCCTCCTTCCACGGATCGCGGTGCACCGACTACGGGTCGGTGGGCGGGGTGGTTCAGCGCCGGACGCGAGAAAAAACCTGGGATCCCGGTCGAACCGAGCGGGCGGTCGCGTCGTAGTGCGGCCGTCGACCGCTGCGGCCGGGCCATCCGGCGGCGGTCGGCGCGTGCGACGGACGACGGGGAGAGGAGGCGGGGCGGGCGATGAGCCGACCGATGGTGCTGGGGCGACCGCGCGAGCGCGACGAGCGTCCGGTACGGGGCCGCGACGCTCTCTCCGACGAGGGCATCGGCTGGATCGGCGCGCACGGCGGCGCCGGCGCCAGCACCCTGACCCGCCTGCTCGGGGGCGTGGACATCGGCTGCCGCTGGCCGGACCCGGCGATCGGTGAGCCGGCCCGGGTCGCGCTGGTCGGCCGGACCAACGTCGACGGCCTGCGGGCGGTGTCCCGGGCGCTCAACGCGATGCGGGAGGGCCGGCACCCGGCGGGGATGCGGCTGGTGGGCGTGGTGTTGATTGCCGACGCCCCGGGCCGGCTGCCGGCGCCGCTGCTCGGCCGGATCCGGCTGCTGCGCTCGGTCGCCCCGGTGCACCGGGTGCCGTGGATCCCGTCGTACCGGATCGGCGTGGAGCCGCAGCGGCCGCCACGCCAACTGACCCGGCTGGCCGACCTGGCCGACGCCCGGCCCGCGCGGGGGTCGCGGTGAGGCGGGCGGTCCGCTCCGGCGCGGCGCTCGTCGCCCTGGTCCTGGCGGTGCTCGCGCTCGCCCCGCCGGGCGCGGCGGTGGCCGCGGGCAGCTACACGGTGACGGTGGACGGCGGCGACGCCGCGTTCCTCTACAAGATCTGCCTGAAGACCACCACCACGGTGAACACCTACCCGGCCGGGGGCGGTGACCGGGTCTGCTCCGGCAAGAAGGGCTCGACGGACGGCTCGTTCGACCTGACCGCCGAGTACACCGACGGCGACACGGTCTGGATGGACGTCGAGATGCTCGTCGACCTGAGCGGCCACTCGCGGACCAAGGACGACGTGGACATCACCGGGTCGCACTCGTGCACCCTCAAGGGCGCCCTGTACGCGGGCAAGTTCCAGTGCGAGAACGCGATCAACAAGAAGAGCTTCGAGGCCCCGTCGATCGAGCCGTACCAGGTGGCGGTGGACGACCCGAACGCGCCGGTGGTGCAGTTGCTCACGCTGATGGCGTGGTGCGTGAGCGCCGCCGCCGTGATCGGCCTGCTGGTGACCGGCATGACGCTGGCGTCGCAGTTGCGGCGCGGCGCGCTGGAGGAGCGGACCGAATACACCAAGCAGATCGCGTTCGTGCTGGCGGCCTGCCTGCTCGCGACCACCGCCGGGCCGGTCGTGCAGGCCCTCGGATTCAGCCAGTGACCACCGGACCGGCCACCGGCCGGCTGTTCGCCTTCCCCGACCTCGAAGGAGCACCCATGACCCTCTCCGACATCTACTACAGCGGTCTGGTGCGGATCCCGTTCGGCTTCCGCCTCGCGCCCGAACCGGGCGACGGCGACGGTGGCGGTGGCGTGCCGCAGCCGGCCACCGGCGGAAACGCGGTGCCCGGTCCGCTCGCCACCAAGGTCGAGCAGGCGCTCGGCCTGGTCGCGTGGGCGGGCACCGCGGCGGGCGTGCTCGGTGTCCTGATCACCGGCGCGGTGATGGCCATCTCGCACAAGCGCGGGGAGAGCTCGGAGCACATGAGCCGGCTCGGCATGGTGCTGGGCGGCTGCATCCTGGTCGCCACCGCCGGCCCAATCGTCACCTGGGTCTTCGGCACCGGCGGCGGCGACGGCGAGGGGAACTGACGTATGCGTGCGCGACACGCCCACGAGCCGGCGGAGGACGGGCCGTTCTGGCGGCACCGCCGGTGGCAGGTGTCGGCGGGTTTCCTGGTGCTGGCGCTCTGCGCCGGCATCGGCGCGGCGCTCTACGGTGGTGGAGACGCCGGCTCCCGGGCCGCGCCCCCCGCCGGACCGGTGATCGGCGGGCTCGCACCGGACGGGTCGCGACCGCAGGGTTGCCGCACGGTGGACACCGCGCAGCCGATCCCGACCGAGGCGCCGGCCGACATCACCTGGCGGCCGGTGAACGGCGCGCTGACGCCGTTCTCCGCGTCGGCCGGGCCGCTGCGGAGCACCGGCCCGCTGCGCTGGTGCTTCGCGCACACCCCGATGGGCGCGGTGCTGGCGGTGCACACCATCTCCCGGCAGATGAGCGGCCCGGACTGGCGGGTGGTCAGCCGGCAGCAGCTCGTGCCAGGGCTGGGGCGGGACTACTTCGACGCGATGCGCGAGTCGCTGGAGGACGGCGGCCCGCCGCAGACCGCCAACCGTCTGGCCGGTTTCCTGGTGGTGCGCTACACGCCCCGTACGGCGGTGGTCCGGGTGCTGGTCCGGCAGGCGACCGCGCGCTACTTCTCGGTGGACTACACGACGGACTGGAACGGCGTCGACTGGCGGTTGCGCCCGCTGAACTCCGGCGGCCTGTACGGCCCGGTCACGCCGGTGCTCTCGCTGGCCGGCTTCGTGCTGTGGAACGGGGCCGGCAATGGCTGAGTGCGCGACCGGCGACGCCGTCTACATCGGCGAGATCGGCCAGGTCGTCGGCTTCTTCGAACGCGGGATCGACGGCATCCTCAGCGACATCGCCGGCGCCATCATGGGCGCGGCCGTGGAGCTGTTCGCCAACCTCGGTGACGTGCCGACGCTCGGCGACGAGAAGATCAACGACCAGATCCACCTGCAGACCGACTGGCTCGTGGTGACCATCGCGGTGGCGTCGTTGCTGGCCGCCGCGTTCCGGATGGCGTTGCTGCGCCGGGGCCAGTCGCTGTGGACCGCGCTGCAGGGCCTGGTCCGCATGGTGCTGACCGTCGGCGCGGCGTGGACCGTGCTCAACCTGCTCGCCACCGAGGCCGACCGCTACAGCGACCACCTCTACGACCAGGGCATCAAGGCGCAGCTCAAGCTGATCGCCAACTGTGGCACCGACGGCCTGACCGCGTTCCTGCTGATCATCATCGGCCTGCTGCTGCTGCTCGCCGGGTGCATCCACGTGATCCTGATGTACGTGCGGCTCGGCGCGATGGTACTGCTCACCGGCACCCTGCCGCTGGCCGCCGCGGCGTCGATGACCGAGTCGGGCGGCGGGTGGTGGCGCAAGCACATCGCCTGGATGGTGGCCTGGCTGTCGTTCAAACCGGTGGTCGGACTGATCATGTATTCCGGGGCGGCGATGATCGGCTCGGTCGACGGCGACGCCAAGCACTACAAGCTGGCCGGCGCCGCCATCCTGCTGATGGCCGCGGTCGCGCTGCCCGCGTTGATGCGGCTGGTCGTACCGGCGATGGCGGCGCTCGGCTCGTCCGACGGGGTGGGCGCGGGCGTGGCCGCCGGCGCCGCCGCGGCGGGCGCGGTGGCCAGCGGCGCCAAGCGGATCGCCGGCGGCGGTCACGGCGGGGGCGGCGGCGCGGTCCGGTCGTCGGGCGGCGGCGGCTCGCCCTCGGGCGCGGTGACCAAGGGCGGCGGCGGGTCGAAGCCCGACGGCGCCTCGAAGGACGGTGGTGAGTCCAAGGCGGACGGCGCGACGAAGACCGAGGGCGGTTCCACCGCCGACGGCGCGTCCGACACCGCGTCCGTGGCCGACGGCGCGTCCTCGTCCGGAGGCTCCTCGTCCGGCGGCGCGTCCACGTCCGGCGGCGCCCCGGCCACCGGGGGCGAACCGGCGTCGGGCAGCACGCCGGCGCCGGAGAGCGAGTCCGCGCCCGGCAGCACGCCCGCCCCGGCGAGCGAACCCGCGCCCGCCGCCGCGTCCGGCAGCACGCCGGCGCCGGTGAGCGAGCCGGCGCCCGCGGGCAGCCCACCGTCCTCGGGCGGCGGGCGCCGCGCCGTCTCGACCGCCGGCCGGGTGGTCAGCGGCGCCGTCGGGGCCGCCGCCTGGACCGTGCAGAAGGGCGCCGGCGCCGTCGCCGGCACCCACCGGCACGCCGCGGGCATCGCCCGCGGCGCGCTGCCGGACCCCGACCGCGACTAGGCCGGCCCAGGAGGACGACCATGAGCACCGCAATCGACCAGATCAAGACACCGACGTACGGCAACTGGCGTCGCCCCCGCAAGGCCGGCCTCGGCTCGCTGGGCCTGATCGGCACCTTCGGCCTCTTCGGCGGCCTCGTGGTGGTCCTGCTCGCGTCCATGATCTCGCTGGACGCGGCCCTGGTGGTGGGGCTGCCGTTCGCGCTGATGCTGGCGCCGCTGGCGATCCGCACCCAGGACGGCCGCAACGTGTTCCAGATGGCCGGCGTCCGGGTCGGCTGGCTGCGCCGCAGGTCGAAGCGGCAGCACCTCTACGTGTCCGGGCCGCTGTCCGCCCGACCCGGCGGCCGGTTCCGCCCACCCGGCCTGCTGAGCCGGGTGACCATGCTGGAGGGACGCGACCCGTACGACCGGCCGTTCGGGGTGCTGCACCACCGCAACCGCCACCAGTACACGATCGTGCTGAGCTGCGAGCCCGACGGCGGGTCGCTGGTCGACCCGGACCAGGTCGACACGTGGGTGGCGCTGTGGGGCGAGTGGCTGTCGCGGCTGGCCCACGAGCCGGGGCTGCGGGGCGCGTCGGTGGTGGTGGAGACCGCTCCCGATCCGGGCACCCGGCTCGCCACCGAGGTGCTGGGCCGTCTCTCCCCGGACGCGCCGCCCGCCGCGCGGGCCGTCATGGAGGAGGTGGTGCGCTCCTACCCCGACGCGTCCTCGGAGATGAACACCTACCTGACGCTCACCTACTCGGCGCCCGGTGGCGCGCGGCGTGACGACGACACCATGCTGGCCGACCTGGCGCTGCGGTTGCAGGGGATCCTCAACGGGCTGGTGGCCGCCGGCGGGGGGTCGGCGGAGCCGCTGTCCGCCGAGCGGATCGCCGAGATCGTGCGGGTCGCGTACGACCCGGCCGCCGCGGCCGAGGTCCTCGACGTCCGCGCCCAGCACGGCCGCACCGGGCTGGAGTGGGACGACTCCGGCCCGGCCGCGGCGGTCGAGTCGGTGACCTCCTACCAGCACGACTCCGGGGTGTCCCGGAGCTGGCTGCTGACCATGGCGCCGCGCGGCGTGGTGCGCTCGGGCATCCTGCGCAGCCTGCTCGACCCGACCGCCGGCATCCGCCGCAAGCGGGTGGCGCTGGTCTACCGCCCGATCGACCCGGCGACCTCCGCCCGGATCGTCGAGTCGGACCGGCGGTCCGCCCAGTTCATGGCCAACTCGACGAAGGGCCTGGTCCGGGCGCGCGCGGTCGCGGAGATCCAGGCGGCCGAGCAGACCGCGGCGGAGGAGGCCTCCGGCGCCGGTCTGGTGGAGTTCTCGATGCTGGTGACGTTGACCGTCGACTCGGCCGCCGAGGTGCGCGACGCGAACGTGACGATGCGCAACCTGCTCGGCGCCACCCGGATCGCGATGCGACCGGCAGACCGGATGCAGGCCGCGGCGTTCACCTGCGCCCTGCCGGTCGGCATCCTGCCCTGGGAGCAGTCGATCGTCCCGCAGGATCTCCAGGAGGCGCTGTGACGGCCGGGGTGGGCGCGGACGGCGCCCGGGTGACGGACCTCGCCGCGGGTTGGCCCCGCCGCACGTCGGGGCCGGTCACCGCGTTGTCCGGCCTGGTCGTGCCGGACGCCGGGGCGCAGGAGCGGGAGCCCGACGAGACCGACGGGCAGACCCCCCGGGCGTTGCGGCGGGCGCGGCGCCGGCAGGCCGCCGAGGAGGCGGCCGAGCGGCGGTACCGGCAACGCCTGGCCCGGCAGGACGACGCCGACGGGGTGCCGCACCGCGGCGCGCCCGCCGTGGGCGGCGGCCGGGTGGCGACGCTGGACCCCCCGACCATGTGGCGGGCCACCACCGTGCAGGCGTGCGGGCTCTGGCCGTTCGCCTCCGGTTCCGGCGCCCCGATGACCGGGGTGCCGCTGGGCCAGCACATCAGCACCGGCGCCACGGTCTGCGGCGACCCGCTGAACTGGTTCACCCGGGCCCGCTACATCTCCAACCCGTCGCTGTTCATGCTCGGCATGCCCGGTCTCGGCAAGTCCACCCTGATCAACCGGATGCTGATCGGCCTGGCCGGGCAGGGCGTCGTCCCGCTGGTGCTCGGCGACCTCAAGCCCGACTACGCGGACACCGTCCGCGCGCTCGGCGGGCAGGTCATCTCCATCGCCCGGGGCGTCGGCGGGCTCAACGTGCTGGACCCGGGCGCGATGGGCGCGGCGGCCGCGCGGATCGGCGGGCAGGCCGGCGAGGCGCTGGCCGCCGAGTCGCACGGCCGGGTGCTGAACATGGTGGCCGCGCTGCTCACCATCGTGCGGGGCGTGCCGATCAGCGACCACGAGCAGTCGGTGCTGTCGGCCTGCCTGCGGCACCTGCGCGAGCGCACCGGGCCGGGCCGGACGTACCGGCTGCCGGACCTGCTCGCGGTGCTGGAGGAGGGGCCACCGCAGGTCCGGCAGGTCACCCTGGACCGGGGCCAGGAGTCCCGGTACCGGGACGCCGTCGACCCGCTGCACCGGTCGCTGCTGGGCATCGTGGACGGCCCGCTGGGCGACACGTTCGCCTCGGAGACCGCCACCCGCATCGACCCGGACGCCACCGCGGTCTGCATCGACATCTCCCGCATCGGCGAGGCGGACGGCCAGTTGACCGCCGCCGCGATGCTCGCCGCCTGGTCCGACGGCCTGGGTACGGTGTCCGCCTCGCACGCCCTCGCCGACGCCGGCCTGGCGCCCCGGCGCTGGTTCTTCACCGTGCTGGACGAGCTGTGGCGGCCGTTGCGGGCGGCCTCCGGCATCGTCGACCGGATCGACGCGCTGACCCGGCTGAACCGGTCCCTCGGCCTGGCCGACGCGAAGATCACCCACACGCTCAAGGACGCGGAGGCGCTTGGTAGCGAGGCGGACAAGGCCAAGGCGCGGGGCTTCGTCGAGCGCGCCGGGATGGTCGCCTGCGCCGGCCTGCCGAGGGCGGAGATGGAGGAGCTGGCCCGGGTGGTCGGCCTGTCCCGGCGGGAGATCGACCTGGTGTCGTCCTGGTCGTCGCCGGCCGGCTGGGCGCAGGACGGCGGCAACGAGGAGCCGCCCGGCCGGGGCCGGTTCCTGATCAAGGTCGGCGGGCGGCCCGGCATCCCGATCCGGGTCGCGATCACCGACGCCGAGCGGCACCTGCACGACACCAACACGCGCTGGATCGCCAACGGCGACGCCGAGCGGATGCTCGCCGAGCGGGCCGCCGTGGTGCGGGCCGTCACGGCCGGCGACCGGCCCGGCGCGGTGGCCCGGTGAGGCGCGGCGCGGGCGGCGACCTGCTGCCCTGGCTCATCCCCGGGCTCGCGCTGGTCAACCTCGCCGTCTTCGTCCTGCTGTGGCTCGGCGGCACGCTCGCCGCCGCGCTCGGCGGCTACGGCTGGCGGCCACCGCCGTTCCGGCTGGACGTCTACCTGAGCCTGCTCGGCGGCGGCGCCGAGGCGGTGTGGCCGGGCGTCCCGCCGGCCCTGGTGTACGCGGGCGCGGTGGCGCTGCTGCCGCTGGTCGCCGCGCCGGTGGTGGCGGGGACCCGCGCGGTGGTTCGCCGCCTGGCCGCCCAGCCGTCGAACCTGGCCGGCGCGGCCGACCTGCGGGGGATGACCGGCAAGGCGGCCGAGGCGCGGGCCCGGGAGCTGCGCCCCTCGTTGCGGGACGTGCCCCGGCTGCGCCCCGACGACACCGGCAACCTGCTCGGCGACCTGCTGCCGTCCGGGCCGGAGCTGCGTTCCTCCTACGAGGACGTGGAGCTGGACCTGATGGCCCCCCGGGCCGGCAAGTCCACCGGCATCGCCGTGCCCCGCGTGCTGCGTGCCCCCGGCGCGGTGCTGCTGACCTCGAACAAGTCGGACGTCTACCTGGTCACCCGGCGGGAACGGGCCCGCGTCGGGCGGGTGTGGACGTTCGACCCGCAGGGCATCGTCTACTCCGAGCGCGACATGTGGTGGGACATGCTCGGCGGCTGCCGCACCCTGGAGGGCGCGCGGCGGCTCGCCGGGCACTTCGTCAGCTCGGTCAACGACGACGCGTCCAAGAAGGACTTCTGGATCGCCGCCGCGCAGAACACGTTGACCGCGCTGTTCCTGGCCGCCGCGCACGGCGGCGCGACGGTCGGCGAGATGCTGGGCTGGCTCGCCGACCCGGGCGACCGCACCCCGATCGACCTGCTCCGCGACGCCGGCCTGGAGGCGATGGCCGACCAGCTCCAGGGCACCGTACGCGGGGCGGTGCAGACCCGTGACGGCATCTACGAGACGTCCCGGCAGTGCGTCGCCTGCCTGCTCGACCCGGAGATCCTGGCCTGGGTCAGCCCCGACCCGGACCGCCCCGAGTTCGTGCCGGAGGAGCACGTGCTCGGCCGGGACACGCTCTACCTGCTGTCCAAGGATGGCGGCGGCTCGGCCGCCGGCGTGATCGCCGGGCTGGCGGACGCCGTGGTCCGGGCCGGCGTGGTGGCCGCCGAGCGGATGGGCGGCCGGCTGGACCCGCCGATGACCGCCGTGCTGGACGAGGCGGCCAACGTGTGCCGGATCGCCGACCTGCCCGACCTCTACAGCCACCTCGGCTCGCGCGGCATCAGCGTGGTGACGTTGCTGCAGAGCTACCGGCAGGGGGTGCGGGTCTGGGGCGACGCCGGGATGGACGCGTTGTGGAGCGCCGCCACGGTCAAGCTGCTCGGCGCGGGGCTCGACGACGCGGACTTCGTGGACAAGGTGGCCCGCCTGGTGGGGCAGCACGACGTGCGGACCCCGACCTACTCCCGCTCGCGTGACGGCTCCTCCCGGTCGGTGTCGTACCGGCAGGAGCAGGCGCTGCCGGCGGACCGGATCCGGGCGCTGCCCAAGGGGACGGCGCTGCTGCTGGCGACCGGCGTGCGGCCGGCGGTGATCCGGCTGCGGCCCTGGTTCAAGGAGCCGGACGCGGCGCCGATCGCGGCGGCGGCGAAGGCCGAGGCGCAGGCGGTCACCGACCGCGCGGCGGCGGCCTGGCGCCAGCGGGCCGGGTGAGCGACGGTGTCCAAACTGGCGGCCGCGCGGGCGGCGCACCAGAGTGCGACGAACCGGTTCGGCGCCACCCAGATCACCTGGCTGATCATCTCGATGGTGGGGATGATGCCGCTCGCGGCGCTGGCCGCGCTGGCCCTGGTCGTCCTGGTGGTCATCATCCTGCTCAGCGGCTCGCAGATGACCTCCTACTCGCCGGACCCGGAGAGCACGCTCGGGCCGGGCGCCGGTGGCAGCGTCCTCACCGAACTCGCCGGCGGCGACGGCCGCGGCGGGTTCCGGGAATCAGGCGTGCCGGAGGCGGACCTGGTCGCGCCGATCCGGGCCGCCGCCCGGGAGTGCGACCTGCTCACCCCGGTGATCCTCGCGGCGCAGATCGAGTACGCGTCGGACTTCGACGCGGACAAGGAGGGCCAGGAGGGCCGCAAGGGGCTGTCCCAGTTGACCCCCGACGTCTTCGACCGTTACGGCGAGGACGACGACGACAGCGGCGAGGCCTCGGCGCTGGACCCGGAGGACTCGATCCACGCCCACGCGCGGTGGTTCTGCCACCTGGCCGAGGAGACCCAGCGGCTGCTGGACGACGAGTCCGTGGTCGGTGACCACCTCACGCTCACGCTGATGGCCTGGGACCAGGGCCTGGAGGCGGTGAAGGAGCAGGGCGGCATGCCGGTCATCCTGATGGACACCTACCCGCTACGGGTGCGCGGCCTGTTCGCCCGCTACACCATCGGCGGCACGGACACGTCCACCGCGTCCGCGTCACCGTCGCCGTCACCGGAGCTGTTCCCGTCGCTGTCCATCGGGTCGAACAAGCGGGTGGTCCCGGACGGCGCGTCGCTGACCGCGTCGACGTTCGACACCCTGTTCCCGGGCCGCAACTCCTTCTACACGTACGCCGGGCTCACCGACGCGATGGCGAAGTTCCCCGCGTTCGCCGCCACCGGCGACGAGCAGACCCGCCGGCGGGAGCTGGCCGCGTTCCTGGCCAACGTCGACCACGAGACCGGCGGCCTGGCGCACGTCGACGAGATCGACCGGGCGGCCTGGGGCACCTACTGCGACGGCGGCAGGCCCTACGGATGTCCGGCGGGCCGGACCGCCTACCACGGGCGGGGGCCGCTGCAACTGAGCTGGAACTACAACTACCAGGCGGCCGGCGACGCGCTCGGGCTGGACCTGCTCGGCAACCCGGACCTGGTGGCGACCGATCCGTCGGTGGCGTGGCAGGCCGCGCTCTGGTTCTGGATGACCAACCCCGGCGCGGGCGCGACCACCGCGCACGCGGCGATCACCGGCGGCGGTGGCTTCGGCGGGACGATCCGCAGCATCAACGGCGCGCTGGAGTGCGGCGGCGGCAACGGCGAACTGGTCGGCAAGCGGGTCGACGCGTACCGCCGGATCACCGCCGCGCTCGACGTGGACCCCGGCGACGAGGGGACGCTGACGTGCTGACCGACGAGCCGGGGCGAAAGCCGTTCTTCATCCTCTACCTGGACGGCCCCGAGTACGCCGAGGAGCTGCGCCGGCTGGCCACCTGGGTGGAGGGCCTCCTGCTGCCGGTCTACGGCGGCGAGGTCACCTCCGGCGCGCCGTGGTGCCCCCGCTGGTGGGAGCACCCGGAGGCGATCGCCTACCTGCACGGGCTCTGGCTCGCCTGGCAGGAGCGGACGTCCCCGAAGGCGGCGCCGTCCGATCCGGCGGCGTGGCACCAGAACCACCTGTGGCCGACGATGGGCGCGCTGCGCGACCCGGCCGGCCCGTTCGCCGGCTGCAAACCCGGCGGCCACCGGCCCAAGGACCGCCCCTACGTCGAGCGGTACGACGACGGCTGACGGCGGGAGAACCGGCCGAAAGGACGGCGCCCGGCGCGGGCCGACCCGTCGTCGGGCCGATGCCGGCGCGGGTCCCGATCCGCAGGATCGGGGGCATGTCATCTTCCGATCTCGTGCTCCAGGCCCGTGGCCTGACCAAACGGTACGGCCGCCGGCCGGCGCTGACCGACTGCGACCTCGACCTGCCCCGGGGACGGGTGGTGGGGCTGGTCGGCCCGAACGGCGCCGGCAAGTCCACCCTGCTGAACCTCGCCTGCGGGCTGAGCACCCCGACGGCGGGCACGCTGCGGGTGCTCGGCTCACCGCCGGCGGCGAACGCGGCACACCTGGCCCGGGTCGGTTTCGTCGCCCAGGACACCCCGGTGTACGCGTCCTTCTCGGTCGCCGACCACCTGCGGATGGGCGCGAAGCTGAACCCGTCCTGGGACCCGGGCCTGGCCGAGCGGCGCATCGCCCAGGTGGGCCTAGACCCGGGGCAGAGGGCGGGCCGGCTCTCCGGCGGCCAGCGGGCGCAGTTGGCGCTCACCGTGGCCGTGGCGAAGCGTCCCGAACTGCTGATCCTCGACGAGCCGGCCGCCGCGCTGGACCCGCTGGCCCGCGACGGCTTCCTGCGGAACCTGACCGGCGTCGTCGCCGAGCTGGGCGCGACCGCGATCCTCTCGTCGCACCTGCTCGGTGACGTGGAGCGGTCCTGCGACCACCTCGTCGTGCTGGACGGCTCCCGGGTGCAGGTCGCCGGGGACGTGGCCGACCTGCTGGCCCGGCACCACCGGCTGGTCGCCCCGCGCGGCGAGCTGGACCGGCTCCCGGCCGGGGTCGAGGTGGTGCTGAGGCGGCACACCGGGGCGTACGAGCACGCCGTGGTGCGGGCCGACCGTCCGCCGGCGGGGACGCCGTGGCGGGTGGAGCCGGTCGGCCTGGAGGAGTTGGCGCTGAGCTACCTGACGCGGGCGGCGGGGGAGGGCAACCGATGATCTGGACGACCTGGCGGCAGTTCCGCGTCCCGGCCCTGGTGGGCGTGGCCGTGTTGGCGTTGTTCGCCGCGTACGTCGGGCACCTCGGCCTGGACGTCCGGGACGCCTACGACACCTACCGGGCCCAGTGCGCCGGCGCGCCCGACTGCCCCCGGCTGCGCCAGCTCGCCGTCGACTACGAGAACACCTCGCTCTACCTGGCCGCGCTGCTCGGGCCGGTCCCCGGCCTGCTCGGCATGTTCTGGGGCGCGCCGCTGGTGGCCCGGGAGCTGGAGACCGGCACCCAGCGGCTGGTCTGGAACCAGAGCGTCACCCGCCGCCGCTGGCTCGCCGTCAAGCTGGCCGTGGTCGGCCTGGCCGCGATGGCCGTGACCGGCGCGGCCGCCGCGCTGGTGACCTGGGCGATGAGCCCGGTGGACCGGATCGCGGACAACCGCTTCAGCACGGTCCTGTTCGGCGCCCGCAACCTCACCCCGGTGGCGTACGCGGCGTTCGCGGTCGTGCTCGGGGTGCTGATCGGGCTGGTGCTGCGGCGCACCGTGCCGGCCATGGCGCTGACCGCGCTGGCCTTCGTGGTCCTCCAGTTCCTGGTGCCGAACCTGGTCCGACCGCACCTGCTGCCGCCGCGGCACGCCACGCTGGAGATGACCGCACCGGCTATCAACGAGGCGCGTGGCCTGGGCAGCATCACCGGCGCCCCGGTGGTGCGGGGCCTGGCCGTGCCGGACGCCTGGGTCACCGACGTCAGCGAGTTGCGCACCCGCGCCGGCGGGTCGCTCGACCGGGGGGTGTTCGACAGGTGTTTCACCGACCCGCCGAGGACCGGGGCGGCCGAGGGACCGTTCGGCGACACGGCGACCTGCCTGGCCGCCGAGGACCTGCACGTGGACGTCGCCTACCAGCCGGTCGGCCGGTACTGGGCGTTCCAGTGGTTGGAGTCGGGCCTGTACCTGCTGCTCGCCGGGGTGCTGGCGGCCGTGGCGTTCCGGCGGATCCGGCGTCACCCGAGCTGACGCCCGCCGCGTGGTTGGATGGCCGGCATGACCGGAATCGGAGCCGTCCCCTGGCCACCCGCGCCGATCCGCACCGAACGCCTGGTGCTCCGGGCGGCCGAGGCCCGGGACCGGGCGACGTTCGTGGAACTGCTGGCCTCGCCGGAGGCGCACACGTATCTCGGCGGGCCCCGGCCGCGCGACGAACTCGAGCGGGAACTGCCCGAGGCGCCCGGGCAGTGGCCGGGGTGCTTCGTGGTCGACCTGGACGGCGCGATGATCGGCCGGGTCCTGCTCCGGCGCGCCACCGAGCATCGCCGGCCGGCGGCGGTGGGGAAGGCCGATCTCGGCTACCAGTTCCTGCCGCGGGCGTGGGGTCACGGGTACGCCACCGAGGCGTGTCGGGCGGTGCTCGACTGGTTCGACCGCGTCCTGCCCGGTGAGCCGGTCATGCTCACCACCCAGTCCGCGAACGCCACCTCCATGCGGCTCGCGGCGAAGCTGGGGTTCACCGAGGTGGAGCGGTTCCGGGCCTGGGATGCGGAGCAGTGGCTCGGCGTGCGTACGCTGGTGGATCTTCGCGCCTGACGGAAGGACCCCCATGGCCCGCCCCTACCAGCCCGGACCGAAGCAGTTCGTCTTCGCCGCCGGCGACGGCACCGACCACCACGTCTCGGTGGGTGACGCCCAGGAGGCTTACGAGGCGTTCGCCGCGTTCCTCCGGGACCGGGAGTCCGACACCTACACCATCGCGGACGAGGCGGCGAGGCAGCGCCTGGTGCTCATGCCGCAGCGGGGGGTGATCTCCCGGGTCGGGGAGGCGGGTCAGGAGCACCTGAAGGTCGACCGGGGCAACCGCTACCTGCCGGCCGCGATGCTGTTCTTCGAGAACGGCTGTGCCGGCCTGGACTACTTCGGGCAGTGGTTCGCCGACCTCGCCGACCTGGACGCGTCACCGGAGACCCGGGGTGCCGTCCGCGCCGCCACGTTCACGACCGAGGCGGCGGCGATCGACGAGGTCGGCCGGATCTGGGCCGACTCGGGCATCGTCGACCCGACCGACCAGTACTACGTGTTCTTCGAGTCCGACGACGTCGACCACGCCCGGGCCGAGCGGGCCGAGCTGCTCCAGTTGATCGCGTTCCTCGGTCTGGAGCGCGTCGACGCGCCGGCCGGGGCGGCCGACGGCGAGGTGTGGGTGCGCGCCGACCCGCGCCTGGACGCCGAGTGTGCCCGATGGGCGTGACCAGGGTCTTCACGCGCGGCGGCTGGATCCCGAGCGTGATCCGTGAGGGCGACGAGCTGAGGCTGATGCTCGGCGCCGGGGCCGACGCCAACCACGAACCCCGCACGTTCACGGTCCCGATCGGGGCGGCCCACCTCGAGGTGATCCGGGCGGACCTGGCCCGACACCTGCTGCTGTGGAGCGCGCTCCTCCCGCTGTGCGACGACGCCGGGACCCGGGGCCGGCTCGACGAGAGCGCCGCCGTCGCGCTCCTGGACCCGGTCCTGCTCGCCCCGCCCGAGGACGTCGACGCGCTCTTCCGGCGCATCCGGTGGGACCGGAGCCGGCTCGTCGCCCACGGCGCCCGCCTCGGTCCGCTGGAACACGGTCAGGTCTGCGAGGCGATGCGCACGGCGACGGAGACGCCGGACGAGAAGCGTGCCCAGCAACATCACGCGGACCGCCGGCGCGCCGAGCGCGGCGTGGTCCTCGGGCCGCTCGACGCGGCGATCCTCCGGTACACCGGTCAGTATCTGCACGGCGCGACGAAGCCGAGGCGGATGCCCGACGCCGTCGACCCCGCGCTGCTGCCCCAGGTCATGCGGGTGATCGCCACCGCCGAGCAGGCGTGCGCGGGGATGCGGATCGGCCTCGACCCGAGGCGGGGCAACCGGGCCACGGACAAGCGCGCCTGGGACCGGACGGCGGCGGCCGTCGACGCGGCCGTGCGCGGCGCGTACCCGGGGCTCGCCGCCGACGCGGTGCGGACGGTGAGTTTCCTGATGTGCGCGGAGGTCGCGGACCGGTCCCGGAGCGCCCCGGCGGACGACGACGTCGACCCCGGTGCGGGGAAGGCGGCGCTGTCGTTCACCGACGACCGGGGCGGCGAGCGGACCTGGCGACGGGACGGCCCGCGCGGCGCCGCCGCCGAGTTCTGGGCGTTCGTGGCCGACCGCTCGGCGGCCGGCAACGAGGTGTTCACCATCGAGGACGAGGCGATGGGCGAGGGGATCCAACTGCACTTCTACGCCGACTCCATCGCCCGGATCACGACGGTGCGGCCCCAGGTCGGGCCGGAGCCGCACTACCGGGTGGAGTATCGCCTGGTCGACGGGCTCGACGAATACCGCGAGCTGGTGCGCGACTTCGTGCGCGGCGGCTGCGCGGCACTCGACGGGCACGGCCCCTGGATGTCCGACGTCGCCGAGTTCGAGCGCGCGCGTCGCCGGGCCGGCGCGCGGTAGCCCTCGGCGGAGTGAGTCACCCGCCCTCGACCAGCCGGTTCTCCCACGCCCAGGCGGCGATCTCCACCCGGTTGCGGGCACCCAGCTTGGTCTGGATGCCGGAGAGGTGGCTCTTCACGGTGCTCAGCGAGATGAACAGCTCGCCGGCGATCTCCTGGTTGGTGCGCCCGCGCGCGATCGCCCGGACCACCTCCATCTCCCGTGCGGAGAGCCGGGGCAGGGACCGTCCCGACGCCGGCCGGGCCGCCGCGGTCACGTGCTTGAGCAGCCGCAGCGTCACCGACGGCGAGACCAGCGCGTCGCCGTTGTGCGCGGCGCGGACCGCCTCGACCAGCAGCGCCGGGCCGGCGTCCTTGAGCAGGAAACCGACCGCGCCGTTGCGCAGCGCGCCGTAGACGTACTCGTCCAGGTCGAACGTGGTCACCACGATGACCCGCAGCGGGCGGGGCGTCCCCGGGCCGGCCAGCGCGCGGGTCACCTCGATCCCGTCCACCCGGGGCATCCGGATGTCGACCAGGCAGACGTCCGGGCGCAGCCGGCGGGCCTCGGCGACCGCCTCGACGCCGTCGCGCGCCTCGCCCACCACGGTGATGTCGGGCTGGTCCTCCAGGATGAGCCGCAGCCCGCCCCGGATCATCGCCTGGTCGTCGGCGATCAGCACCCGGATGCTCATCGCGGCGTCCGGGTCGGCAGGGGGAGGGTGGCCCGGACCGACCAGCCCCGGCCGTCGCGCGGGCCGGCGCGCAGCGTGCCACCGAGCCCCTGGACCCGCTCGCGCATGCCGACCAGGCCGTACCCGTCGCGGTGCCCGACGCGGGCCGGGGTCGGCGGCGCGTCGTCCACCACCTCCACCGCGACGGCGTCCGGGGCCTGGTCGACGGTGACGGTGACCGAGCCGGCGTGCGGGGCGTGCCGGGACACGTTGGTCAGCGCCTCCTGCACGACCCGGTGCACCGTGGTGGTCACCTCCGGCGGCCACTCCCGGTCGTCCTCGGGCAGCCGCAGGCGCACCGGCGGGCCGTGCCGGCCGAACCGGTCCACCAGGTCGGCGAGCCCTTCCGGCCCGGGTGTGGCGGGCGCGCCGTCGTCGGCGTCGCGGAGCAGGCCGACCACCCGGCGCATCGCGGCCAGCGCGTCGGTGCCGGACAGCTCGATCCCGGCCAGCATCTCCGGCACCTTCTCCGGTTGCTTCGCGGTGACGAGCTGCGCGGCCTGAGCCTGCACGACGATGCCGGTGACGTGGTGGGTGACCACGTCGTGCAGCTCGCGGGCCAGGTCCAGCCGCTCGCCGCGGCGTACCCGCTCGGTGGCGGCCCGGGCGCGGGTGTCGGCGCGGCGCAGCGCGAGGCCGACCGCGACGGCGGCCAGCCAGCACAGCGTGTCGAGCACCGTCACCGCGGTGAGGCCGTGCTGGTTGTCCAGCGACGTGAGCAGGCTGCCGGCGATCACCAGCAGGCCCGCGCCGGCGACCGTGGCGGCGGTCCGTCGCGGTCGGGCGCGGACCACGGAGCCGACCAGGACGGCCAGCGCCAGCCCGGTGACCGGGCCGGGTTCCTGCGGCAGGTCCGCGACGAACGAGACGCCGACCGCGACGGCCGCCACGGCGAGGCCGGCCGCCGCCGTCCGCACCCGGTCCCGGCGTCGCGCCAGCGCCAGGGCGCAGACGACCACCCCGACCAGGGCATCGGGTACGGCGTAGCGGGGACCCCAACTGGTCGCGATCATGACGGCGGTGGCCGCGAGGCCGAGGGCGAACACCACGGCGAGGCCGAGGTCGAGCAGGAGGCCGGCCGGTCGACGCGTCTCGGTCATGCCACCAGGCTAGGAAAGTCCGGGGCCCGACGAACCGGCCGAAAGTACGGTCACGCCGGTGCTGTGCTATCCACGTGTCATGGCCGACGACCAGCACGTATCCCCGGCGGGTGCCGACATCCGCGACCACCGACTGATCTACGGCTGCATGGGGCTGGGCGGCGGGTGGGACGACGAACCGTACGGCGCGCCGGAGATCGCGGCGGCCGAGGCGGCGGTCGAGGCCGCCCTGGAGATCGGTGTCACCGCGTTCGACCACGCCGACATCTACCGCAACGGCAAGTCGGAGGCGGTCTTCGGCGAGGTGCTCGCCCGCGCCCCGGAACTCCGCTCGCGGGTGGTGCTGCAGAGCAAGTGCGGCATCCGCCTGACCGGCGACGACGGTCCGGGCCGGTACGACCTGCGCGGCGAGCACATCGTGCGCAGCGTCGAGCGGAGCCTGACCCGGCTGCGCACGGACGTGCTCGACGTCCTGCTGCTGCACCGGCCGGACCCGCTCGCCGAGCCGGACGAGGTGGCCGAGGCGCTGCACACGCTGCACCGGCAGGGCCTGGTGCGGCAGTTCGGCGTGTCGAACATGGCGGCGGCGCAGGTCGCCCACCTCCAGGCGTCGCTCGACGTGCCGCTGGTCGCCAACCAGTTGGAGATCAGCCTGGCCCGGCGCGACTGGGTCGAGGCCGGCGTGCTGGTGAACACCGCCGAGTCCACCGGCGTCGGGTTTCCGCTCGGCACGCTGGAACACTGCCGGGCGCACCGGATCGGCGTCCAGTCGTGGAGCCCGCTGGCGCGCGGGCGCTTCACCGGCGCGGGGCGGACGCCGGCCGACCGGGCGACCGCCGACCGGGTCGCCGCTCTCGCCGAGGCCAAGGGGACGACGCCGGAGGCGATCGTGCTGTGGTGGATCCAGCGGCACCCGGCGCGGGTGGCGCCGGTGATCGGCACCGCCAGTCCGGAGCGCATCCGGGCCTGCCGGGACGCGGTCCGTCGGGAGCCGGAGCTGACCCGCCAGGAGTGGTACGACCTGTGGGTGGTCGCGCGCGGCGCCCCGCTGCCGTGACGGTCCCGGGGGCGGCCGGTCGGGTCGCCCCCGGGCACGCGCCGGTCAGGCGAGCGCGCAGGCCGCGCCGTTGAGCGTGAACGAGGTGGGCCTGGCGGTGTTGCCGGTGTGGGTGGCCTGGAACCCGATGGTGGTCGACCCGTTGGGGCCGATGGTGCCGTTGTAGGCGACGTTGCGGGCGGTCACCTGGCCGGAGGCGGGGGAGTAGGAGGCGTTCCAGCCCGAGGTGATGCTCTGCCCGCCGGGCAGCGTGAACGCCAGCGACCAGCCGTTCACCGCGCTCGACCCGGTGTTGGTGATGGTGATGTTCTCAGTCAGCCCGGAGTTCCAGGCGTTGACCTCGACGCTCACCCGGCAGGCCCCGCCGCCGGGCGGGGGAGTGGTCGGGCCCGGGGTCGGCGACGTGGTCGGGGTCGGCGTCGGGCTGGGCGAGGTGGTCGGCGTGGGCGACGTGGTCGGGCTGGGCGTGCCGGTCAGGCCGAAGAACGCGATCGCGACCGCGGCCATGCCGGCGGACGGCAGGCTGTGCCCGGCGCCCTGGATGCTGTACGCCTCGACCTGCACGGTGCCGGCGCCGTCGGCCCAGCGGCGCCGGTTCCAGCCGGCCTGCGGCGTGTCCGTGGAGGTGGGCGTCTGGCTGAGCCCGAACACGTTGGTCCACTGCTCGATCTCCTCCTGGAGCAGCGAGTAGGGCACCAGGTTGTCGGCGGTGCCGTGCCAGAGCTGCACCCGGGGGCGGGGGCCGGTGTAGCCGGGATACGCCTGGCGGACCGCGTCACCCCACTGCTGCGGGGTCCGGTTCATGCTGCCGCCGGTGCACTGGCTGCTGCCCGGCGGATAGTCCGCCGCGTTCGCGAAGCAGTTGTAGGGCACGCCCATGAACGCCGCGCCGGCTTTGAACACGTCGGGGTAGAGCGCCAGCATGTGGTTGGTCATCATGCCGCCGGACGAGCTGCCGGTGGCGTAGACCCGGTCCGGGTCGGCGCCGTACTGCTGCTGGACGTAGCGGACCATCGAGACGATCGACACCGGGTCGCTGCCGCCGCCGCGCCGCTTGGCGGCGTCGGACCAGGTGTCGAAGCAGTTGCCGAAGCCGGCCTGCTGGGTCGCGCTGGGGTAGATCACGATGTAGCCGTACCGGTCGGCCAGCGAGGCGAACTCGCTGCCGGAGTAGAAGCCGGGGCCGGAGCCGCCGCAGCCGTGCATGGCCACCACGGTCGCCGGCCGGGCCGGCCGGTTGTCCGGGACGTAGACGTGCATCCGCATCCGCCCCGGGTTGTCGCCGAAGCTGGTCACCTCGGTCAGCGACGCCGCGTAGGCGGGTTGCGTCGCGGGGACCACCAGGCCGGCCGCCGCCAGCGTGGCGGCCACGGCGAGCAGGATCTTCCCTCTGGTTCTCACGGAGACTCCTTCGATCACCTGTGCAGGTTGACGTCGTGGGTGGTTCGCCCTGCCCGGCTCCGTGTCGGGTAGCAGATAGTGTTCCCGCCGGTCCCACAAGTGTCAATCGATGAATCGCGATGCGTTGCCGACCCCGATCTCCGTCTACAGTCGAGGCCCCGTCGCCGAGTCGACTCCGGAGTGCCCGTGGCCAGCGCGTTCGACATCGAGGAGATCTACCCCGACGAGCCCTCGGTGCGGCTGCCCCGGCGACAGTCCGGCGCCGCGCCGCAGGGTGTGGTGGTGACGCTGATGGCGGACTACACGCTGCGTACCCGGGCGGCGCTGCCCTCCGCGGCGATCGTGACGTTGCTCGCCGAGACCGGGGTGAGCAACGCCGGCGCGCGGACCGCGATCAGCCGGCTGGCCCGCCGGGGCGTGCTGGAGCGCAGCCGGCAGGGCCGCCACAGCTCCTACCGGCTCAGCCGCGGCGTCGCCGCCGACCTCTCCGCCGGCGGGAACTGGATCCTCACCTCCACCACCACCCCGACGGCGTGGGACGGGAGCTGGACGCTCGTCGCGTTCTCGCTGCCGCAGGACCGCGGCGCCCAGCGCCGCGCGCTGCGCGGGCAGCTCCGCTGGCTCGGCTTCGCGCCGCTCTACGACGGGCTCTGGGTCTCGCCGTACGAGCCGACCCCGCCGGCCCGGTCGCTGCTGGCCGGGCTCGCCCCCGGCGCGGTCACCGTCTTCCGGGCCCGGCAGGCCGCGCTGGACGGGGTCGGGCAGCGCGCGCCGATCGAGGCGTGGGACATCGCCGGCATCGCCGCGCAGTACCAGGAGTTCCTGCGCCGGTGGACCCCGCTGGCGTCCCGGACCGGCACGGTCGACGGCCCGGCCGCCGTGCGGGCGCGCACCGAGGTGATGGACACCTACCGGCGGTTCCCGACGCTCGACCCGCGGCTGCCGCGGGAACTCCTCCCGGCCGGCTGGCCCCGGCAGTCGGCCCACGACCTGTTCACGGCCGTCTACGACGGGCTCGCCGAGACCGCCGAGCGCCACGTCCGCGCGGTCGTCGCCCGGCACGCCGGCGGCACGCCACCGGACGGCGTCCGGGCGCACACCACCGCCGACATGCTCGCCGGCGTACGCCCGGACGGGTGCGGCGCGCCGCCGACGTGACGATCGGCCGCGGCGCGGGGTGGGCCGGGCCGGGCGGGCCGGCTCCCGGTCACGTCCGCCCGGCGGTCCGACCGTCCGTTCAGGCCGCCACCGCGTCCGGGCCGACCGGGGTACGCCGACCGAGCGCGGCCACCGCGACCAGGATGATCGGCACGAGCGTCAGGTGGCACCCGGCGAGCGTGGCCTTGCTGGTGGCGTCCAGGTCGGTGGGGAGCGTCATCGCGACGACGGTGAGCACCGCGAGCGCCGGGCCGACGATCGACGCGGCCCGGACCACCCAGCCGAACCGGGGCGCCAGCAGCGCCACGGCGGTGAGCCCGACCAGCAGCGGCAGCGCGCTGAACGCCGCGACCGTCACGGCGTTCACCTCGGCCGGCCCGCTCGCGGCGGTGAACCGGAACGTGCCGCCGGCGGCCCGGCCGACCGCGTAGACGACCAGGTTGACGACCACCGCCGCGACGGTGGCCAACGCGACGACCGCCGCGCGCGGCAGGTCAGCCACGCGATCGCTCCCGCGCCAGGTAGGCCTCGACGCGGTCCAGCGCGCCGCTCCACGCCTCGCCGGCGAAGAAGTCGCGCACCTCGGGCGTCGGGAAGCCGCTCTGCACCACGGTCATCAGCGTGCCGCCGTCCCGCTCCTCGAAGGTGATCTCGATGTGGGTGGTCATCGTCTCCCCGTCGGGGCTGCTGCCGACCGACTCGGTGACCAGTCGGCGCGGCCGTTCGATCTCCAGGAACGTCTGCGTCTCGCGGAACAGCATGTCGGGCGACGGCCCCCACACCGCGGTCTGCTTCCCGCCGACCCGCAGGTCCACGTCGATCTCCACGATGCCCGGCTCCTCGTCGAGGATGCTGAACCAGATCTTCTGCTTCTCGGCGTCGGTGTAGGCGTCGAAGACCTCCTCGGGGGAGGCGGGGAGCTGCCGGGTCATCCGCATGTCGATGGTCATGTGTCCGGGTCCTTCGGGTCGGTGCGGTCGGGTCGGAGCGTGAAGTAGGCGTCCAGGCCGTCCAGGCGGCGTGCCCAGAGCCGCTGGTAGAAGCCGATCCAGGCCATCGCGTCGTCCAGCGGCGCGTCGGCGAGGTGGCACTGCCGGGACCGGCCGACCTTGCGCGTCACCACCAGGCCGGCGTTCTCCAGCGCCTGGACGTGCTTCTTCATGCCGGTGAGGCTCATTCCGGTGGGCTCGGTCAGCTCGCTGATGGTGGCCGGGCCGGCGCCGAGGCGGACGAGGATGTCGCGCCGGGTGGGGTCGGCCAGGCTGGCGAACACCCGGTTGAGGATCTCTTGCTGAACCACGTGGTTCACCTTATGACACTGAACCCATCGGTTCAACGTCGACACGCCGATCCGATCGACCGCCGGTGTCGGGCAGGATGGCGCGATGACCCCACCCGAAACGGTGCTGGCCGACCTGCGTACCGCCTGGGCGGACGCGCTGCCCGGCCGGCTGATCGGCCTCTACGCGCACGGCTCGCTCGTGGCCGGCGACTTCGCCCCGGCGCGCAGCGACCTCGACCTGCTCGCGGTGCTCGACCGCGATCCGGACGAGGAACTCCTCGCCGTGCTCGCCGGGCTGCACGGCGGCCTGGACCGGCGGCATCCGGGTTGGGTCGGCCGGGTCGAGGTGGAGTACGTCTCGCCGGCGGCGGTCCGTCACGCCGGCACGGGCTCGCCGGACCGCAGGCACGTGATCGCCCGGGTCAGCCCCGGCGAGCTGCTGCACCTGCTGCCCGCCACCCGCCACCGCGTCGTCACCTGGGCGTCGGTGCGCGACCACGGTCGTCCGCTGCTCGGCCCGGCGCCCGACGCGCTGTTGCCGGCGATCGACCCCGCTCTCGTGCGCACGGCCCTGCTGGACCACGTCCGGGACTGGCCGGAGTGGGTGACCGGGATGACCACGCCGGGGGCCCGGTCCTACGCGGTGCTCACCCTGTGCCGGGCCTACCAACGCCTCCGGTGCGGCCGGCAATTGTCCAAGCGGCAGGCCGCCGCCCCGACCGCCGCCGCGTTTCCGCACCGGGCGGACCTCATCGGCTGGGCCCGCGACTGGTGGTACGACTCCGGCCGGGACGACGACTCCGGCCCGCACGGCGACGCGCCGGCGTTCGTGCGCGAGGTGAGCGCGGCCGTCCTCGCCGCCGAGGCGGACGCGCGGGGCCACGTCCGCTGATCTGCCGGCGACGGGAAGCGCTACGACCGGGCCGGAGGTGCGCCGAGCGCGGCGGCCAGGGCGGGCAGTCGACCGAAGGCGCGGGCGCCGGTAGCGCTGCACCTGGCCCGAAAACCTTCCGAAAGTTTCGGTGACAACGCTTTCTTGGCAATCGGCAATGGCCGCTCCAGCGCGAAGTTCGCCGAGTGTCGAAGCGCTTCACAGCGCTCTGTGCAGGAAATATGTGAGTTCGTCGGCCGGGTCGGATCGCCGCCGGTTTCCACGATGTTTCCGGAAGTTGTTGACACGGTGAACCGGCGACTCCAATACTTGCCATCGACCCACCTCTATGAAAATCGGCCGCGCGCCAGCCACCACAGGGAGGAAACTCGCCCATGAACGACGCCCCCGTCCGCTCGGGCAGCCGCAGGCGCGGACGCCTCAGGATGCTCCTCGGCGGCGCCTGCGCGGTGGCGCTCGCCGCCGCCGGCACGACCGCGGTCCTGTCCGGTCCGGCCTACGCCGACACGACCGTCACGTCGAACCAGACCGGCACCAACAACGGCTACTTCTTCTCCTTCTGGAAGGACAGTGGCAACGTCTCCATGACGATGGGGAACGGCGGTCAGTACAGCACCCAGTGGAGCGGCATCAACAACTTCGTGGCCGGCAAGGGCTGGAAGCCCGGCACGGCCCGCAACGTCACCTACTCCGGCAGCTTCAACCCGTCCGGCAACGCCTACCTCACCCTCTACGGGTGGACCCGCAGCCCCCTCGTCGAGTACTACATCGTCGACAGCTGGGGCAGTTGGCGCCCGCCGGGCAGCGGCTTCATGGGCACGGTGAGCAGCGACGGCGGCACGTACGACATCTACCGCACCCAGCGGGTCAACGCGCCCTCGATCGACGGCACCCAGACCTTCTACCAGTACTGGAGCGTCCGGCAGTCGAAGCGCGTCGGCGGCACGATCAGCGCCGGCAACCACTTCAGCGCCTGGTCCCGGCTCGGCATGAACCTCGGCAACCACGACTACCAGATCCTGGCCACCGAGGGCTACCAGAGCAGCGGGAACTCCAACATCACCGTGGACAGCTCCGGCGGCTCCAACCCGACCACCCCGCCGCCCAACAACGGCGGCGGCTGCACGGTCAGCGTGAACCGGGCCGAGGACTGGAGCGACCGGTTCAACACCACGTTCTCGGTCAGCGGCAGCAGCAACTGGACGGTCCGGATCCAGACCCAGGGCGGGCAGAGCCTGCAGAACAGCTGGAACGCGTCGGTCAGCGGCACCAGCGGCACGCTCACCGCGCGTCCCAACGGCAACGGCAACAACTTCGGCATCACGCTCTACAAGAACGGCAACAACACCACGCCGACGGCGACCTGTTCGACAAGCTGAGCTGGGCTTCTCCCCGGTGGGGGCACCGCGACCGCGGTGCCCCCACCGTCGCGTGTGTCGGCCGACACACCCGGGCGGAAACTTGATTCATTCCAGAAGAGTCGACTAGGGTCGACTCATGACGTCCGACTTCGAGACCCAGTTGCGGGCGGTCTCGTTGCGCGTGACCCGGCCCCGCCTGGCGGTGCTCGCCGCCCTGCGGGACCACCCGCACGTCGACACCGACACCGTGATCGCGTTGGTCCGGGCGGACCAGCCGACGGTCTCCCACCAGGCGGTCTACGACGTGCTCCGGGCACTCACCGAGGCCGGTCTGGTGCGGCGCATCCAGCCGGCCGGCGCCGTCGCCCGCTACGAGTCACGGGTGGGCGACAACCACCACCACATCGTCTGCCGCTCGTGCGGCGCGATCGCCGACGTGGAGTGCGCCGTCGGTCACGCCCCCTGCCTCACCGCCTCCGACGACCACGGCTTCGTGGTCGACGAGGCGGAGGTCGTCTACTGGGGCACCTGCCCCGACTGCGCGACCGACCGCACCGCCCACTGATCCGCCAGTTCGGCCAGTGATCCGCCAGTTCGGAAGGAAACAGATGAGCGAGACCCAGGACAACGGGCCCGTCAGCGCCCAGGGCGTGGACGCCAAGGAGGCGGCCGGCTGCCCGGTCGCGCACGACTCGGTGACCGCGCAGGGCAGCGAGAGCGAGAACCCGGCGATCGACTCGCCGACGCCGAAGACCGGTGGCCGCCCGCGCACCAACCGCGACTGGTGGCCCAACCAGCTCGACCTGTCCGTGCTGCACGCCCACTCGTCCAAGGGCAACCCGCTCGGGCCCGAGTTCAGCTACGCGCGGGAGTTCGCCACGCTCGACGTCGAGGCGCTCAAGCGGGACATCACCCAGGTCCTCACCACCTCGCAGGAGTGGTGGCCGGCCGACTTCGGCCACTACGGCGGCCTGATGATCCGGATGAGCTGGCACGCCGCCGGCACCTACCGGATCGAGGACGGCCGCGGCGGCGCCGGCGACGGCGGCCAGCGCTTCGCCCCGCTCAACAGTTGGCCGGACAACGCCAACCTGGACAAGGCCCGCCGGCTGCTCTGGCCGGTCAAGCAGAAGTACGGCCAGAAGATCTCCTGGGCCGACCTGCTGGTGCTCGCCGGCAACGTCGCGCTGGAGTCGATGGGCTTCAAGACCTTCGGCTTCGGCTTCGGCCGCGAGGACGTCTGGGAGCCCGAGGAGATCTTCTGGGGCCCGGAGGACACCTGGCTCGGCGACGAGCGCTACGCCTCCGAGAAGGAGATGGCGGCCGGCGTCGGCGCCACCGAGATGGGCCTCATCTACGTCAACCCGGAGGGCCCGCGCGGCAACGCGGACCCGGCCGCGGCGGCGCACTTCATCCGGGAGACGTTCCGCCGGATGGCGATGAACGACGAGGAGACGGTCGCCCTCATCGCCGGCGGTCACACGTTCGGCAAGACCCACGGCGCGGGCGTCGCCGACGACCACGTCGGCCCGGAGCCCGAGGGCGCCCCGCTGGAGGCGCAGGGCCTCGGCTGGCTGAGCACCCACGGCAGCGGCAAGGGCGGCGACACGATCACCAGCGGCCTGGAGGTCACCTGGACCGACCGGCCGACCGAGTGGAGCAACCGCTTCTTCGAGATCCTCTTCGGCTACGAGTGGGAGCTGACCACCAGCCCCGGCGGGGCCAAGCAGTGGGTGGCCAAGGACGCCGAGGCGATCATCCCGGACGCCCACGACCCGTCGCGCAAGCACCGGCCGACGATGCTGACGACCGACCTGTCGCTGCGCGTCGACCCGGCGTACGAGAAGATCTCGCGGCGTTTCCTGGAGCACCCGGACGAGTTCGCGCTGGCGTTCGCCAAGGCCTGGTACAAGCTGCTGCACCGCGACATGGGTCCGGTCAGCCGCTTCCTCGGCCCGTGGGTCCCGGAGGCCCAGCTCTGGCAGGACCCGGTGCCGGCCGCCGGCCGCGAGCTGGTCGGTGACGCCGACGTCGCCGCGCTCAAGGCGAAGGTGCTCGACTCCGGTCTCACCACCGCCCAGTTGGTCTCCACCGCCTGGGCCTCGGCCGCGAGCTACCGCTCCACCGACAAGCGCGGTGGCGCCAACGGCGCGCGGATCCGGCTGGAGCCGCAGCGCAACTGGGAGGTCAACCAGCCCGAGCAGCTCGCCACCGTGCTGGCCACCCTGGAGGGCGTCCAGCAGGAGTTCAACTCCGCCGGTGGCGCCCAGATCTCGCTGGCGGACCTGATCGTGCTGGCCGGCTCGGCTGCGGTCGAGAAGGCGGCGCGCGACGCCGGCGTCGAGGTGACCGTGCCGTTCCGGCCGGGCCGCACCGACGCCACCCAGGAGCAGACCGACGTCGAGTCGTTCCGGGTGATGGAGCCGCGCGCCGACGGCTTCCGCAACTACCTGCGGCCGGGCGAGAAGACCGAGCCGGAGGTGCTGCTCGTCGACCGCGCGTACATGCTCGGCCTGACCGCGCCGGAGATGACCGTGCTCGTCGGCGGCCTGCGCGCCCTCGGCAACAACGTCGGTGGCGCCACCCACGGCGTGCTCACCGACCGGCCGGGCGTGCTGACCAACGACTTCTTCGCCAACCTGCTCTCCCCGGGCACCCGGTGGAGGGCGTCGGAGTCCGCGGAGCACGTCTACGAGATCCGGGACCTGGCCACCGACCAGGTGAAGTGGACCGCCACCGCGGTCGACCTCATCTTCGGCTCGAACTCGCAACTGCGGGCGCTCGCCGAGGTCTACGCCAGCGAGGACGCGCGGGAGAAGTTCGTGACCGACTTCGTCGCCGCCTGGACCAAGGTGATGGAGCTGGACCGGTTCGACCTGGTCTGATCCGCCGTTCCACCGCACGAGCCCCGGCCGATCCCGCGCGGATCGACCGGGGCTCGTCCCGTCGTCACGGCGCGGCTCAGAGCAGCTCGGCGTCGTGCACGAGCAGGGCGATCTGCACCCGGTTGTTCAGCCCCAGCTTGGCCAGCAGCCGCGACACGTGCCCCTTCACCGTCGGCACGCCCATGCCCAGTCCGGCGGCGATCTCGGCGTTCGACCGGCCCTGGCCGACCAGCACCGCCACGTCCCGCTCCCGGTCGGTGAGCGCGGCCAGGCCGTCCCGCGCGCGTGCCCGGCGGCTCCCCGCGGCCGGGTCCGCGACGTGGTCGATCAGCCGCCGGACGACCGTGGGGGACAGGATCGCCGCGCCCGCGGCGACGGTCCGGACGGCGGCGAGGATCTCCCGCGGCGGGGTGTCCTTGAGCAGGAATCCGCACGCGCCGCCGCGAAGCGCGTCCAGCACGTACTCGTCGGCGTCGAACGTGGTCAGCACGATGACCTCCGGCGCGCCCGGTCGGGACCGGATCCGGCGGGTCGCGGCCAGCCCGTCGAGGCGAGGCATCCGGACGTCCATGAGGATGACGTCCGGCCAGTGCGCCTGGGCCATCGACACCGCCTGCGCGCCGTCGGCCGCCTCGGCGACCACCTCGATGTCGGGCGACCCGCCGACCAGGATGCGCAGCCCGGCCCGGACCAGCGGGTCGTCGTCCACCACGGCCAGCCGGATCGGCCGCCCTCCGGGATCGCCGCTCAGGTCTGCCACGGCAGCCACGCCTCCAGCCGGTACTCGCCACCCCGCGCGCCGTGGCTCACCCGGCCACCGGCCAGCGCCACCCGCTCGCCGATGCCGACGAGCCCCATCCCGCCGGGGCGGTCGGCCGACCCGCCCGTACCCGAGGACGGGTTGACCACGACGACGCGCAGCCCGTCGCCGGGCCCGCCGGCCAGCCGGATCGCCGCGCTGGCGTCGCTGCCGTGCCTGCGGGCGTTGGTCAGCGCCTCCTGCGCGATCCGGTAGACCGTCCGCCCCACCATCGTCGGTGGATCGTCGGCCGTCACCTCGTCGGCGAACTCGACCCGCATGCCGGCCGCGCGGGCGCTGGCCACCAGGTCCGGCACGTCGGCGAGGCCGGGCTGCGGCGGTTCCGGCCGGTTCGCGACGCCGACCACGGCCCGCAGCTCCTCCAGCGCCTCGTGCGCGCTGGAGCGGATCGCGCCGGCCGCGATCGCGATCTCGTCGGGCCGGGCGTCGGTGCGCACCTCCAGCGCGCCCGCGTGCAGGCTGATCAACGACATCCGGTGGGCCAGCACGTCGTGCATCTCCCGGGCGATCCGGGCGCGTTCGGTGAGCCGGGCCTGGTCGACGCGCAGGTGCTGCTCGGCCTGCAACCGGGCGGCGTGCGCGCGCAGCGACTCGGTGAGCCGCCGGTAGGCCCGCACGAACTGACCCCAGCCGATCGCCGCCGCGCCGGTCACCGCGCGCAGCACGACGTCCACCCAGACCGGGTACGGCGGGTCCTGCTGGAGCAGGAAGTAGACCACGCCGGTGCCGACGTGCACCGCGCCCAGCGTGAACACCAACCGGGCCCGGCGGCGGATCGCCGCGGTGAACAGCGCGACCAGGATCGGCCCGGTCGCGGTCACCGAGATCACGCCGAACGGCAGCAGCGCCGCCAGCACGGCCACCGGCCGGCGTCGCCGGAAGAGCAGCGGCACGGCGCAGAGCAGGCCGATCAGCACGTCGACCGGCCACGGGATCGCCGCGCCGGCCGCGGTGGCGTCCCCGATCCGCAGCATCGTCAGGCCGTACCCCAGCGCCACGGTGACCGCCACGGCGTCGGCGAGTCGGTGGCGCGCGACCGCCCGGTCGCTCGTCGGGTCCGGCACGAGCAGGGCGAACAGCGCGGCGGCCATGCCGGCAGCCTAGGCGGTACGCGGCGGCGCGCCAGCTACCAAAGTAGGGGGACGGGCGGATCCTCCGGCCCGTGCGCCGGCGCGTGCCCCTCGGCGATCCTCGGCCGGGTCGACCTGACCACGGGAGGAACACGCGATGACGAACGAGACGATCGCCGGCACGCTGCGGCGTGCGGCCGGGACCCGGGGCCGCCGGATCCTGCTGCTGGTGACGGTCGGTGCGGGTGCCCTCGCCGCGGTGGCGCTGGTGGTCGGGCTCCCGCCCGCCGAGCGCACCGCCGTCGCGTTCGGCGAGCCGGTGCACGCGTTCCTCTCCGTGCCGCTGCCGTTCGTCGGGGTGCTGCTCGCCGCCGACCTCCGGCGGGCACCCGGCGCGCGGGTGCTGCCCACGCTCGCCGGGGCGACGGTGATCGCCGTGGCGGCGGGACTGGTCGGCGACGCGATCGTCCTCGTCGCGCTGGCCGCGTCCGGCTCCACCGCGCCGGACCCGTGGGCGCACGTCGGCGGGGTCGCGGTGGCGGGGGTCCTGGTGCAGGTGCTGGCGCAGCTCGTCGGCACCGGGCTGGGTCTGCTGGTCGCCCGGCCGGCGTGGGGCTGCCTGGCCACGATCGTGTTGCCGCTCGGGGCGTACGCGCTGCTCACGCCGTGGGGTGCGGCCCGGGACCGGCTCACCCCGTACGGGGCGATGCGGGGAGTTCTCGCCGAGGCGCCGGACTGGGCGCGGTGGGTGAGCGCGGCGCTGTTGTGGGGCGTCGCCCTGAACGTGGTCGGCGTGGTCGTCCGGCGACGGCGCGCCCGTGCCGGCGGACGGCCGTCCTGTCGATGACGGACGGTGACCGGGTTCGGGCCGCAAGGCTCGCAAACTTTGTAGGGAACTTACGAGCGGGTCCCGGGGTGAGTCAAGGTCCTCCCACTCGACGGGAGAGGGTGTCCCAAGTTCAGGGCGGTCCGGAAGGGATTCTCGCTGCTCAGCAATCATTCAAGGGGGTGACTGTTGCGCGCGGGTTTCGAAAACTTTGCCGCAAGGTATTGCAAAGACTTTCATGGATCGCGCATGGTGTTCGCTACCCGGACGGCCGTCCATCCCCCGCGCACCCTTTCGAGCACCCGGAAGAGGTCCCCCTGCCATGGAATTCGCCAGGCCACACCCGCGTCGGCGCGTCGGCCGCCTGCTGCTCGCCGCCGCGCTCGTCGCGACCGGCGGCACCGCCGTCGTCGCCGCCACCACCACCGCCACCCCCGCCCGTGCCGCCGTCGCCCTGAACGACAGCGAGGTGACCGCCAACCTCTGGGAATGGAACTGGCCCTCGATCGCCGCCGCCTGCACCGACCATCTCGGACCCGCCGGCTACGGCGCGGTGCAGGTCGCCCCGCCGCAGGAGTCGGTCAGCCTGCCGAACAGCCCCGACGGCGTGCACCCCTGGTACGAGGTGTACCAGCCGGTGTCGTACAAGCTGGACAGCCGGTTCGGCAACCGGCAGCAGTTCGCCGCCATGGTCACCACCTGCCACGCCGCCGGCGTGCGGGTCTACGTCGACGCGGTGGTCAACCACATGGCCGGCACCAACAACCCGGCCGGCACGCGGGGCTACGCCGGCACCGAGTTCTCCGGCTACAGCTACCCGGCCGTGCCGTACGGCAGCGGGGACTTCCACCGCCCGGGCGACAACTGCCCCACCGGCGGCGGCATCTCCGACTGGAACAACGAGGCCCAGGTGACGAGCTGCGAGCTGCTGTCCCTGTCCGACCTGTACACCGAGAAGGAGGCCGTCCGCAACAAGATCGCCGGCTACCTGAACGACCTGATCGGCCTCGGCGTCGACGGGTTCCGGGTGGACGCGGTCAAGCACGTGCGCAAGGACGACTTCGCGGCCATCATCGGCAAGCTGGACAACACCGTCGCCGAGGGCCGGCGCCCCTACGTCGCCCAGGAGATCTTCGACGGCGCCAGCAACCCGGCGTTGCAGGCCCGGGCGTTCATCGGCAACGGCGACGTGCTCGACTTCGGGTACGCCAAGGGCATCCGTTCGGCGTTCCTCGGCTCCGTCTCCACGCTGGCCAACGTGCCGAACTGGAACCTCGACGCGCCGAGCGCCAACGTCTTCGCCATGGTCACCAACCACGACCTGGAGCGGGACGGCGTGGTGCTGTCGTACAAGAACGGCAGCGACTACGTGCTCGCCAACTACTTCGCACTGGCGTACCCGCACGGCAAGCCGTCGGTCTACGACAGCTTCACCTGGTCGAACCGCAACCAGTCACCGCCGAGCGACGGCGCCGGGCGGGTCACCGACACGGCCTGCGGCGCGGCCTGGAACTGCCTGACCCGCAGCCCCGGCATCAAGGGCATGGTCGGCTGGGCCAACACCGCCCGCCCGGTGAAGACGGTCTCGGACTTCACCACGGTGAACAGCAACGTCATCGGCTTCCACCGGGGCGACCGGGCCTGGATCGGCATCAACGACTCCGGCTCCGCGACCACCGCCACGTTCACCACCGGGCTGGCCGACGGCAGCTACTGCGACGTCATCTCCGGCACCGCCACCGCGAACGGCTGCACCGGCGCCACGGTGACCGTCGCCGGCGGCCGGGCCGCCGTCACCATCCCCGCCAACGGGGCGGTCGCGGTGCACGTCGGCGCGCGGCCCGGCACCGGCCCGTCGCCGACCGCCTCGCCGACCGCGTCCCCGACCGCGTCGCCCACCACCAACCCCACCGACCGGGTCGCCACCACGTTCACCGTGAGCGCCACCCCGGCCGCCGGCCAGGACGTGTACGTCGTCGGCAGCGTCCCCGAGCTGGGCTCGTGGGCGCCGGCCAACGGGGTCAAGCTCACCGCGCAGGGCGGTGGCACCTACCGTGCCACCGTCGACCTGCCCCGCTCCACGGCGGTCGAGTACAAGTTCGTCAAGCTGACCGCTTCCGGCGCGGTCACCTGGGAGTCCGGCGCGAACCGGAGTCTCACCACGCCGGCGTCCGGCACGTACGCGGTGACCGAGACGTTCCGCGGCGACACCGTGTCGACGGCGGTGGCCAGCTCGTTCGCGGTCACCGCGACCACGGCGTACGGCCAGAACGTGTTCGTGGTCGGCAACGTCGCGGCGCTGGGCGGGTGGAACCCGGCGAACGGGTTCGCGCTCTCCGCGGCCAGCTACCCGGTGTGGCGGGGCACGGTCGACCTGCCGCCGAACACCGTGGTCGAGTACAAGTACGTGAAGCGGAACCCGGACGGCTCGGTGACCTGGGAGTCCGGTGCCAACCGCAGTTTCACCACGCCGGCCGGCGGCACCCGCGCCGCCACCGACACCTGGCGCTGACCGGATCCGGCGCGGCCCGTCCCCGGGGAAGGGGGACGGGCCGCGCCCACCGGTCAGACCGGCGAGAAGGACCAGACCTGCGCCGGGTTGCCGAACCCGGTGCAGTGGTAGATCTGCACGGTCGCGCCGTCGCTGGTCGAGCCGGCGCGCACGTCCATGCACCGGCCGCCGACCTGGGACTTGATCTGGTGCACCCCGCTGAAGGAGTTCGGGTTCACCGTCCACTTCATGCTCGTCGTCCCGGTGCACGCCCACTGCTGCAACGGCGTGCCGTCGGCGTTGACCCCGTTGCGGACGTCCACGCACATGCCGCTGAACCGGTTGACGAACGTGTAGGGGCTCTGGCCCACCGGCGACCAGTGCTGCACGGCCTGCCCGTCGCAGGTCCGCTGCACGACCAGCCCGCCCAGCGACGAGGGCGCGCCGAACCGGTCCACCTCCAGGCACTTCCCGCTGCCGTAGTTGACGATGCCGTAGTAGCCGCTCGCCGCCTGCGCCGGCGGGGCGAGGACCGCCCCGAGCCCGGTGGCCAGCACGCCCGCCGCCAGCACTCCGCCGACCCTGCTTCTGATCATTGCCGTTTCTCCCTTCGGATCGAACCCGCGTCCCTGCGCCGGGACGGTCGGCCCGGTGGTCGCCGACCACCCGGCGCCGCTTCCCGGCTGGTGACGACGCTAGGGACGACCGGCGGCGCCCGGATCCGGGAACCTCCTAGTCGACGCCGGCCCGGCGGACCGCTGTCGGGAACGTGTCGCCACCGTCGGTCCGGAACCGATCAGCGGTTAACGTGCGGCCATGGGGGGATCGGTGGCTCCGGCCGCCGCCGTCGGCACGGCCACCGACGGCGGCGCGGACGACCTGCTCGGCCGGGCCGACGAGTGTCACCGCCTGACCGGGATGCTTGCCGACGCCGTGGACGGGCGCGGCGGTGCCCTGGTGCTGCGCGGTGCGGCCGGCGTGGGCAAGACGGCCCTGCTCGACCACTGCGCCGCGCACGCGGGCGGGATGCGGGTGCTGCGCGCGACCGGGGTGCCGTTCGAGGCGGAGCTGCCGTTCTCCGCGCTGCACGAACTGGTGCGCCCGCTGCTGGACCGGCTCGACGAGCTGCCGGCGCGGCAGGCCGACGCGCTGCGCACCGCGCTGGCCGTCGACGGCGGTTCCGGCACGGTCAACCGGCTGGCCGCGTACCTGGCGACGTTGACGCTGCTCACCACGGCGGCCGAGCGGACGCCGGTGCTGTGCCTGGTCGACGACGCGCACTGGATCGATCCCGCGTCCGCCGAGGCGTTGCTGTTCACCGCGCGGCGCCTGCTGGCCGACCGGGTCGCGATCGTCTTCGCGGCCCGGGACGTGCCCGGGTTCGACGGGCGCGGCGTGCCGGAGCTGCCGGTGGCGGGGCTGGCGCCGGACGCCGCCGTCCGGCTCGCGATGCGCGCCGGGCTGGACCGGCGGGCCGCCGAGGACCTGGCGGCGGCCACCGCGGGCAATCCGCTGGCCCTGATCGAGCTGCCGGCGGCGCTCGCCGAGGAGCACCGGGACGGCTGGCTGCCGCTGGAGGAGCCGCTGGTGCTGGCGGACCGCATCCGCACCAGCGTCCTGGCGCACGCCCGAGGCCTGCCGGAGGCCACCTGGCGGGCACTGGTCGTCTGCGCGGTGGCCGGCACGACCGGGCCGGCGCTGCTCCAGCAGGTCCTCACGATGCAGGGCCTGCATCTGGACGCGCTCGATCCGGCGGTCGACGCCGGCCTGGTCCGGGTCGGCGGCCGTGAGGTGACGTTCCGCCACCCGCTGACCCGGGCCGCGGTGCACTCCGTCGCCGGCGCCGGGCAACGCCGGTCGGCGCACCTGGCGATCGCCTCGGTGCTGACCGGCGCCGACGCGGCCGACCGCCGGGCCTGGCATCTGGCCGCCGCGACGAGCGTCCCCGACGAGCGGGTGGCCGCGCTGCTGGCCGGGTCGGCCGAGCGGGCGCAGCGGCGCGGCGGGGTGGTGGCCGAGGCGCGGGCGTACGAGCGGTCGGCCCGGCTGACGCCGGACGCGGACCTGCGGGCGGAGCGTCTGATCGGCGCCACCCGGGCCTGGGCCAACGCGGGCGCCGGCCGGCACGCGGTGGCGCTGGGGGAGGAGGCGCTGACGCTCACCCGGCGGGTCGACCTGCTGTGCCGGGTGAAGCCGCTGCTGACCCACCTCGCCCTGCAGCACAGCGACGCCGCGGTACGCGAGCAGGCTTTCCTGGCCGAGGCGGAGTCCTACGCGGGCGTCGACCCGCTCGGCGCGGCCAAGCTGATGAGCGCCGGGGTCAACCAGTTCTGGGCCCGGTTCGACATCGCCGGCATGCTGCCGTTGTGCACCCGGGTGGTGGCGCTCGCCCGGACGGCCGACGGCCCGCCCTGGCCCAAGGGGCTGATCCGGCTGGCCGCCGCGCAGGTGCTGGCCGGGCTGCCCGAGGGGGCGGCGCTGGCCCGGGAGTGCGTCGCCGTCTGCGCCGGGCACGCCGACGGCTCGGCCGCGGAACTGGCCGAGGTGTTCTGCTGGCTCGCCGACCACGACACCGCGCGGGCGTTGCTGGCGCCGGAGATCGACCGCGCACGGGCGAACGACGACGTGTTCCTGCTGGCCTACGCGCTGCCCCGACTCGCCGAGCTGGAGTGGCGCGGTGGCCGGCTGCACGCCGCCTACCGGGCGGCGACCGAGGCGGTCCGGCTCGCCGAACAGGTGGCGCTGCCGGTGCTGCGGGCGGAGGCGTTGGCCGGGCTCGCCCTGGTGGAGGCGCTGTCGGGGGCGGAGCCGGCGGCGCGGGCGCGGGTCGACGACGCCCGCCGGCTGCTGCCGGTCGAGTTCGGCGAGGTCGAGGTCCGGCTCCGGTACGCCACCGCCATGACATCCGTCGTCGCGGCGCGCTGGGACGAGGCGGTGACCGAGCTGGAGTGGATCCGTGCCGCTCAGCGCCACGGCGGGTTGGCAGAGCCGGGCTGGCTCCCGGTGGCCGGCGAACTGGCGGAGGCGTACGCCCATCTGGGCCGCGCGGAGCGGGCGGCCCAGGCGTCGGCGGAGCTGGGCGACGGCCGGGCGGCGGCGGCCCGGGTCCACGGCCTGCTCGCCCCGGAACGGGACCTGGACGAGGCGTTCACGGCCGCGCTGGCCCGGTGTGACCCGGCGGCCGGGTCGTTGGAGCGGGCCCGCACGTTGCTCGGCTACGGTCAGCGGCTGCGCCGGGCGAAGCGACGCCGGGACGCCCGCGAGCGGTTGCACGCCGCCCTGCGGCTGTTCGAGTCGGCCGGTGCCCAGGGGTGGGCGCGGCGCTGCCGGGCCGAGATCGACGCGACCGGGCGGCGGGCGCCGGCCCCCGACGACCGGGGCGTCGACCGGTTGACCAGCCAGGAGCGCCAGATCGCCCTGCACGTCGCGGAGGGCCTGACCAACCGGGAGATCGCCACCCGGATCTTCCTGTCGCCCAAGACCGTGGAGTACCACCTCGGCAACGTCTACCGGAAGTTGCAGCTCCGTTCGCGACCGGAGCTGATCCGCCACCTGTCCCGCCGGCCGGTGTCCGACTCGGACTGACCGCGCCACGCGGTCGTGGCGACCGTCGTCAGCGCGACGGCCAGACAGGCCACGGCGGCGGCGACGAGCGGCGGCCGGCCGCCGAGGTGCACGGCCGCCGAGCCGAGCGGAATGGCCGCCGTGACCGGCCCGAACATCGCCGTGTTCGCGGTGCCGGACACCCGCCCGAGCAGCGCCGCGGGCGTGTGCGTCTGCACCGCGATGACGGCGGCGACGAGCGTCCACGGCAGACCCACGCCGATCACCACCGAGGCGGCCACCGTCGCCGGCCACCAGGGCAGGCAACGGCCCAGGCAGCCGAGCGCGAACAGCACCGTGCCGGCGACGCCGACGGCGGACGCGCCCCGGCGGGCGACGAGCCGCCCGACCACCAGCCCGGCGAGCACCGAACCGGCGCCCTGCGCGCTGGCCAGCACGCCGAGGAACGTCGACGGCAGGGCCAACTCCTCGACCACCACGGTGTAGAGCGCCGCGGTGGTGAAACCGGACATCGCGATGGTCACCGCCGCGAGCGCCACCGGTACGCGTACCGCGCGCCGGCGCAGGAGGACGGCGAGCCCGGCCCGCAGCCCGTGCGGGCGTGCCGCCGGACTCCGGTCGACCGGGCCGGTGGCGGGCAGCCGCAACGCGGCGTATCCGGCGGCCACGAGGACCGGCACGGCGGCGCACAGCAGGACCACCGGAGGGCCGCCCCGCCACGCGTAGAGGCCCGCGCCGGCCAGCGGCGCCACCAGCTTCGTGCCCTCCTGCGCGCTGGAACGCCAGCCGTTGACGTCGGCGAGCCGCGCCGGGGGCAGCGCGGCGGGCAGCAGCGCCGTCTCGCCGGCGTCGATCAGCACGTAGCTGAGGCCGTAGGCGCACGAGACCACGAAGATCAGCCAGGCCCGGTCCGGCCCGCGCACCGCGAGCAGGCTGAGCAGGACGGCGGCCAGCGCCAGGTTGACGCCGACGACCAGCGGCCGGCGGGGCGCCCGGTCCAGCAGCCCGCCGAGCCAGGGGCCGGCCAGCACCGGCGCGTAGACGCAGAGCCCGGCGAGCGCGGCCAGCCCGGTCGACCCGGTGAGGTCGAGCACCCAGATGCCGGCGACCAGGGACATGGCGCTGCCGCCCAGCCCGGACAGCAGCGAGACGGCTACGAACAGCGTGGCGTTGCGGCGCATGAGCCCTCCGAGGTTGAGCGGGGAAGACTCACATCTTCAATTCTTGAGCGTCACCCGAGCAAGACCGTCAATGTTCCGTTGACAGCATCGCGGCGATCCGCCGGGCCGCCTCCCGGGCCGGCGCCGGCAGTCGCGGTCCGACCCCGGCGAGATCGCCGACCAGGTACGCGGCCAGCGCGAACAGCGGCCCCGGCGCGGCGTCCAGGGCCGACGCGCAGGTGTGGCGCACCAGCGCGGCGCGCCGGAACCGGCCGTCCCAGCCCCGATCCGCCCCGATCCACCGGTCCAGGTCGGCGACGGCCGCCCGCAGCGCCACCACCTCGGCCGACCAGGCCCGGTCCACCCGCCCCAACCGCGCGCGACGGGTCGCCACCAGGCGCTGCCGGCGCTGCTCGGCGGCCTGCCGGCTGCTCAGCCCCAGGGCGTCGGCGATCTGCGCCCAGGTGGCGCCGTCGTGCCGGGCCCGGTCGATCAGCTCCAGCTCCCGCTCGTCCAGCCGGGCCCGGGCGGCCTCGATCTCGGTCAGGCGGGTCAGATCCAGGGCCATCTGTCAACGCTACATTGACAGCTCAGCGGGGCGGTGCGGTGTAGAGGGCGGTCCGGCACCCGATCTCGCCCGGCTCCAACCACACCCGGTCGTAACCGGGCGCCTCGATCCGCCCGGCCGGCGTACGCACCAGCAGCAGGCAGTCCCGCTCCGCCGGCACCCCCACGGCGGCCACCAACGCGCCCTCGTGGGTCGTCGTGTCGACGGTGATCCACTCCTGCGGGAACGCCGCCCGCACCTTGCCCGCCAGCGTCTGCGGGGTGGCCGTGCGCAGCACCGCGGTGAGCCGGGCGCTCCCGTCGTCCGGCACCTTCGGCACCGGCGCGGCGCTGGGCGGTGGGGGAGCGGCCCCGGACGGGCAGTCGATCTCCCGATAGGACGTCTCCCGGTACATCCGCAGCTCGTAGCGGTAGCAGCGGGTGGCCTCACCGGCGCTGTGGCCGGTGTCGCCGAACGAGCCCGCCGAGCGTTCCGGCACGGAGGCGACGAACCGGACGTCGATGGTGGCGTGCTCGTCGCCGGAGACGCGACCTGACCAGGCCAGGGCCTCCCGGCGTACGGTCGAGCCCTCCTCCGGCGGCGCGAGCGGCCGGGCTTCGCCCAGGATCTCGGTCGCGGCGATCGTCGCGGCGTCGCGGGGCCGGTTGCGATCCCCGAGGGCCTCGTTGAGGCTCTTCGCGTCGGCCGTCGCCGCGTCCGCCGCCAGCACGTCACCGCGATGCTCGCCGCACCCGGTCAGCGCCAGCGCGACCATCGTTGCCACGCCGGCGGCCCGCAGGCGCGCCCGCCGTCCGCTCACCCGTCTCCCGTCCACCCGCGACACCCTACCGCCGTGCCGCCGGTAAGGCGGGGGCCCCGGTTAACGCATTCGGTATAGGCGGGGCCCCCGCCTAACAGGTCGACGGAGTGGTGCTCACACGCCGGTGATCGTCCACATCAGGTTGGTGCTGCCGTCCCAGGTCCACTGCTTGACCGGGGAACCGGAGGCCACCTGACCACCGCCGTCGAGCACCAGGCCGGTGGCCCGGTTGGCGATCCGGTAGCGCCCGCTGCCCTGGTCGGTGAGCTGCCACTGCTGGGTGTTGCCGCCGTTCCACGCCGCCTGCTGGGCGTTGGCGCCGTTGGTGGTCTGGCCGAAGCCGTCGACGACCATGCCGTTGGTCCGGTTGACGATCCGGTGGTAGCCGGTGCCCAGGTCGATGAGCTGCCACTGCAGGTTCGTGCTGCCGTCCCAGCTCCACTGCTTCAGCGCCGACCCGGAGGCGACGTTGCCGCCGCTGTCCAGCGCCAGGCCGTTGGTCACGTTGGTGATCCGCTGCCAGGTGCCGGTGCTGCCGCCCAGGGTCGGGATCGCGCCGTTGAAGGTCAGCTTGAGCACGTACGCGGGGGCGCTGAAAGGCGCCGAGGCCGAGGGCAGGGTGATCCGCAGGCCGCCGTTGTCCTGGGTCCGCGTCGGCAGGTTGACGTAGCTGCCCGCGGTGGACCCGAGCAGTTGCACGCCGGCCAGGCTGCTCAGGTTGATCCGGTTCGCCGCCAGGGTGGTGATGTTCACCGAGCTGCCCGGCCAGCCGAGGATCGTCGCGTACAGCACGGTGTTGGCCTTGTTGCGGGTGAACCGGATGTCCTGCGCGGTGCCGGCGCGCGGCGTGCTGAAGGAGCCGCCGCCCATCTGGGTCGGACCCTCGCCGTAGGTGCTCCAGGCCCGGGTGGCGTAGACGGACTCGCCGAAGCGGCGCAGGTAGTCGCCGATGCCGAGCAGGACGGTGCGCTGCCCGCTCGGGATGGTGCCGTCGGCCATCGGCGCGATGTTGAGCACCATGTTGCCGTTCTTGCTGACCCGGTCCAGCAGCGAGTGCAGCATCTGGTTGAGCGAGTAGTAGCCGATGCCCACCGTGTAGCACCAGCTCGAACTGCTGATGCTGTCGTCGGTGAGCCAGTAGGGGTCACGCCGCTCCGCCGGGCCGCCGCGCTCGTAGTCGAAGACCGAGCCGCCCCGCTCCAGGCCGTCCTTGTAGGTGGCGACGACCTCCTTGTCCCAGGCCACCGCCCGGTTGTAGTAGTAGGCCAGGAACTTCAGCCGCTGCGCCTCGCTGATCCGGCCGAGGTTGAAGTCCTGCCAGATCATGTCCGGCTGGGCCTGGTCGATCACCTCGCGCAGCTTGTCGTACCAGAGCTGCTCCTCCGCGGCGGTGCCGAGCTGCCCGTAGAGCTTGCGCAGGCTCGCGTCGGACTGCTGCGGCGCCCACTGGTAGAAGCCGGTGAAGTTGTACGCGTGGTGCATGGCGACCATGACCTTCATGCCCCGCGCACGGATCGCGTCGGTGTGCAGGCGGAGCAGGTCGAGCTTCGGGCCCCGGGCCACCGAGTTCCACTCGTTGACCTGGCTGTTCCACATGGAGAAGCCGTCGTGGTGCTCGGCGACCGGGCCGGCGAACCTGGCGCCGGCGTCGGCGAAGAGCTGAGCCCACTCGTTGGGGTCGAAGGCGCCGCCGGCCGACTTCAGCCTCGGGGCGAACTGGACGAGGTTGCCGGCCTTGTCGCGGGCCCCGTTGATGAAGTTGTGGTACGGCCAGGCCGACGGGTCGCCGTAGACGGACCGGTGGTGGTTGTTCTCGTTCGAGCCGTTGTTGTACATGTTGCGCGGGTACCACTCGTTGGCGTAGGCCGGCACGCTGAACGCGCCCCAGTGGAAGTAGATGCCGAACTTGGCGTCCTGGAACCACTCGGGCGCGGCCGGGTGCTGGCCGACCGATGCCCAGGTCTCGGCGTAGGAGGCCGGCCCGGGGATGGCGGCGGCGGCGGGCAGTGGGCGAGCCACGCCGCCCACGGCGACGGCGGCTCCGCCCGCGCCGAGGGCGGCCAGCAGGGAACGGCGGGTGAGGTGGGGACGGGACATGGTGATCCCTTCGGGGACGGGGTGGTGGGGTGGGGAAAGCCGGCTCAGACATCAGACGTTAGGCGCTGTCATCGGGGGACGTCAATATCCTAGGTGCGGATAGATCGATGGTCGGAAGTGCATACGTCTTATGAATCCGCAGTCGCTGTATGTTCGCGACCGCCCCCGGATTGGACCGGCCCGAGACCGGGTAGGTGTCTGAGCTTCAGTGGGTTTCGATGAGCGGAGCCTTCGCGGCGGAAGCGAGGGACCCCGTGGGCGACGGAGACCGGCACGCCCGGGGCCGACCGTCGACGGCGTACGGCGGCGCCGAGCTGGACCGACTGGGCCTGGTGCTCGTCGACCTGGCCCGCGGCCTGCAGAGCGAGAAGGACGAGCGGAGCACGCTGGACGCCGTCGTCAGGGCCGCCGTCGACACCATCCCCGGCGCCGATTACGCCGCGATCTCCGAGATCAGGGGGCGGCGACGGATCTCCACCACCGCCACCACCCACCAGGTGCCGTGCGACGTCGACGAGGTGCAGTACGACACCGACCAGGGACCCTGCCTGTCGTCGCTGTACGAGGAGACCACCGTGCGGGTGTCCGACGTCGGCGCCGACCCGCGCTGGCCGGCGTTCAGCAAGGGCGTCGCCGAGTTGGGGATCGGCAGCATGCTGTCGTTCCAGCTCTACGTCTCCGACGACAACCTCGGCGCGCTCAACCTCTACGCCGAGCGGCCCGACGCGTTCACCGACGATTCGGAGCAGGTGGGCCTGCTGTTCGCCGCGCACGCCGCGGTCGCCATGTCCGACGCCCGGCAGATCACCCAGCTCACCCAGGCTCTCTCCACCCGGGACGTGATCGGCCAGGCCAAGGGCATCCTGATGGAACGGCACCGGGTGACCGGCGAGCAGGCGTTCCGCCTGCTCGTGCTGAGCAGCCAGCACACCAACACCAAACTGCTCGACGTGGCGCGTCACCTGGTCGAGTCGGGGGAACTCACCGCCCCACGGTGAACGCCACCCGGCTCAGGCGCTGCGGACCGTGGTGAGGTCGGCCAGCCCGGAGATGGTGAGCAGCGGCTCCAGCAGTGGGCTGGCGACCAGTGCGACGCGCTCGGCGTGCGGGAACAGCACGGCCAGGCCGGCGCTGTCCAGGTATTCCACCTTGGTCAGGTCCACCACGAGCGGGTCGCCGTCGGGGCGTACCGCGTCGTCCAGCGCGGCGCCGAAGTCGGCCGCGTTGCTCATGTCGATCTCACCGACCGCGGTCAGCACACGCGTGCCGTCGGGGCCGTCGCTGGTGGTCAGCGTCAGGGCCGTGCTCATCGGATGATCCTTGCCTGCATGTCGACGGTGGTGCCGGTGGCGCCCGGCGTCACGGTGATGCTGTCCATGAGAGCACGCATGAGCACCAGGCCACGACCCCGGCTCGGGTCGGGCGGGCGGTTCTGGTCCCGCCAGTGCCCGCTGTCGGTGACGCTCAGCCGCAACGCGTCGGCGGTCGCGGCGGCGCGCAGCCGGATCCGGCCGCCGGGGCTGTTCCGGTGGCCGTGCTCGATGGCGTTGGCGCACGCCTCACCGGCGGCCACCAGGACGTTGTAGGAGTGGGCCGGGGCCAGGCCGCACCGGTCCAGCCAGCCGCGCAACGCGGTGCGGACCTCGGCCAGGCGCGACGACTCGGCGGGGAAGTCCAGCTCCAGCGGCCCCGGGTGGCGGTAGAGGAGCAGGGCCACGTCGTCGTCGTACCCGCCGTCCGGGGTGAGCCGGTCCATCACCTCGCTGGCCAGGTCGTCGACCGGGACGGACCGGCCTTCCTGGATGGCGGCGGTGGCCCGGTCGATGCCGGAGGTCAGCGGCTGGCGGCGGCGCTCGACGAGGCCGTCGGTGTAGAGCATGAGCGTGGCCCGGGCCGGCACCGTGGTCTCGGCCTCCGGCCGGTCCCGGCCGGTACGGACCGCGAGCGGGCGGGAACGGCCCTGGTCGAGCAGCGCCGACGTGCCGTCGGGCTGCACCACGATGGCCGGCGGGTGCCCGGCGCTGGAGTAGCGCAGCCGGCCGGTCGCCGGGTCGAGTACGCCGCAGAAGACGGTGGCGCACTGCGCGCCCGGCAGCAGCGCGGCGAACCGGTCCAGCGCCATCAGCGTCTGGGCCGGGCTGGCGTCCTGGAGCAGCAGTGCCCGGCAGGCGCTGCGGAGCTGCCCCATCACGGTCGCGGCGCGCAGGCCGTGGCCGACGCAGTCGCCGACCACGATCCCGATCCGCCCGTCCGGCAGCTCGACGGTGTCGTACCAGTCGCCGCCGACCTTGAGCGGGAGCGTGGCGGGGGCGTAGCGCACGGCGAAGCCGGCCGGCAGTTGGGCCGGACCGAGGATCGCCCGCTGCAGGGCCAGCGCGGTCTCGCGCTGCTGGTCGATCTGGTGCACGCGGTGCAGCCCCTGCGCGACGTGGCCGGCGAGCAGCGCCAGCAGGGTCTGGTCCTGCTCGGTGAAGGGCCGCTTCTCACCCAGGTCGATCCAGAGCGCCATGGTGCCGTGCGGGTGCTCCACCGCGATGCCGGCGCCGTGCGTCCGGGTCGCCACCGGCGTCAGCAGCGGTGTGTCGCGCAGCGCGACAAGCGCCTGGCGGCGCGCGTCCGGCAGCGAGTCCCAGCGCAGCAGGGGGTCGGTGGCGGTGACGTCCGGGGCGGGGGAGTCGTCGAAGACGGCGGTGAGCACGGTGGTGGCCCGCCACAGCTTGCGCATCTCGTCCAGCACTCCGCGCAGGGCGTCGGTGAGGTCGTCCGCCTGGGACAGGCGCATGCTGAGCCCGGCCAGCGCGGTCTCGCGCTGCACCGCGTAGTGCTCGTCGGTCACGTCGCGGAACGTGCCCACGATCACCCGGCGGCCGGTGTCCGGGTCGTCGACCTGGTTGAACGCGGCCGCGATCCAGAGACGGTGGCCGTTGCGGTGGGTCACCGGCACGGTGTAGGTGCCCTGGGTCTGCCCGAGCAGCACCGAGAACGCCGCGGACACCTGCCGGTGCGCCTCCGGCTCGGCCTCCGGGTCCGGCCACCACGGCTGCACCGGCGGATAGGGCAGGCCCTCGGGCCCGTAGCCGAGGATGTCGGTGAACGCCGTGTTGATCTCGATTACCGAGCCGTCGGAGTCGCAGACGAAGAACGCCTCCTGCAACGAGTCGATCAACGCGGTGCGCCAGCGGGCGTGGTGGTTGCGCAGTCGAGCCAGCTCCACGTTCGCCCGGACCCGGGCCAGCAGTTCGGCGGCGGGGAACGGCTTGACCAGGTAGTCGTCGGCGCCCGCCTCCAACCCCTCGATCGAGGCCTCCTGCCCGGCGCGGGCGGACAGCAGGAGCACCGGCGTGCCGGCCGTCCGCGGGTCGGCGCGCAGCGCGGCCACCAGTCGCAGGCCGTCGAGCCGGGGCATCATCACGTCGCTGACCACCAGGTCGGGCGGGTGCGTGCGGGCCGCCTCCAGCGCCTCCTGCCCGTCGGCCACCGCCTGCACCCGGTGCCCGGCGGAGCGCAGCAGGCGGGTGAGGTACTCGCGCATGTCGGCGTTGTCGTCGGCGACCAGGACCCGGGCCGCGACCTGCCCCGGCAGGGCCGGCGCCGGCCCGTCGCCCGGCGCCGGGTCGTCCGGGACCACCTCGGCCGCCGGATCGGTCGGCAGCCAGCGCAGCGCCTCCTGCACGAACGGCTCGGCCGCGACCGGGGCCCGACCCGCGCCGGCCGGGGCGAGGGCGTCCGCGGGCAGGTGGGCGGTGCCGAACGGCAGCCGGACGGTGAACTCAGTGCCCCGGCCCGGTGTGCTGGTGGCGGTGATGATGCCGCCGTGCAGCCCGATCAGCTCCCTGACCAGCGCCAGGCCGATCCCGCTGCCCTCGTCGGAACGGGAGCGGGCGTTCTCGATTCGGTGGAACCGCTCGAACAACCGGGGCATCTCGTCCTCGGCGACACCGATCCCGGTGTCGGCGACCCGCAGCACGGCCTGCCCGTCCTCGGCGCGCAGCGTCACCCGGACGGTGCCGTCGAAGGTGAACTTCAACGCGTTGCTGAGCAGGTTGAGCACCACCTTCTCCCACATGGCCGGGTCGATGTGCACCGGCTCGGGCAGCGGCCGGCAGTCGACCTCGAAGGCCAGGCCGGCGCGTTCGATCGCGGAGCGGAAGACGCTGGCCAGGTCGGCGGTGACGGCGGCCAGGTCCACCGGCTGGTAGCGGGCCTGCATCCGGCCGGCCTCGATGCGGGAGAAGTCGAGCAGGCTGTTGACCAGCTTGCCCAGGCGCAGCCCGTTGCGGCGGACCACCTCCAGCTCCGCGCGGACCTGCTCGTCGGCGTCGCGCAGCCGGACCCGCAGCTCGTCGACCGGACCCATGATCAGCGTCAGCGGGGTGCGGAACTCGTGGCTGATGTTGGAGAAGAAGGCGGTCTTGGCCCGGTCCAGCTCGGCCAGCTCCTCGGCCCGCCGCTGCTGGGCCTGGTAGCTGCGGGCGCTGGCGATCCCGGTCGCCACGTGCCCGGCGGTCAGCTCCACGAACCCCCGGTAGCCGTCGTCGAGCGCGCGGTAGCGGTTCAGCCCGGCCACCAGGAAGCCGTACGGCGTGCCGCCCTGCTGGCGCAGCGGCACCAGCAGCGCCTCGGTCGGCGGGTCCGGCCAGCCGCCGGTCGGCAGGTCGGCGAACCCGTCGCCGTCCAGCGGCACCAGGACCGACTCGCCCTCGGTCAGCTCGCCCGTCGGCCAGGGCGTCGTGGCGTCGTCGGGCGACAGCGTCACCGGAGCCGCCGGGTGGCCGGCGGCGACGCCGGTCGCCTCGGCGAGCCGCGCGTCGCCGTCGTCGCCGAACAGGTACGTCAGTGTGAAGGGCAGGTCCCACGGGTTGCGCCCGAGCTGGCGCGCGGCGAAGGCGAGCGTCTCCTGCTCGGTGCGGATGACGCTCGGGTCGGAGCCGAGGTCCCGCAGCGTGGCCATCCGGCGCTCGCCGATGACCCGCTCGGTCTCCTCGCTGACCACGCAGAGCATCCCGACCAGCGTGCCGTCGTCGTCGCGCAGCGGGCTGTAGGAGAACGTGTGGTAGGTCTCCTCCCGGTAGCCGGAGCGCTCCAGGAACAGTCGCAGACCCTCGTCCCAGGTCGCCTCACCGGTGCGCAGCACGGTGTCGATGCGCGGGCCGATGTCGCCCCAGATCTCCGCCCACACCTCGTTCGCCGGCCGGCCCAGCGCCCACGGGTACTTGCGGCCGAGCGTGTCGCGCCGGTAGGCGGCGTTGCAGAAGAAGGTCAGCTCCGGCCCCCAGGCCATCCACATGGGGAAGCGGGAGGACAGCAGGATGCGTACCGCGGTCCGGAGGCTCTGCGGCCAGCCGTCCGGCGCGCCGAGCGGGTGGGCCGACCAGTCGACCCGGGCCAGGTCCGGGCCGATCTCACCGTCGACGGCGAACACGTCGGCACGTGTTCGCGGGTCGGTGCCAGCGCCGGTCATCGCCCGAGTCTCCCTCACCGCGTCGGATCCTGCCCGTCCAGATGGCGCAGCTTCGGGGGGCAAATGCGGGCAGAGGTGGCGTATTGCCCGCCCGATCGGCCTCCCAGCGTCGCTCTCCGCAGTGCTCTTGCCCCCGAGACGGCCATGCCATGCCGCCCCGGCGAGGTCGGAAGCGCCACAGTTCCGCCGGGCGATGCGGACACGGCCGGCGGTGGTCGAGAAACAGCGGCGGCCAGGAAACGACAGCGGCCAGGAAACAGCAAAGGCAGGGAGATCGCTCCCTGCCACTTCTAACGTATACCGCACCCGGGGGCTTGTGGCAAGGCCCGGGTGGTGCCGCAGAATCGTCGGCCGGACGCGGATCGAGCTGGGAAAACGGGGGCGCGGAATGGCCGGACGGTACGTGGTGGGGTTCGACGAGGTCGACGAGACGCAGGGCGCGGTCGTCGGCGGCAAGGGCGCCCACCTGGGGGCGCTGTCGCGGACCGAGGGGGTACGCGTGCCGCCCGGCTTCTGCGTGACCACGGACGCGTTCCGGCTGGCCGTGGCGGGCGTGCCGGCGCTGGACGAGCTACTCGACCGGCTCGCCCGGCCGGGGCCGGACGACCGGGAGGCGATCCGGACGTTCAGCGCGGACATCCGCCGCGCGGTCGAGGAGACGGCCGTTCCGCACGACGTGGCCGCCGCGATCACCGACGCCCTGGCCGGCCTCGGCGACGACGCGGCCTACGCCGTCCGCTCCAGCGCCACCGCGGAGGACCTGCCGACCGCCTCGTTCGCCGGCCAGCAGGACAGCTACCTCAACGTGGTCGGCCCGCCCGCGGTCCTCGCCCACGTCAGCCGCTGCTGGGCGTCGCTGTTCACCGAACGCGCGGTGGGCTACCGCCTCCGCAACGGCATCGACCACCGCGCGGTACGGATGGCCGTGGTCGTGCAGCGGATGGTCGTCCCGGACGCGGCCGGGGTCCTGTTCACCGCCGACCCGGTCACCGGCGACCGTCGGGTCACCTCGGTGGACGCCGGCTTCGGGCTCGGCGAGGCGATGGTCGCCGGCCTGGTGACCCCGGACGTGTTCACGGTGCGCGACGGCGCGGTCGTCGGCCGGACGATCGCGGCCAAGCGGTCGGAGGTGCGCGCCGTGCCGGGCGGCGGGACGCGGGTGGTGGATGTCGACCCGGCCCGCCAGGAGCAGCCGGCGCTGACCGACGCGCAGGTCCTGCGGCTGGTCGACCTCGGCCGGCGGATCGAGGCCCGGTTCGGCCGCCCGCAGGACGTGGAGTGGGCCCTGGTCGACGGCGACGTCCAGATTCTGCAGAGCCGGCCGATCACCACCCTGTTCCCGGTCCCGGCGGCCGGCGACGACGCCACGCACGTCTACCTCTCCGTCGGCCACCAGCAGATGATGACCGACGCGATGAGGCCGCTGGGCCTGTCGATGTGGCGGCTGACCGCCATGGCGCCCATGCACGCCGCAGGCGGGCGGCTCTTCGTCGACGCCACCCGGCACCTGAGCGACCCGGCCGGGCGGGCCGGCTTCCTGGACCTGATGAGGCGGTCCGACCCGTTGACCCTGGACGCGCTGACCACGGTCCTGGACCGCGGCGACGTCGTGCCCACGCTGCCCGCCCCGGGCCCCGCCGGCCCGCCGGCCGGCCTGCCGCCGGCGACCATCGAGACCGACCCGGCCATCGTCACGGCGCTGATCGAGGCCAGCCGGGACAGCATCGCCGCGCTGCGGCGCGACATCCGCACCCGGTCCGGTCCGGCGCTGTTCGACTTCCTGACCGAGGCGTTCGAGGAGCACAAGCGGGTCCTCGCCGACCCGGTCGGGATGCAGGCGATCATGGCCGGGATGGAGGCCACCTGGTGGCTCAACGACAAGCTGGGCGAGTGGCTGGGCGAGCCGAACGCCGCCGACACGCTCACCCTCTCCGCCCCCGGCAACGTCACCTCCGAGATGGGACTGGCGCTGCTCGACGTCGCCGACGTGATCCGCCCGCATCCGGAGGTGGTGGCGTTCCTGCGCCACGTCGAGGACGGCGGCTTCCTCGACGAGCTGCCGAAGCTTCCCGGCGGGCGCGAGGCACGCGCCGCGATCGAGGACTACCTCGACCGGTACGGCATGCGGTGCGTCGGCGAGATCGACATCACCCGGCCGCGGTGGCGCGAGCAGCCGGCCACCCTCGTACCGCTGATCCTCGACCACGTCCGCACCTTCGCCCCCGGCGAGGCCCGGCGGCGTTTCGCGCAGGGGCGGCGGGCGGCGGAGCGCAAGGCCGAGGAGGTGCTGACCCGGCTGCGGGCGCTGCCGGACGGCGACCGCAGGGCCGACGAGACCCGCCGCATGATCGACCGGGTCCGCACCTTCATCGGCTACCGGGAGTACCCGAAGTACGGCATCGTCAGCCGCTACCTCGTCTACAAGCAGGCGTTGACCGCGGAGGCCGACCGGCTGGTCCGCGACGGTGTGCTCGCCGACCGGGAGGACGTCTTCTTCCTGACGTTCGACGAGTTCCGCGACGCGGTACGCACCCGTCGGGTGGACGAGCGGCTCGTCCGGGAACGCCGGGACGCGTACCGGTGGCACCGGACGCTCACGCCACCGCGCGTGCTCACCTCCCACGGCGAGGCGCTCGCCGGGGCGTACCGGCGCGACGACGTGCCGGACGGCGCGCTGGTCGGGCTGCCGGTGTCGAACGGCACGGTCGAGGGGCGGGCCCGGGTGGTGCGGGACCTGGCCCGCGCCGACCTGGAGCCGGGCGACATCCTGGTCACCGTCCACACCGACCCGAGTTGGACGCCCGTGTTCGTGGCCGCCGCCGCCCTGGTGACCGAGGTGGGCGGCCAGATGACCCACGGCGCGGTGATCGCCCGGGAGTACGGCCTGCCGGCCGTGGTGAACGTGCCCGACGCCACCCGGCTGATCCGCGACGGGCAGCGGATCCGGGTGCACGGCTCCGCCGGCCACGTCGAGTTGCTGTCCTGACGCCGGTCAGGCGTCGCCCCGGTCGACCAGGCTGAACGTGGTGTCGATCGGGGCGTCGCCGAGCTCCTGGACGTAGATCTTCTTCTGGCTCTCGTCCCACTGCACCACGCCGTACTTGTCGCTGACGATGGCGTAGGAGGTGCGCCCCTTGTCGTCCTTGCCCTCGCGGGAGATCTCGAACACGGTGGCCCCGGTCGGCTGGCAGTCGGCGCCCACCAGGAACGCGTACCCCTCCGAATCGAGCTTGACGCCCAGGCAGGGGCGGTGCGCGATGTCCGGGTTCACTGATTTGATCATGAAGTCGACACCGACCGGTTCGAGCACGAAGAGCGCGTCCCGGCCGGTCCCGTCGCCGACGGTGAGTTCGCCGTCGAACGGCAGCGAGAGGTCCCGGTCGATCTCCACCACGTGCAGCAGGACCCGGCGCTGCCCGGCCAGGATGGCCCGGGTCCGGTCGGTCGTGGCGGAGGGCGACCCGCTCGGCGTACGCGAGGCCGGCGACGTGGACGGCGATCCACCGGGCGTGGCCGCACCGGCCGTCGTCGCGCCGGCGGCCGGCGAGCCGCTGCGGGTGGGCGTCGCGCCGGTGCGGTCGCCCAGCAGGTCCGGGCCGAACAGCGCCCCGGACACCAGCGTCGCCGTCACCGCCGCGCCGGCGACGAGCCCGACGAGCCGGCGTCGTCGCCGTCGGTCGGCGACGGGGTCCGTCTCGGGCGGGCCGGACCGGTCCCCGTCACCGGCGGCGGCCGGCGGCCCGGTGGTCGCGTCTCCGGTGGCCCCGGGCGTCGCGGCCGCCCGCACGCTCGGGGGGCGGCCGGCGTCCCCGCCCGACGAGGCCGTGGTCAACAGTCCGTCGAGCAGTTCCCGGGCGGTGGGCCGGTCGGCCGGGTCCTTCTCCAACGCCCGGGCGACGAGCGCGCGCAACGGCCCGTGCAGGCCGGTCAGGTCCGGCGGCTGGGTGAGGATCCGCATCGCGGTGGCGGTCGCGGACTCGCCCGCGAACGGGGTGCGGCCGGTCGCGGCGAACGCCACGACGGCGCCCCAGGCGAAGATGTCGGCGGCCGGTCCCACCTGGTTGCCGGACGTCGTCTCGAACCGCTCCGGCGCCATGTACGCGACGGTGCCGACCATCTGGTCGGTCCGGGTGTGCTGGCTGGTCGCCTCGAAGGCGCGGGCGATGCCGAAGTCGATGACCTTGATGCCGCCCGGTGCGACGAGGACGTTCGCCGGCTTCAGGTCGCGGTGGATCACGCCGGCGCCGTGGATGGCGGTGAGCGCGGTCGCCACCCCGACCGCGATGCCGTGCACCCCGGTCGTCGTCATCGGCCCCTGGTCCCGCACCACCTGGACCAGGCTGGGGCCGTCGACGTACTCGACCACCAGGTAGGGCGGCTCGTGGTCCGGGTCGGCGTCCAGCACCTCGGCGGTGCAGAACGGCGGCACCTGGCGCGCGCGGTTCACCTCGCTGCGGAACCGGCCCCGGAACTCGTCGTGGTGCGACAGTTCCGCGCGGACCACCTTGACCGCCACCCGCCGTCCCTGCGGCGAGCGGGCCAGGAAGACGCTGCCCATCCCACCCTCGCCGAGCCGGCCGAGCAGCTCGTACCCACCGAGCCGGACCGGGTCACCGGGGCGAAGCCCGTCGTTCACTCCCGACCTCCGTGGGCCGCGACCGCCCCACGAACCGCCACGCCTGTCACGCGTTCCCCTTCGGACACCCCGACGACCGCCCGCAGCCTACCGTCCGCCCGCGCGGCCTCCGTCGGGTCCGGTGCCGCGCGCGTGGCCCACGTGCCGCGCCGGACGACGCGGCCGCCGTCCCCGGGGTCGGACCGGGAGCGGCGGCCGGGTCGGCTCAGCGGTATCCGGCGGCCACCACGTTGGCCTGCACGGCGTTCTCGGTGGCGTCGGAGGGGTAGCCGGCCACCATGGCCCCCTCGTAGAACGTGCCGACGCTCTGGTTCTTGTTGTCGATGCAGCAGTCGCCGCCGCTGCCCAGGATGATCGCGCCCTGCTTCCGCATCGGGCTGTAGCCGCGGGGCAGCGACCCGTCGTAGAGCGTGTAGAGACCGCCGGACTGCGCGTTGCTGCCCTTGATGGCGAAGCGGGAGGTGCCGTTGTTCTTCAGCGTGGCGGTGACGAACTTGCTGGTGAAGGCCCGCTGGTTCGGGTTCCACGACGAGCTGCCACCGGGGTAGAGACCATATTCGAGATCGGCCTGCACCCAGGGCCCGGTGCCGGAGCAGCCGCCGAACCAGCAACTGGTGCTGAAGTTGATCGCGTCCATCGCGCCGGCCCCGTCGGCCCGGCGGGTGGTCTCGCTGTTGCCGTAGTCGAAGCAGCAACCGCTGTTGACGTGGGTGCCGCTGGTCACCATGTACATGCCCTCCGGCGCGCTGCCGGTCGGGACGCCGGTCAGGTGCCCGTCCCGCCAGTAGCTGCTGTTGCCGGGAATGAACAGCGAGTACGCCTTCGCGCCGCCGACCGTGACCGACTCCCGGTTCGCGACGGCCGGCTGCACCGCGCCCCCGATGCCACCGGATCCCTGGTAGCCGAGGTTGTTGCCCCGGGTCGTCTGGTCGTAGATCCAGGTGATGACGCAGGTGGTGTTGGCGCAGAACGAGTCCTGCGCGGGGGCGTTCGCGGGTCCGCCGGCGCTGAGCGTGGTGATGTCGCGGGTGGTGTTGTCGGAGGAGCGGCGGACCTGGTAGAGCCGGCCGCTGTAGGCGCGGAACAGCGCCCGGGTGGTGCTGTGCGCGGCGACGCAGGGCGTGCCGCCGGCCGCGTAGATGTCGCACGGCGCGTCGCCACCAGGTGGCGGGGTGCTCGGCGGCGGCGTGGTGGGTGGGGTGCTCGTCGGTGGCGTCGTCGTGGGCGGCGGCGTGCTGACGCCGCCGGTGCAGGTGGTGCCGTTGAGGGCGAAGCTGGTGGGTGCCGGGTTGCTGCCGGTCCACGAGCCGTTGAAACCGAAGCTGGTGCTGCCGCCGGTTCCGATGGCGCCGTTGTAGGAGACGTTGGCGGCCGAGACGGCGGCGCCGGTCTGGGTGATGGCGGTGTTCCAGAACTGGGTGACGGTCTGGCCGGCGGTGAAGTTCCAGGTCAGTCGCCAGGAGCCGACCGGGTCGCCGAGGTTGGTGACGGTGACGTTCGCGCCGAACCCGCCGGACCAGGACGAGGTCACGCTGTAGGTGACCGCGCAGCCGGTGGCGGCCACGGCGGGCAGTTGGGTGGCGGCCAGGCCGGCGGCGGTGACGGTGAGAGCGGCAGCGGCGGCGGTCAACGCCCAGCGCGGCCGGGAGGGACGAACCATGGGTGATCTCCTGTGCTCGGCCGGCGTCAGCCGACGGTGACGGTGAGGTTGGTGGGCGGTTGTTCGTGCCGGTCGAGCCGGCCAGGAAGCCGAACGTGGTGGTCGCGCCCGCGACGTCGGGAGATGCGGGACGGCGAAGACATGGCCCGTTTCCTTTCAGGGCGGGGCGGGTGCGGTCGAGGGGGTGCGGCCCGCCGCCGGCAGCGGAGGTCCGGCGGCGGGCCGCGACGCCGTCAGCGGTAGCCGGCGGCGGTGATGTTGGCCTGGACCGCGTCCTCGGTGGCGTTCGACGGGTAACCGGAGGTCATGACGCCCTCGTAGAACGTGCCGGCCGCGCCGTGGCTGTTGTCGCCGCCGATGCCGAGGATGATCGCGCCTTCCTTCTTCATCGGGTTGTAGCCCGCGACGTTCGGCCGCTTGCCGTCGTAGAACGTGGACAGCCCGCCGGACTGCGCGTTGCCGCCCCGGATGGCCCAGTGGTTCGGCTCGCCCTTGACGATCGCGGTGAGGTAGCGGTGGCTGATCGACGGGTCGTTGGCGTTGTAGCCGGGGTTGACGCCGGAGAAGAGGCCGTTCTCCAGGTCGGCCATGATCCAGGGGCCGTTGCCGGTGCCGTACCCCCAGACCTTGATGTTGCCGAAGTAGATGGCCTCCATGGTGCCGTTGCCGTTGTCGCGGCTGTTGGTTTCGGCGTTGCCGTAGTCGAAGCAGCAGCCGCCGTTGTAGTGGGTGCCGTCGAAGATGGCGTACATGCCTTCGGGTTGGTCGCCCTTGGCGATGCCGTTGGTGGTGTTGTCGCGGTAGCCGGTGCCGGGCGCGACGAACACGCCGTACGCCCGGTGCCCGAGCACCGTGGTCGGTGCCGCCTTCGCGTCGGCGAGGTTGTCGTACCCGCCCGGGGCGGGGCCGGAGAACCCGCCGGGGGGCGCCTGGGTGAGGTGGTTGCCGCGGGTCGTCTGGTCGTAGATGACCGTGATCAGGCAACTCGTGTTGGCGCAGAAGGAGTCCTGCACGGCGGAGTCCGCCGGGCCGCCGGCGCTGAGCGCGTTGATGTCCCGGGTGGTGTTGTCGGAGGCGCGGCGGACCTGGTAGAGCCGGCCGGTGTAGGCGCCGAAGAGCGCCCGGGTGGTGCTGTGCGCGGCGACGCAGGGGGTGCCGCCGGCGGCGTAGATGTCACAGGGGCCGTTGCTGCCCGGGGGTGGGGTGGTGGGTGGTGGCGTGGTGGGTGGCGGGGTCGTGGTGGGTGGGGTGCTGACGCCGCCGGTGCAGGTGGTGCCGTTGAGCGCGAAGCTGGTCGGTGTGGGGTTGCTGCCGGTCGCGGCGCCGTTGAAGCCGAAGCTGGTGCTGCCGCCGGTGGGGATGCTGCCGTTGTAGGAGACGTTGGCGGCGGTGACGGCGGCGCCGGTCTGGGTGAGCGTGGTGTTCCAGTACTGGGTGACGGTCTGGCCGGCGGTGAAGGTCCAGGTCAGTCGCCAGGAGCTGATCGGGTCGCCGAGGTTGGTGACGGAGACGTTGGTGTTGAAGCCGCCCGGCCAGGAGGACGAGACGGTATAGGTGACCGCGCAGCCGGTGGCGGCGGCGGCGGGGAGTTGGGTGGCGGTGAGGCCGGCGGTGGTGAGGGTGAGCACGGCGGCGGCGGCGATCGACGCCGCCCGTAGGCGGGAATGGTTGGTGGGTCGCACGGGGACCTCCCGGTCCATCAGTGGGGTGGCGACGCCCGGCTGAGGCGAAATGAACGCTCACATCATTCGTATGATGTATATGACGCGCGACGGATGGCTGGTTGTCGACCCCTGCCGTCCCTCGGTCACCTGCGTGCCGAGCAGCACCGGCCTGCCCTGGACCGGTGGTGGTGCGAGGTGGTGAGCTCCCGGTGCCGTCCCGGAGGAGGCACCCACCAATGTTTGCGTTAACATATGATGCCTGTCAATGGGCGAAGCTGTTTCGACCAGCCGTCAGCGCGCCGTCGAGGCCGGTGGCGGCCAGGCGGCCGGAATCCGCTCCAGCACCCCGCCGGCGAACACGTCCCGCAGGCCGAGCGGCTTCAGATGGACGTACCCGATGTGGCAGTCGCAGACCGCGGCGTCGCACCCTCGGGGCTTCAACGCGGCCCGCCACGACCCGTCGTACAGGTTGCCGATCGGGGTGGGGATGAAGTGGCAGCGGCGGACCGTGCCGTCACCCAGCACCGAGACGGCGGTCTCACCGGCGTGGCAGGGCCGGCCGAGCGACAGGTGCGGCCGGACGCTGTAGCCGAAGTGCGGGTCCAGCGCGGTCCAGGTCGCCTCCTCCACGGCGTCGTAACGGCGGCCCTCGGCCGCGTTGACCCACAGGTAGACGGCCGGCGGCAACGCGGCCCGCAGCGCCCGCGCCTCGTCGAGGTGCTCGGGCAGGCCGACCACCCCGACCGAGTACCGGACGCCCAGCTCGGTCAGGCGCGCGCAGCGGCGCAGGAACCGCGCCCGCTCGACCTGCCCCGGGTGGTAGGTCGCCCAGAGCGCGGCCGAGCCGGGATCGGCGTCGGCCAGCCAGTCGACGCGGGCGGCGAGATTGGTCTGGATGACCACCCGGTCCACGTGCGGCAGGTGGGACAGCGACGTCATCGCGTCCCGGTACCAGCTCCGGGTCAACCCCTCGCCCCAGGGCGTGAACAGCACCGACAGCCGCACGTCGGTGGTCGCGGCCACCCACCCGGTGAACCGGGCCAGCGCCGCCCGGTCGGCGCGCAGCAGCTCCGGCGGGTCGCGCCGCTTGGCGAACGGACAGTAGGGACAGTCGTAGTTGCAGCTCGCCAGTGGCCCCCGGTAGAGGACGGACAGGTTCATCGCAACGCGTACCCGGTCATCGCGTGCCGCACCTCGGCGGAGGTCAGCCACGGGCCGACGGCGTCGGAGCGGGCCAGCCCGGCGTCGGTGAGCCGTAGCCCGCCGTCGGTGGCCCAACCCCGCTCGACCAGCCGGCCGAGCTGGGGGAAGTCCTCACCCGGCGGACGCCCGAAGCGCGCCCGGTAGGCGCCGGCGTCCACCCCGTCGGCGCGCAGCAGCGACGTCAACAGCCAGCGGCGGCGCTGCTCCGCGCCGTCCAGCCGGAAACCGAACTCGGCGTACGCGAAGTCGTCGGCGGGCCGGCCGAGGTAGTCGTCGAGCACCGCGCGCACCTGCGTCACGCTCACCGCGTAGTCGAAGGAGTAGTGCAACGCGGTGGTGTAGGAGCGGGCCCCGCAGCCCAGGCCGACCATGCCGTCGTCCTGGCAGCAGTAGTCCGGGCCGTCCGGCGCCGGCACGTCGGCGCGGCGGAACTGCCGCATCGACTCCTGTCGGTAACCGGCCGCGCCGAGCGTCTCCACCGCCTGCCGGTAGAGCGCGAGCCGCTGGGCGTCCCAGTCGGCGCGGGCGTGCGCGCGCCGGCCCAGACCGGTGAGCGGGCGGACGTAGAGCGGATAGAGGAACAGCTCCTCCGGCCGCCAGGCCAGCGCCGCGTCCAGGCTCTGCCGCCAGGTGTCGGCGGTCTGCCCGTCGATCCCGTAGATCAGGTCGATGTTCAGCGACGGGATCCGGGCGTCCCGGATCGCGGCCAGCGCGGCCTCCACCTCGGCGCGGCGCTGCGGCCGGCCGGCGGCGCGGGCTTCGGCGTCGAGGAAGCTCTGCACGCCGATGCTCACCCGGGTGGCGCCGTGCGCGGCGAGCACCGCGAGCCGGTCCGGCGTCGCGGTGGCCGGCGAGGTCTCCACCGACAGCGGTACGCCCGGCAGGCGCGCGCCGATCGTGTCGGTGGCGACGGCGAACAGCTCGGCCAGCTCGTCGGCGGTGAGGTAGGTGGGGGTGCCGCCGCCGAACGCCGCCCGGGCGTACCCGGCGTCGTCGCCGAGCGCCTCGGCGACCCGCTCGGCCTGTCGACGCACCTGCCGCAGGTACGCCGTGACCTGCTCCGCCGGGGCGTTCGCGCGGGTGAACAGGTTGCAGAAGCCGCACCGCATCTCACAGAACGGCACGTGCAGGTAGAGGAAGAGCGCGTCGTGCGCCTCACCCCGCCACACGTCGGCCAGCCGGGGCCGGGGACGCAGCGGCCGGTAGGAGGTCTTGTGCGGGTAGGCGTAGAGGTACTGCTGGTAGGCGGAGCCGTCGAGGCTCGGATCGGTGCTGGTCACCATTCTCCCGGGTGCAGGGTGAAGTCGGCGTAGGGGACGGTCCACACCACGTCGTGGCCGATCCGGTGGCCGGTGTGGCCGTCCTCCCCGTAGGCGGTGCCGTGGTCGGAGCAGACGATCGTGAACACCGGCCGGCCCCGCCCGGTGACCAGGCGGAACAGCCGGTCGACACGGCCGTCGACGTATTCCAGCGCGGCGGCGTGACTGGCCCGGCTGTCGGTCTCGGCGCCCGGCAGGTGGTGCCGGTTGGGCTGGTGCAGCGCGGCCACGTTGAGGAAGGTGAACAGCGGACGGCGCGCCGGCACCCGGGCCAGCACCTCCGCCAACCGGTCGAGCTGGGCGTCCAGGCAGGTCGGGGACGTGACCCCGAACTCCGGCTCCCAGTGCGCCTCGGTGAACAGGCCGGGCAGCACCGAACCCAACGGACTGTGCCGGTTGAAGAAGCCCACCCCGCCCAGGCACAGCGTGTGGTAGCCGGCCCCGGCCAGCGCGGTCGGCAGGTCCGGGGCGTCGAACACCCACGTGTCGGCGCCGGCCGTCTCGCTGCCGGGAAAGGCCGCCGCGAAGCGCCGCTCGTGCCGGCCCGGCCCGGCCGGAGTGGGCAGGAAGCCGGCGAAGAACGCGTGGTGCGCGGCGTAGGTGAAGCTGGCCGGGGAGTGCCGGCGCTCCCACCGGCCACCGGGCAACACCCGGGCCAGGCGCGGCGTCCGCCCCGCCGCGGCCAGCTCGGCCGCCACGTCGTAGCGCAACGTGTCCAGCGTGACCAGGAGCAGGTCGTGGTCGCCGATCAGGTCGCGCACGCGGTCACCTCCGCCCGCCGCCGCCACCGGCCGGTGGTCAGCGCGTGCACCTGCTCGGCGTAGGCGTCCCGGCCGTCGACGAGCACGCCGGGCAGCAGGTCGCCGAACGCGTTCACCTCGGCGACCGCGTGCCGACGCCACCCGGTGCGGAACATCAGGTCGACGCCGACGTGCAGCGAGCCGCGGAAGCAGGCCGCGACCCGCTCGCAGGTCTCCATCGCCGCCGACCAGGCCGACGCGCCGGCCGCGGCGCGCAGCGCGGCCAGGTCCCCCCGGGCGTTGCCGAGGTGCAGGTTGGTCAGGGGACCGCGGGCGGCCCGGACCACCGCGTGCGTGGGGCGGCCGGCGACCACCAGCACCCGCACGTCGACCACCCGGTCGCCCAGGCCGGCCTTGGGCAGCCACCGCTCGACGTGCAGCCCGTCGGGGGCCAGCCGGTCGACGATCGCGGCCACGGCCGCCTCGTCGGTGAGCCGGCGCACCCGCAGCGAGTTGAACAACCCGTCCGGGGTGGCCTCGACCGTGGTGTCGGCCTGCACGCCGCGCGGACCGACCGCGAGCGCGAGCACCCCGGCGGCCGACGAGCCGTGCGCGGGCTTGACGAAGACCCGGTGCCAGCCGGCCGCGGCCATCGCCTCGCGCAGCGCGGCGTAGCCGCCGACCGGAGGCAGCGCGGCCGGCACCGGCACGCCGGCCGCCGCCAGCACGGCGTGACAGCGCCGCTTGTCGCACAGCACGGCCACGTCGTCCGGATGGTTGAGCAGCTCCGCGCCGCCGGCGGCGACCCGGGCGAGGCCGGCGACCAGACCGGCGTACGCGTCGGCGAGGCCGACCAGCTCGCCGTGCCGGGCGGCGGTGGGCGCGCCGCGCAGCAGCCGGTCGACGAGCGGGTCCTCGCCGGGGGAGTCCACCCGCACCAGCGCGCCGGCCGGCGGCGGCGCGGCCCCGGTCAGCACGTCGACCCAGGGCAGCACGTCGGGCGCCGGCAGGCCGGCGTCGCGCACCGCCCGGTCGAACAGCGCCACCCGGCGGTTGGCCGGGTTGCCCACCACGGTCAGTCGCATGTCACCTGCCGCTCACTCCCCGACGGCGGTGAAGAAGTACTGCCGGCCGTCGTACACCTCGGCGGTCTGCGGGTCGGAGACGTCGACCTCGACCTCGGGCAGCGCGGCGACCACCGACGCGGCCGCCTCGTCGGAGAGGAAGTGGTGGTGCAGGTCGAGCCGGCGCAGGTGGGTGAGTGGCTGGCCGGCCAGCAGCGTCGCCGCGCCGGTGTCGGTGAGCACGCCCATGGACAGGTCGAGCACCTCCAGCCGGCGCACGACCGGCGCGTCCGCCACCGCCGCGGCGACCGCGTCGGCGTTCTCCGCGTTGCACACCGCCAGGTGCCGCAGCGCCGGCAGGTGGTCGCCGGCCAGCACGCCCGCCAGGTCGTCCGGCGTGGTGTCGCGGCCGTAGTCCGCCCGGCCGAGCCACAGGTCGAGCCGGCGCAGCGCCGGCAGGTCGGCGGCGCCGACGCCGCGCGTCACCTCGGCCGGCAGGCCGCCGGACTCGATCCGCAGCTCGCGCAGCCCGGCGTGCCGGTCCGGCGCCAGCCGCAGGCCCTGGGCGCCGCGGATCCACAGCACCTCCAGCCCCGGGCAGGCCGCCAGCAGCGAGGTGACGTCGCCGTGGGTCAGCCAGGAGATCTCGCACTGCTCGGCGACCAGGTCGGCGAGGAACAGCGCGCGCAGCCCGGTCCAGCTCGACGCGGCCTCGACCAGCAGGTCCACCGGCAGCGCGCGCTCGTACGCCTCGCCCCACTCGCCCACCACGACGGCCCGGACCGCCTCGGCCGGCACCTCGTCGCGCAGCGCGTGGACCAGGGCGGCGAACTCCTCCGGCTCCGCGTCGAACTCCTCGACCTCGAGGCGCCACGCCACCGCGGACGGATCGTCCGGCAGGGCCATTCCCGGTGTGAACGGCAGCACCGGCAATCCGGCGAACGACGACACGTGCGAGTTGATCACACCGACCTCCGGCGGGGGCTGTGGCAAGGGCGGCGGAACCGTAGCAGGCCGTCCCGACACGATGGTCGGCAGCGGCGGTGCGCCGCCGGCTGGCATGCTCGGTCCGGCAGGGCGGAGCGGAGCGGGGAGGCGCGATGCGGATCGGTGAACTGTCGGCGCGTACCGGAGTCAGCGCCCGGTCGATCCGCTACTACGAGCAGCAGGGGCTGCTCGCCGCCGTGCGTACCGCCAGCGGGCAGCGGGTGTTCGCGGAGTCGGCGGTCGAGCGGGTACGCCTCATCCAGCGGCTCTTCGACGCCGGGTTGAGCAGCCGGCGGATGTCCGAGCTGCTGCCCTGCGTGACCAACCCCGACATCCGCACCCGCTGGCTGACCGACCGGCTGCGCGAGGAGCGGACCCGGATGGAGGCCGAGATGGCGCGGCTCGCGCACGCCGTCGCGGTGCTCGACGAGGTCGTCACCGACATGACCGTCGCGGACGGCCCGGTGCCGGACAGGGCTTGCCCCTGACACCGGTGTCAACTCCTACCGTCGGGACATGACCACCACGCTCGCCGCCGGATCGCCGGTGGCACCGCTGATCGAACCCGTCACCGTCGCCGGGATGCCGATGCGCACCCGGTTCGTCATGGCGCCGATGACCCGCAACCGCGCGCCCGGCGGGGTGCCGACGCCGGAGGTCGCCGACTACTACCGGCGGCGCGCCGAGCAGGGCGTCGGGCTGATCGTCACCGAGGGAGTCCTGGTCGACCACCCGAGCGCCGGTCACGAGGACACCGTGCCGCGGCTGACACCCGGGCCGGCCGAGGCGGGCTGGCGGCGGGTGGTCGAGGCGGTCCACGGCGCGGGCGGCCGGATCGCCGCGCAGCTGTGGCACCTGGGCAGCCTGCGCGAGCCGATCGACGGCCGGGCAGCCTGGACGCCGTCGGGCGTACCCGAGCCGGGCCGCCCGGTCGGGCACGCCATGACCGGCTCCGACATGGACGAGCTGCTGGCGGCGTACGCGGCGGCGGCGCGGGTCGCCGCCCGGGTCGGGTTCGACGCGGTGGAGATCCACGCCGCGCACGGCTACCTGCTGGACGAGTTCCTGTGGCCGGACACGAACCGGCGGACCGACGCGTACGGCGGCTCACCGGCGCGGCGGGCCGCGTTCCCGGCCGCGGTGGTGCGGGCGGTCCGCGACCGGTTCCCGGCGGACCGGCCGGTGATCGTGCGGTTCTCGCAGTTCAAGGAGCGCGCGTTCGACGCCCGGATCGCGGAGACGCCGGCCGAGCTGGCGGAGATCCTCGGCGCGTTCGCCGAGGCCGGCGCGGACGTCCTGCACGCGTCGCAGCGCCGGTTCTGGCAGCCCGCGTTCGCCGGCTCGCCGTGGAACCTGGCGGGCTGGGCGAAGCGCCTCACCGGGCTGCCGTCGATCACCGTGGGCTCGGTCGGCCTGACCCGCGACTTCCTGCGTCCGGGCGGCCCGGAGTCGGTGTCCGGGCTGACCCGCCGGCTAGCCGAGGGCGAGTTCGACCTGGTCGCGCTGGGCCGTGCCCTGCTCGGCAATCCGGCCTGGGTGACGCATGCGGCGACCGGCCGGTCGGCGGAGATCGTGGACTACCGCAAGGCGCACGAGAAGGTGTATCCCTGACCCGCGCCGGACTTGACGCGCGGGCATGTTATCGCTCACAGTCGATGGCAGGGCATCCGCAGCACAGGCTCTCCGGGCGAGCCGCGCTGGTCGCATCACCACCGCTGCAACCCGGAAGAGGAATCCTGTATGAGACCCACCAGAGCCTTGCTGTCCACCGGCCTGCTGGCCGGGGCGCTCGCCGCCGGCATGGCGGTGGCGCTGGCGCCCACCGCCAGCGCCGGCACCACGCTCCGCGCCTCGGCGGCCGAGAAGGGCCGCTACTTCGGCGCGGCGGTCGCCACCGGCAAGCTGTCCGACAACACGTACGTCACGGTGCTCAACCGCGAGTTCAACTCCGTGGTGCCCGAGAACGAGATGAAGTGGGACGCCACCGAGCCCCAGCAGGGGCGGTTCAACTACACCGGCGGTGACCGGCTGGTCAGCCACGCCCGGGCCAACGGGATGAGCGTGCGCGGCCACACCCTGCTCTGGCACGCGCAGCAGCCGAGCTGGGCGCAGGGCCTGTCCGGCACCGCGCTGCGCAACGCGGCGATCAACCACGTCACCCAGGTGGCGACCCACTTCAAGGGCCAGATCTACGCCTGGGACGTGGTGAACGAGGCGTTCGCCGACGGCGGTGGCGGCGGGCGCCGCGACTCCAACCTCCAGCGCACCGGCAACGACTGGATCGAGGCGGCCTTCCGGGCCGCGCGGGCCGCCGACCCGGGCGCGAAGCTCTGCTACAACGACTACAACACCGACGGGATCAACGCGAAGTCGACGGGCGTCTACAACATGGTGCGGGACTTCAAGTCCCGCGGCGTGCCGATCGACTGCGTCGGCTTCCAGTCGCACCTGGGCACCACGATCCCGGGCGACTACCAGGCCAACCTGCAGCGCTTCGCCGACCTCGGCGTGGACGTGCAGATCACCGAGCTGGACGTGATGACCGGCGGCAACCAGGCGAACATCTTCGGCACGGTCACCCGCTCCTGCATGGCGGTGTCGCGCTGCACCGGCATCACCGTGTGGGGCGTGCGCGACTGCGACTCGTGGCGCGGCTCGGACAACGCGCTGCTCTTCGACTGCGCCGGCAACAAGAAGGCCGCGTACACGTCGGTGCTGAACGCGCTCAACGCCGGCGGGACCAGCACGCCGCCGCCGACGACGCCGGGCAACCCGACCACCCCGCCGCCGAACCCGACCACGCCGCCGCCGGGTACGGGTGGCTGTTCGGCGACGGTGTCGCTGAACTCGTGGACCGGTGGTTTCGTGGCCACGATCAAGGTGACCGCCGGTTCGAGCGGCACCCGGGGCTGGACGGTGAGCGTGACGCTTCCCGGTGGCGCCAGCGTCACCAACACCTGGAGCGCGACCGCCAGCGGTTCCACCGGGACGGTGCGGTTCGCCAACGTGGACTACAACGGCCAGCTCGGCGCCGGCCAGAGCACCGAGTTCGGGTTCCAGGGCAACGGCAGCGCGTCCGGCCTCACGCCCACCTGCTCCGCCAGCTGATCCGCCCGCCGGCCCGGCCCGCGTCACCGTGGGCCGGGCCGGCGGCTCCGTACCCCATCGTGGAGGAACCGTCGATGAGAGCGAAGATCGCGCTGCTCGCGGCCGTGCTGGCGACGGCCCTGGCGACGGCGACCGCCGTCGTCACCGCCGCCGGCCCGGCGTCCGCCGCCGCGCTCACCCAGGTGACCAACTTCGGGACCAACCCGACCAACCTGCAGATGCACCTGTACGTGCCGGACCGGCTCCCGTCCCGGCCGGCCCTGCTGCTGGTCCTGCACTACTGCACCGGCAGCGGCCCGGCGATGCACACCGGATCCGGCTACAGCCCGTTGGCCGACCGCTACGGCTTCATCGTGATCTACCCGTCGGTGACCCGCAGCAGCAAGTGCTGGGACGTGTCGTCACCGCAGGCGCTGCGGCGCGGTGGTGGTAGCGACCCGGTCGGTCTCAAGTCGATGATCGACTACGTGTCGAGCCGTTACCCGGTCGACCCGGCCCGCATCGGCGTCGCCGGCGCTTCGTCCGGCGCGATGATGACGAACGTGATGGCCGGCGTCTACCCGGACGTGTTCCACGCCGGGGTCAGCTCGTCCGGCGTGCCGTTCGGCTGCTTCGCCACCACCAACGGCTCGGAGTGGAACAGCGAGTGCTCCGGCGGGCGGATCACCAAGACCCCGCAGCAGTGGGGGGACCTGGTCCGCAACGCCTACCCGGGCTACACCGGCCGGCGTCCCCGGATGCAGATCTGGCACGGCACCACGGACACCACGCTGAGCTACGTCAACTTCGGCGAGCAGATCAAGCAGTGGACGAACGTGCTGGGTGTCTCGCAGACGCCGAGCATGACGGACTACCCGCAGGCCAGCGCCGTCCGGACCCGCTACGGAGGCACCGGCGGCACTCCGCCGGTGGAGGCGATCAGCTTCCAGGGCTACGGTCACTCGATCCCGTTCGACGCCGCCCAGGCGGTGCGGTTCCTCGGCTTCGACGGCACCGGCGCGACCACGCCACCGCCGAGCCCGACCACCCCGGCGCCGAGCCCGACGACGCCCTCGCCGGGACCCACCACGCCGCCGCCCGGACCGACGACGCCGCCGCCGAGTACGGGTGGGTGTTCGGCGACGGTGTCGTTGAACTCGTGGACGGGTGGTTTCGTGGCCACGGTGAAGGTGACGGCCGGTTCGGGTGGTACCCGGGGTTGGTCGGTCGCGGTGACGTTGCCCGGTGGGGTGAGCGTGACGAATACGTGGAGCGCGACGGCCAGTGGCAGCTCCGGCGCGGTGCGGTTCACCAACGTGGACTACAACGGCCAGCTCGCCGCCGGGCAGAGCACCGAGTTCGGGTTCCAGGGCAACGGCAGCGCGTCGAACCTCACCCCGACCTGCACGGCCGCCTGATTCCGTCCGTCACCGGGGCGGTGCGTCGATCTCTTGACGCGCCGCCCCGCGTGCTGTCGACGGCGCTTCTGTTACGAGACCGAGACATGCGCGTTTCGCCCGACCGGTTGACGGTGCAACTTGTGAGCGTTAACACTCCCGAGAGGATTCCGGTGCGGTTCGTGGAGTACGTAGGGGAGAGGAATGCTCGTGCGCAGACGATTTCTGGCCGCGCTCGGCGGCGTCGCGATCGCCGTCAGCCTGGCCGCGTGCAGCGGTGAGGGCGCGGGCGGCGGGGGTGACACCAGCACCGCCAAGCCCGGCGACCTGACCATCGGCGTCTCGATGCCGACCCAGACCTCGGAGCGGTGGATCGCCGACGGCAACTCGGTGAAGGAGAAGCTGCAGGCCAAGGGCTACAAGGTCGACCTGCAGTACGCCGGGGACGAGATCCCCACCCAGTCCCAGCAGATCGACCAGATGATCACCCAGGGCGCGGACGTGCTGGTGATCGCCCCGATCGACGGCACCGCGCTCAGCGGTCAGCTCCAGGCCGCCGCGGCGGCGAAGATCCCGGTCATCTCCTACGACCGGCTGATCCGCAACAGCCCCAACGTCGACTTCTACGTCAGCTTCGACAACTACAAGGTCGGCGTGGCCCAGGCCAACGCGCTGCTGGTCGGCCTCGGCCTGCAGAACAAGGACGGCTCGAAGGGCAGCGCGACCGGCCCGTTCAACATCGAGCTGTTCGCCGGCTCGCTGGACGACAACAACGCGCACTTCTTCTTCAACGGCGCGATGGACACGCTCAAGCCGTACTTCGACGCCGGCACGCTGAAGGTGACGTCCGGCCAGACGAAGATCGAGCAGGTGGCCATCCTGCGCTGGCAGCAGGAGACCGCGCAGAAGCGGATGGAGGACCTGCTCACCTCCAGCTACAACGACGGCGGCAAGGTCGACGGCGTGCTGTCGCCGTTCGACGGCCTGTCCCGGGGCATCATCACCGCCCTGCAGAACGCCGGCTACCGCGGCGGGGCCAGGAAGATGCCGGTGATCACCGGTCAGGACGCCGAGGTCGCCTCGGTCAAGCTGATCAACGACGGCATCCAGAGCTCCACCGTCTTCAAGGACACCCGCCTGCTGGCCGACCAGGCCGTGGTCGCCGCCGAGGCGTTCCTGAAGAAGGAGGAGCCCAAGGCGAACGACACCAAGGCGTACGACAACGGCGTCAAGGTCGTGCCCGCGTTCCTGCTGCCGGTGCAGACCGTCTACAAGGACGACATCAAGTCCGCGCTCATCGACTCGGGCTACCTGACCGCCCAGGAGGTCGCCGCCGGCCGGGCCGGCTGACCCGCACGACGGGCCCGGTGGCGTGCCGCGTCACCGGGCCCGCCGGCGTACCGACGGGACGGAACCGAGCAGGACGGTGTGCATGAGCGACCACATCCTCGAAATGCGCGACATCACCAAGACCTTTCCCGGAGTGGCCGCGCTCCAGGACGTCTCGCTCGCCGTCCGGCGCGGCGAGATCCACGCGATCTGCGGCGAGAACGGCGCCGGCAAGTCCACCCTGATGAAGGTGCTCTCCGGGGTCTACCCGGCCGGCAGCTACGACGGGCAGATCGTCCTCGACGGCGAGCCGGTCGAGTTCCGGGGCATCCGGGACAGCGAGTCACGCGGCATCGTCATCATCCACCAGGAGTTGGCGCTGGTGCCCTACCTGTCGATCGCGGAGAACATCTTTCTCGGCAACGAGCGCCGCGGACGCGGTGGGCTGATCGACTGGCACCGGACCAACGCGGAGGCCGCCGCGCTGCTGCGGTCGGTCGGCCTGGACGAGAACCCGGTGACCCCGGTCATCCAGCTCGGGGTGGGCAAGCAGCAACTGGTGGAGATCGCCAAGGCGCTGTCCAAGAAGGTCCGGCTGCTCATCCTGGACGAGCCGACCGCGGCGCTCAACGACGTCGACTCGGCGCACCTGCTCGACCTGCTGCGCCGGCTGCGCGACCAGGGCATCACCTGCATCATGATCTCCCACAAGCTCGGCGAGATCACCGCTGTCGCCGACTCGACCACGGTCATCCGCGACGGCCGCACGGTGGAGACGCTCGACATGGGCGACGGCACCGCGACCCAGGAGCGGATCATCCGCGGCATGGTCGGCCGCGACCTCGCCGCGTTCTACCCGACCCGGACGTCGACGCCCGGGGCGGAGGTGCTGCGGATCGAGGACTGGACCGTGCGCCACCCGACCCAGGACCGGCTGGTGGTCGACCGGGCCTCGCTGAGCGTCCGCGCGGGCGAGGTCGTCGGCATCGCCGGCCTGATGGGGGCCGGCCGCACCGAGCTGGCGATGAGCGTGTTCGGCCGCGCGTACGGGCGGGACATCTCCGGGCGGGTCTTCGTCAACGGCCGCCAGGTGCGCACCCGGACGGTGGCCGAGGCGATCGCCAACGGCATCGCGTACGCGACCGAGGACCGCAAGCACTACGGCCTCAACCTTATCGACGACGTACGGGGCAACATCTCGGCCGCCGCGCTCGGCAAGCTCGCCCGCCACGGCTGGATCGACGGCAACGAGGAGATCACGGTCGCCGAGCGGGGCCGGCGCGACATGAACATCAAGGCGCCGACCGTCATGTCGGTGGTGGGCAAGCTCTCCGGCGGCAACCAGCAGAAGGTCGTGCTGGCCAAGTGGCTGTTCACCGACCCGGACGTGCTGATCCTCGACGAGCCGACCCGCGGCATCGACGTCGGGGCGAAGTTCGAGATCTACACGATCGTCAACCGCCTGGTGGCCGCCGGCAAGGCCGTCGTCATCATCTCCTCCGAGCTGCCCGAGCTGCTCGGCATGTGCGACCGCATCTACACCCTGGCGGCCGGCCGGATCACCGGGGAACTGCCGGTGGACGAGGCCACCCAGGAGAACCTGATGGAACTCATGACCAAGGACAGGGATCTCGTCCGATGACCAGCACGAAGCCCGCGACCTCACCGAAGCTCGACACGCCCGACTCCGGCGCGGCGGCCACCCTGCACACCGGCACCAGCGACCCGCGCACGCTGATCCTCGGCAACCTTCGCCAGAGCGGCATCTACATCGCCCTGGTGGTGATCGTCGCGCTGTTCGCGGTCCTCACCGACGGCGTCTCGCTCAGCCCCGGCAACATCACCAACATCGTGCTCCAGTACTCGTACATCCTGGTGCTCGCGATCGGCATGGTCATCGTGATCATCGGCGGGCACATCGACCTGTCCGTCGGGTCGGTGGTGGCGCTGACCGGCGCGGTCTCCGCCGTGCTCGTCATCCGCGAGGGCATGCCCTGGTGGGTCGGCATCCTCGCCGCGCTCGTCGTGGGCGTGGCGGTGGGCGCCTGGCACGGCCTCTGGGTCGCCTACGCCGGGATCCCGGCGTTCATCGTCACGCTGGCCGGCATGCTGCTGTTCCGCGGCCTGACGCTGCGGGTGCTGGACAACATCTCGCTGTCGCCGTTCCCGGCGGAGTACCAGCGGGTCGCGGCCGGCTTCCTCAACGGCCTGTTCGGCGGGCAGGGCTTCGACGCGTTCACGCTGTTCATCGGCGTCTTCGCGGTCCTCGGGTACGCGGCGAGCGTCTTCCGGACCCGGCTGGCCCGGGTCCGCCACGAGCAGCCGGTGGAGTCGTTCCCGCTGTTCGTCCTGCGGGTGGTGGTGGTCGGCGCGGTGGTGCTGTGGTTCGCCTGGCAGCTCGCGCACGCGCGGGGCCTGCCGATCGTGCTGATCGTGCTGGCCGTGCTGGTGCTCGTCTACGGGCTGCTCACCCGCCGCACCGTCTTCGGCCGCCAGGTCTACGCGATCGGCGGCAACCTGCCGGCGGCGACGCTGTCCGGGGTCCGGGTGAGGAGGGTCAACTTCTGGGTCTTCGTCAACATGGGCTTCCTCTCCGCGGTGGCCGGGGTCATCTACTCCTCCCGGTCCAACGGGGCGCAGCCGGCGGCGGGCAACATGTTCGAGCTGGACGCGATCGCGGCGGCCTTCATCGGCGGCGCGGCGGTCACCGGCGGGGTCGGCACCGTCGTCGGCGCGATGGTGGGTGGCCTGATCATGGCGGTGATGAGCAACGGCATGCAGCTCATGGGCGTCGACCAGTCGATCCAGTCGGTGGTGAAGGGCCTGGTGCTGCTCGCCGCCGTGGCGTTCGACATCTGGAACAAGCGCCGCGCCGCGGGCAGCCGCTGAGGCCGGCCGGCCGGACGGCGGGGGAGCCGTCCGGCCGGCCGCACGGTCACGCCCGGCTCCACCGCTGGTTGGTGTTGCCGTGGCAGGTCCAGAGGATCACCCGGGTGCCGTTGGCGGTGGCGCCGCCGTCGACGTCCAGGCACAACGTCGGGAACCGCCCGTTGCTCACCGTGCCGTTGCCGTTGAACGTCCACTGCTGGTTGGTGCCGCCGTTGCAGTCCCAGATCTGCACCCGGGTGCCGGCGGTGGCGCCGGTCGGCACGTCCAGGCACTTGCCGAGCACCTGAAGCGTCTGGCCGTTGGCGGTGAACTGCTGGTTGGCGTTGCTGTGACAGTCCCAGACCAGCGTGCCGGTGCCGTTGGCCGTGCCGCCGTTGTCGACGTCGAGGCAGCGGCCGGACGACTCGCTGCGCAGCCGGAACGTGGTCGGGGTGGGCGGCGGCGTGGTGGTGCCGCCCCCGCTGACCCGGTAGACCACGGTGCCGTGTGCGGGCACGCTGGCGGAGATCGCGCCGGTGCTGGTGGAGGTGGCGTCGGTCCACGCGTCGCGCAGGGTGAACGAGCTGCCGCTCTTGCCCACCGCCGCGGCCGTGGTGGAGACCGTGGTGGTGGCGCTGCCCTGGTTGAACAGGACGACCGCCACGTCGCCGTTGGCCAGCGGCTTGGCCAGCACCCGCCGGGTGCCGTCGAAGGAGACCTGACCGGCCTGCCGGGCGAGCGGGTCCTGGCTGATGCCGATCAGGTTGGCGTTCTTCAGGATCGTCTGCGTGGCCGCGTTCATGGAGCGCAGGTCGTTGCCGGCGATCAGCGGGGAGGCCATCGTCGCCCACAGCGCGAAGTGGCTGCGCATCTCGGTGTCGGTCATCCCACCGCGACCGACCTCCAGCATGTCCATGTCGTTGAACGCGCCGGGCTTGGCCCGTCCGGCCAGCGGCACGGTGACGTCGACGATGTTCTGCACGCCCATCGGGTAGCCGTTGGTCTGGCCGCTGTTCCAGGTGTTGGTGATGTCCTCGGTGGTGCGCCACATGTTCGCCACGTCGCCCCAGTCACGCTGCGGGCCGGTCTTGGAGTGGACGCTGTTGGAGTTGATGCTGTAGACGATCGGCCGGCCGGTGGCGGCGAGCGCGTCGCGCATGATGTTGAAGACGCGCACCTGGTCGTCGATGGTGCCGCTGGGCGAGCACCAGTCGTACTTGAGGTAGTCGACCCCCCAGGCGGCGAACTGCCGGGCGTCCTGCGCCTCGTGCCCCTGGGCCCCGGTGGCGCCGGGATAGCTGTTGAAGTACTGCGCACACGTCTTGTCCAGCGGGCCCTGGTAGATGCCGAACTTCAGGCCCCGGGCGTGGATGTAGTCGCCGAGCGCCCTCATGCCGGACGGGAAGCGGCTCGGGTCGCCCTGCAGGTTGCCCGCCGAGTCCCGGTTCGGGTTCATCCAGCAGTCGTCGACGACGACGTACTGGTAGCCCGCGTCGCGCATGCCGGAGCTGACCATCGCGTCGGCCATCTGCCGGATCAGCGTCTCGTTGATGTTGCAGCCGAAGGTGTTCCAACTGTTCCACCCCATCGGCGGCGTACGGGCGACGCCGTTGTCGAGCGCCCGCGCCGGCTGTGGGACGGCGGCCCCGCCGACGGCGGTGGCGGCGACCGCGACCGCCGCCACCCCCAGAGCGGCCAGCAGCCGTCGTGTTCTTCTTCGCACAGGTCCTCCTCGGTCGAGGGCGCCGACGGTGCCGGCGTCCGGCGAGCGGTCGCACGCGGCGGTCCGTGTCACGGGGCCGGTGGGTCACCGGGCGGGCCGTGGCGTCGAGGGGACCGGTGGGCCGCCGGCGGTCGCTCTCAGGTGGTGGGTCGGCGATGGCCGGGGACGCCGCCGGCCGTCGCCTCGCCGCGGTGCCGGTGGTGTCCGCCCGGGGACGACTCGTGGGCACTGCGATGTCGCGGATGTTATCGCTGACATCAAATGCTGTAAATAGCTTGGCGGGTCCGCCGGTCGCCGAGAGTCGGCCCGAAGGGTGGGCGGACGACCCAAGAAAGAGCCGTTGAGAGCCCTTCTGGCGGCTCGTCGGCGGCATGCCGGCCCGCTGCCCGGGGTGGCGCGGGGCGGTCGTACCGTGATCTCCATCAGGTCTTTTATGTTCTCGCTAACACTGCCAGGCTGGGGTCCGTCACCGTGGCCTGCCGGCGCCGCCGGACGATCTCCGGTGGGGCGTGGCCGGGCCGGTCCCGGCGCGGTCGTCGGCGACCCTCGCAACGCGCCGTCGCTCGTTACGCAGCCGTTGCGCTCAGGTGTCTTGACGGATGTATATGTGAGCGCTAACACTAACTCCGTGACACGGGAGAGGTGCAGATGAGCGAGATTGACGGGCCCGACCGCTACGTGGTCGGGGTCGATTTCGGCACGTTGTCCGGGCGGGCGCTCGTGGTGCGGGTCCGCGACGGCGCCGAGGTCGGCACCGCGGTGCACGAGTACCGGCACGGCGTGATCGAGGCGGCCCTGCCCGACGGCGGCCCGTCGCTGCCCCCGGACTGGGCGTTGCAGGACCCCGAGGACTACCGCGACGTGCTGCGCGAGGCGGTGCCCGCCGCGCTGGCCGCGGCCCGGGTGGACCCGGCCACGGTGATCGGGATCGGCACCGACTTCACCGCCTGCACCGTGTTGCCCACGCTCGCCGACGGCACCCCGCTGTGCGAGCTGCCCGAGCTGCGTCACCGGCCGCACGCCTGGGTCAAGCTCTGGAAGCACCACGCCGCGCAACCGCAGGCCGACCGGATCAACGCGTTGGCGCACGAGCGCGGCGAGCCCTGGATCGGCCGCTACGGCGGCAAGATCTCCGCCGAGTGGCAGTTCGCCAAGGGACTGCAGATCCTCGACGAGGACCCGGAGGTCTACCGGCGGGCCGAGCGCCTCGTCGAGGCCGCCGACTGGATCGTCTGGGAGCTGTGCGGCGTCCAGACGCGCAACGCCTGCACCGCCGGCTACAAGGGCATCCGGCAGGACGGCCGCTACCCGTCGCCGGACTACCTGGCCGCGCTCGACCCCGCCTTCGCCGACTTCGTCACCAAACTGGACGGCCCGCTGCTGCCACTGGGCGACCGGGCCGGCGTGCTCGGCGCCCGCGCCGCCGCCTGGACCGGGCTGCCGGAGGGCATCGCGGTCGCCGTCGGCAACGTCGACGCGCACGTCACCGCGGCCTCCGCCCAGGCGCTGCGCCCGGGCCGGCTGGTGGCCATCATGGGCACCTCCACCTGCCACGTGCTCAACGGCACCCACCCCGCCGAGGTGCCCGGCATGTGCGGCGTGGTCGACGGCGGCATCAGCCCCGGCGCCTGGGGCTACGAGGCCGGGCAGAGCGGCGTCGGCGACATCTTCGGCTGGTTCGTGCGGCACGCCGCGCCCGCCGGCCTCGACTCGCACGAGCGGCTCACCGAGCTGGCCGCCGCCCAGCCGGTCGGCGCGCACGGCCTGGTCGCGCTCGACTGGTGGAACGGCAACCGGTCGCTGCTGGTCAACCACGACCTCAGCGGGCTGGTCGTCGGCCTGACCCTGGCCACCCGGCCGGCGGACGTCTACCGCGCGCTGCTGGAGGCCACCGCGTACGGCACCCGGATGATCGTGGAGGCCTTCGCCGAGGCGGGCGTGCCGGTCGACGACCTGGTGGTGGCCGGCGGGCTCACCTCCAACCGGCTGCTGATGCAGATCTACGCCGACGTCACCAACCGGCCGCTGGGCATCATCGGCTCGGCGCAGGGCCCGGCGCTCGGCTCCGCCATCCACGCGGCGGTCGCCGCCGGCGCGTACCCGACGGTGCACGAGGCGTCCGCGGCCATGGGGCGGGTGGACGAGGCCGTCTACCGGCCGATCCCGGCGAACGTGCGGGCCTACGACGCGCTCTACGCCGAGTACCGCGCGCTGCACGACCACTTCGGCCGCGGCGCGAGCGACGTCATGCTGCGCCTGCGGGCGATCCGCAACGCGGCGCTCGACGCCCCCGCCGAGCCGGCCGCCTCGACCCTGGAGGTGGTCGGATGACCCCCGCCGTCGCCGCGCTGCGCGAGACCGTCGCCCGGCTGCACCGTGAGCTGACCCGCAACAACCTGGTGGCCTGGACCGCCGGCAACGTCTCGGCGCGGGTATCGGGACAGGACCTCATGGTCATCAAGCCGAGCGGAGTGGACTACGACGACCTGACCGCCGACACCATGGTGCTCTGCGACCTCGACGGCGTGGTGGTCGACGGCGGCGGCGCCCCGTCCAGCGACACCGCCGCGCACGCCTACGTCTACCGCGCGATGCCCGAGGTCGGCGGCGTCGTGCACACCCACAGCGGCTACGCCACCGCCTGGGCGGCTCGGGGTGAGGCGATCCCGTGCTGGCTGACCGCCCAGGCCGACGAGTTCGGCGGGGAGATCCCGGTCGGACCGTTCGCCCTGATCGGCGGCGACGACATCGGCAAGGGCATCGTCGGCACGCTGTCCGGGCACCGCTCGCCCGCGGTGCTCATGCGCAACCACGGCGTGTTCACCATCGGCAGGGACGCCCGGGCGGCGGTCAAGGCCGCGGTGATGTGCGAGGACGTCGCACGCACCGCGCACCTGGCCCGCGCGCTGGGGCAGCCGCTGCCGATCGCGCCGGCCGACGTCGACGCGCTGCACGACCGCTACCAGAACGTGTACGGCCAGCGCCCGCCGAGCGGCTGACACCGGCCAGCACCACCTCATCCCACCACCACAACCGGTCGCCCCGGCCCCGCCGGTCGCGCGCCCGGATCACCCCACCCCGAGGAGATTCGATGAGAACCAGGAGCACGGCCCGTACGGTCATCGCGGCCCTGGCCGGCGTGCTGCTCGCCGGCAGCATCGCCGCCTGCGGCAACAGCGACACCGGCGGCGATTCCGGCGGCGGCAGCGACAAGCTGGTGCTGGGCTTCTCCCAGGTCGGCGCGGAGAGCGGCTGGCGGACCGCCAACACCACCTCGATCAAGGAGGCGGCGGGCGAGGCCGGCGTCGAGCTGAAGTTCGACGACGCGCAGCAGAAGCAGGAGAACCAGATCAAGGCGATCCGGAACTTCATCCAGCAGAAGGTGGACGTGATCGCCTTCTCGCCGGTGGTGGAGTCCGGCTGGGACACCGTGCTCAAGGAGGCCAAGGACGCCAAGATCCCGGTGATCCTGACCGACCGCGCGGTCGACTCGGCCGACAAGTCGCTCTACAAGACGTTCCTCGGCTCGGACTTCAAGAAGGAGGGCCGGCTCGCCGGCGAGTGGCTAGTGGAGCAGAAGAAGGCGGCCACCGGCCCGGTCAACATCGTCGAGCTGCAGGGCACGACCGGCTCGGCGCCGGCCAACGACCGCAAGGCGGGCTTCGGCGAGGCGATCGCGGCCAACCCCAACCTGAAGATCATCGCGTCGCAGTCGGGCGACTTCACCCGCGCCGGCGGCAAGCAGGTGATGGAGCAGTTCCTCAAGGCCAACCCGAAGATCGACGTGCTCTTCGCGCACAACGACGACATGGGCCTGGGCGCGCTCGAGGCGATCACCGCGGCCGGCAAGGTGCCGGGCAAGGACATCACCATCATCACCGTCGACGCGGTGAAGGACGGCATGCAGGCCCTCGCGGACGGCAAGTTCAACTTCATCGCCGAGTGCAGCCCGCTGCTCGGCCCGCAGCTGATGGACCTCGCGAAGAAGGTCAAGGCCGGCGAGGAGGTGCCGGCCCGGATCGAGACCGAGGAGACCACCTTCACGCAGGAGACGGCGAAGGAGGCCCTGCCCAACCGCAAGTACTGACCCACCTCGGGGGTCGCCGTCGCGCCGACGGCGGCCCCCGCGCCACCACCGTCCGAAGAAGAGGTCCGATGGGTACGGGTGACCGTCCGGTCCTGACCATGACCGGCATCAGCAAGACCTTCCCCGGGGTCCGGGCGCTGCACGACGTCGACTTCCGGCTGTTCCCGGGCGAGGTCCACGCCCTCATGGGCGAGAACGGCGCCGGCAAGTCAACCCTGATCAAGGTGCTGACCGGTGTCTACGGCACCGACGCCGGCATCGTCACGCTCGCCGGCGAGCAGGTGTCCTTCACCGGGCCGATGCAGGCCGCCGCGGCCGGCGTGAGCACCGTCTACCAGGAGGTCAACCTCTGCACCAACCTGTCGGTGGCGGAGAACATCTTCATCGGCCGCGAGCCCCGCCGGCTGGGCGCGGTGCGCTGGGGCGAGATGCGTCGCCGGGCCCGGCAGCTCCTGACCCGGCTCGACCTCGACCTCGACGTCGGCGCGCAGCTCGGGACGTACTCGCTCGCTGTGCAGCAGATGGTGGCCATCGCCCGCGCCATCGACGTCCAGGCCCGGGTGCTCATCCTCGACGAGCCGACCTCCAGCCTGGACGCCGGCGAGGTCGCCCAGCTCTTCCGCATCATGCGCCAGTTGCGCGACGAGGGGATCGCGATCCTGTTCGTCACCCACTTCCTCGACCAGGTCTACGCGGTCGCCGACCGCATCACGGTGCTGCGCAACGGCAGCCTGGTGGGGGAGTACCGCACCGAGGAGCTGCCGCAGTTCAGCCTGGTGGAGAAGATGATCGGCCAGGAGCTGGACGTGCTGGAACGGCTCGAGGAGCAGCAGAAGCGCGCCTCCGTGACGCCCGACGGCACGGCCCCGCTGGTGGACGCCGCCGAGCTGGGTCGCCGTGGCGCGGTCGCCCCGTTCAGCCTGCGCATCCACGCCGGCGAGGTGGTCGGCCTGGCCGGCCTGCTCGGCTCCGGTCGTACCGAGGTGGCGCGGTTGCTCTTCGGCGCCGACCGCGCCGACCACGGCCAGGTCCTCGTCGACGGCGGCCGGGCGCCGCTGCGCACCCCGATCCAGGCCATCGACCGGGGCATCGGCTTCTGCTCGGAGAACCGCCGCGCGGAGGGCATCGTGCCGGAGCTGTCGGTGCGGGAGAACATGATCCTGGCGATGCAGGCCGCCCGCGGCTGGCTGCGTCCGATCCCCCGCCGCCGGCAGGACGAGCTGGTGCAGAAGTACGTCCAGGCGCTCAGCATCCGCCCGGCCAACCCGGAGCTGCCGGTGCGCAACCTCTCCGGCGGCAACCAGCAGAAGGTGCTGCTGGCCCGCTGGCTCATCACCGAGCCGCGCCTGCTCATCCTCGACGAGCCCACCCGCGGCATCGACGTCGGCGCCAAGGCCGAGATCCAGAAGCTGGTGGTGCAGCTCTCCGACGGCGGCATGGCGGTGCTGTTCATCTCCGCCGAGCTGGAGGAGGTGCTGCGCCTGAGCCACCGGGTCGCGGTCATGCGCGACCGCGAGATGGTCGCCCAGCTCGACAACGACGACACGCTCGACGCCGACCGCGTCATGCGCACCATCGCCAGCGGAACCCCCCGGGAGGAGGTGAACCGATGAACACCGTCGCCGACCGCCTCCGCCCGCTGACCGGGCACCGGCTGTTCTGGCCGGCCGTGGTGCTCGTGGTGATGATCGCCGCGAACACCGTCTACCGGCCCGGCTTCCTTGCCGTCGAGGTCAAGAACGGCCACCTGTACGGCACGCCCGTCGACATCCTCCGGCTGAGCGCGCCGTTGATCCTGGTCGCCCTCGGCATGACCCTGGTCATCGCCACCGGCGGCATCGACCTGTCCGTCGGCTCGCTCTGCGCCATCAGCGGCGCGATCGCCTGCCTGCACATCAGCGGCGCGGCCGACCAGAACAGCCCGGCCACGGTGGCCACCGCGCTGGCTCTGGCGTTCGGGGCCGCGCTCGTGCTCGGCGCCTGGAACGGGGTGCTGGTCTCCGTCATCGGCATCCAGCCGATCATCGCCACGCTGATCCTGATGGTGGCCGGCCGGGGAATCGCCCAGCTCGTCACCGAGGGACAGATCATCACGATCAACTCCGGGCCGTACCGGGCGATCGGGCTGGGAAGCTTTCTGACCCTGCCGCTGGCCATCCTCATCGCCCTGGCCGCGGCGCTGCTGGTGGCCGCGTTCACCCGGCGCACCGCGCTCGGGTTGATCGTCGAGTCGGTCGGCGGCAACGCCGAGGCCAGCCGGCTGGCCGGCATCCGGTCGCGCCGCGTGATCTTCCTCGTCTACGTGGTCAGCGCCGCCTGCGCCGCGGTGGCCGGCTTCATGGTCACCGCGAACGTGTCCAGCGCGGACGGCAACGCCGCCGGGCTGTGGATCGAACTCGACGCGATCCTCGCCGTGGTGATCGGCGGCACCTCGCTGGCCGGCGGCCGGTTCTCGCTCAGCGGCACGGTCCTCGGCGCGCTGATCATCCAGACCCTGACCACCACCGTGTACGCCATGAACATCTCGCCGCAGACGTCGCTGCTGTTCAAGGCCGTCGTCGTGATCGCCGTCTGCCTGGTGCAGGCCCCGGCGTTCCGGGCCCGCTTCCGTCGCCGCCGGCGTGGTGGGGTCGAGCCCGGTCCGGCGGCGCCGCAGCGGGAGAAGGAGCAGGTGCCGGCATGAGCAGCACCACGTTGTCCGCCGTCCGGTCCTGGCGGCCCAGCCTGCCCCGGCGGCACGTCCCGGTGCTGGCCACACTCGCGCTGCTGCTGGTCATGTACGGCGTCGGCGTCTCGCAGTACCGCGCGTTCTCCAACGTCCAGGTGGTCTTCAACGTCTTCATCGACAACGGCTTCATGCTCGTGGTCGCGGTCGGCATGACGTTCGTGATCCTCACCGGTGGCATCGACCTGTCCGTCGGCTCGGTGGTGGCGATGACCGCGATGGTGTCGGCCGCGCTGCTGCGCGACGGCCTGCCGGCGGGCCTGGTGCTCGTCGTCGCGCTGCTCATCGGCCCGGCGCTCGGGTTCCTGATGGGCTGCGCGATCCACTTCTTCGAGATCCAGCCGTTCATCGTCACACTCGCCGGGATGTTCTTCGCCCGGGGCATGTGCACGTTCATCAGCGACGCCTCGATCTCCATCACCGACGGTTTCTGGACCGGGATGTCCCAGGAGCGCATCGGGAACCCGGCCGGGAACTTCGTGTCGATCAGCGTGCTGATCGCGTTCGCGGTGGTGCTGGTCGCCGCATACGTGCTGGCGTACACCCGGTTCGGCCGCAACGTCTACGCGGTCGGCGGCAACGCGCAGTCGGCGCTGCTGATGGGGTTGCCGGTGGGCCGCACCCGGATCGCGGTCTACACGATCAGCGGGCTGTGCTCGGCCATCGGCGGCATCCTGCTGTCGTTCTACACGCTCTCCGGCGCGCCGCTGATCGCGGTCGGGATGGAGCTGGACGTGATCGCCGCGGTCGTCATCGGCGGCACGGTGCTCACCGGCGGCTCGGGCTACGTCTTCGGCACCGTGCTCGGCGTGCTGGTGCTGGGCGTGATCCAGACCCTGATCACGTTCGACGGCAGCCTCAACTCCTGGTGGACCAAGATCGTGATCGGCGGCCTGCTCTTCGCGTTCATCCTCCTCCAGCGCCTCATCGGCATCCGGTTCAAGTGACTGCTCCTAGCGCGGAAGGCACGAACATGGCAACTCACCCCCAGCCCGAGGTCTGGTTCCTCACCGGTAGCCAGGGTCTCTACGGCGAGGACACCCTGCGGCAGGTCGCCGACCAGTCCCGGCAGATCGCCGCCCGGCTGGACGAGTCGTCGGAGCTCCCGGTGCGCGTGGTCTGGAAGCCGGTCCTCACCTCCAGCACGGACATCCTCGCGGCCTGCCGGGACGCGGCCGTGCAGGGCGCGGTCGGGGTGATCGCCTGGATGCACACGTTCTCACCGGCCAAGATGTGGATCGCCGGGCTGGACGCGTTGCAGACGCCGCTGCTGCACCTGCACACCCAGGCGAACGTGGCGCTGCCGTGGGACACCATCGACATGGACTTCATGAACCTGAACCAGGCCGCGCACGGCGACCGCGAGTTCGGGTACATCCAGACCCGCCTGGGGGTGGCCCGCAAGACGGTCGTCGGGCACGTCACCGACCCGCGGGTGGTGTCGCGGGTGGCGGCCTGGGCCCGCGCGGCCATCGGCTGGTCGTCGGTGCGGACGCTGCGGCTGGCCCGCTTCGGCGACAACATGCGCGACGTCGCGGTCACCGAGGGGGACAAGGTCGAGGCGGAGCTGCGCTTCGGCGTCTCGGTCAACACCTACGGCGTGAACGACCTGGTCGCGGTGGTCGACCAGGTCGCCGAGGCGCAGGTGGACGACCTGGTGAAGGAGTACGACGACACCTACCGGCTGGACCCGGCGCTTCGGGCCGGCGGCGACCGGCACGACTCGCTGCGCTACGCCGCCCGCCAGGAGTTGGGGCTGCGGGCGTTCCTGGACGACGGTGGCTTCCGCGCGTTCACCACGAACTTCGAGGACCTCGGCGGGCTGCGCCAGCTCCCCGGCATCGCGGTGCAGCGGCTGATGGCCGATGGCTACGGCTTCGGCGGCGAGGGGGACTGGAAGACGTCGATCCTGGTGCGGACGCTGAAGGCGATGGCCGTCGGCGTCGAGGGTGGGACGTCCTTCATGGAGGACTACACCTACGACCTGACGTTCGGCCACGAGCTGGTCCTCGGCGCGCACATGCTGGAGGTGTGCCCGAGCATCGCCGCCGACGTGCCGACCGCGGAGGTGCACCCGCTGGGCATCGGCGGGCGGGAGGACCCGGTCCGGCTGGTCTTCGACGCGGCGTCCGGCCCGGCCGTGGTGCTCGGCATGTCGGATCTGGGGGAGCGGTTCCGGCTGGTGGCCAACGTGGTGGACGTGGTGCCGCCGCCGCAGCCGTTGCGCAGCCTGCCGGTGGCGCGCGCGGTCTGGCGGCCCCGCCCCGACCTCTCCGTGTCGGCGGAGTCGTGGATCACCGCGGGCGCCCCGCACCACACCGTGCTCTCCCAGGCGGTGGGCGTGGAGGAGTTGCGTGACCTGGCCGCGATGACGCGGACCGAGCTGGCGGTCATCGACGGCGACACCGTGCCGCACCGGTTCGCCGACGAGCTGCGCTGGAACCAGGCGTACCACCGGCTCGCGCGCGGGTTCTGACCGCGCGCGGACGATCACCACGGGTGGCGTGCTCCGGTGCCGTGCCGGGGCGTGCCACCCGTTCGTGTCCTCGCTGTTACGCCTTGACGAACGCCATGTTATCGCTCACAGTCGATGTGTCGGATTGCCGGCAGCCGGTACGGGCCGTTCCGGGCGGGGTCCTCGTCGTGGCTGCCACCCGGCTCCGACTCCCCTCGGGCAGGGACAACTGTTAACGATCACACGAGGAGGTTCATGGTGGTGACAGCTCGGCTGTCCCGGCTCCTGGCGGGGTTGGTGGCGATGGTGGTCGGCGGCGTGCTGGTCGGGTTGGTCCCGGCGCCGGCCTCGGCGGCGACGGTGGACACCAGCGCGTGGTACGTGCTGGTGGACCGCAACAGCGGCAAGGCGCTGGACCTGTACAACCAGGCCACGAACGACGGGGCGCGGATCACCCAGTGGGCGCGCAACGACGGGGCGTGGCAGCAGTGGCAGTTCGTCGACTCCGGCGGCGGCTACTACCGGGTGCGCTCGCGGCACTCCGGCAAGGTGCTGGACGTGACCGGCGCGTCCACCGCGAACGGCGCGGCCGTGGTGCAGTGGACCGACCACGGCGGCACCAACCAGCAGTTCCGGCTGGCGGACTCCGACGGCGGCTACGTCCGGCTGGTCAACCGCAACTCCAACAAGGTGATGGAGGTGCAGAACGCCTCGACCGCCGACGGCGGCAACATCGTCCAGTACGACGACTGGAACGGCGCCAACCAGCAGTGGCAGCTCGTCCGCGTCGACGGCGGCGGCACCCCGACCAGCCCGCCGCCGACGAACCCGCCGCCGAGCGGCACGTTCACCAACCCGGCGATCTGGCAGGACTTCGCCGACGTCGACATCATCCGCGTCGGGGACGTCTACTACATGTCCGCCTCGACCATGCACTACTCGCCCGGCGCGCCGGTACTGCGCTCCTGGGACCTGGTCAACTGGGAGTTCGCCGGGCACTCGGTGCCCCGGCTGGACTTCGGCACCAAGTACGACCTGCCCCCGGGCAGTCAGGCGTACGTGGACGGCATCTGGGCCTCGACGTTGAACTACCGGCCCAGCAACAGGACCTACTACTGGGCCGGGTGCGTCGACTTCGCCCAGACCCACATCTACACCGCGCCCGCCGTGGACAGCACGTGGAGCAAGCTCACCACGATCCCCAACTGCTACTACGACGCCGGCATGCTGATCGACGACAACGACACCATGTACGTCGCGTACGGCAACAGCACGATCAGCGTGGCGCAGCTCTCCGCGGACGGGCGCAGCCAGGTGCGGGCCCAGCAGGTCTACCAGACGCCGTCGAGCATCGGCACGCTGGAGGGGGCGCGCTTCTACAAGCGCAACGGCGCCTACTACATCTGGCTGACCCGCCCGGCGAACGGCCAGTACGTGCTCAAGTCCACCAACGGCCCGTTCGGCCCGTACGAGCAGCGGCAGGTGCTGTTGAACCTGCCCGGCCCGATCTCCGGCGGCGGGGTGCCGCACCAGGGTGGCCTGGTGCAGACGCAGACCGGCGCCTGGTACTACATGGCCTTCACCGACGCGTACCCGGGCGGGCGGATGCCGACGCTGGCGCCGATCACCTGGACCGCCGACGGCTGGCCGCAGGTGCAGACCGTCAACGGGCAGTGGGGCGCGAGCTACCCCAACCCGCTGCCGCTGCACCCGGTGAAGCCGCTCACCGGCACCGACACGTTCGCCGGCACCACGCTCGGCCCGCAGTACGAGTGGAACCACAACCCGGACAACAGCCGGTGGTCGGTGAACAACGGCCTGCGCCTGCAGACCGCGTCCGTGACCAACGACCTCTACCAGGCGCGCAACACGGTGACCCACCGGATCCAGGGACCCACCTCCACCGCGACGGTCGAGCTGGACTACTCGGCCATGCGCGACGGGGACCGGTCCGGGCTGGCCATGCTGCGCGACAGCTCGGCGTGGATCGGCGTGCGCCGGGACAACGGCGCCACCCGGGTGGTCATGACCAACGGGTTGACCATGGCCAGCGGCACCTGGAACACCACGTCGACCGGCAGTGAGGTGGCCGGCGCGGCGGTCTCCGGCGGGCGGATCTGGTTGCGGGTCAACGCCGACATCCGGCCCGGCTCGGGCCGGCAGGCGCGGTTCTCCTACAGCACCGACGGGGTCACCTTCGTCCCGTTGGGCAACGCGCTGACGCTGAACAACGCGTGGCAGTTCTTCATGGGATACCGGTTCGCCATCTTCAACTACGCCACCCAATCACTGGGCGGCGCGGTGACGGCGCGCCAGTTCTCCGTGACAACGCCGTGACGCGGGTCACCATTTCCGGTCCTTGACGGTCCGGAAATTGCCCGGGGCGGGGCGCCGACAACGGTCGAAAATGCCCCGCTCCGGGCGGCCGGAGCTGCCCTTTCGCGCACCGACGGCGGGAATGGAATGGGCGCTGCCGGCCATTCTCCGACATTCCGGCGCGGCGGACCGATTCGTCGATCGGGCGTCCCGTGACCGGTGGGAGAACTGGCGTAGACTGTCGCCACCCCGGCCGGTCCGGTCGACGTCGACATGGTTCGGCCACGCGGGCATGTGCGAAAGTGAGGTGGCCGTGCGCGGTCCTGCGATGACGGACGTGGCTCGCCTCGCCGGTGTCTCCCACCAGACGGTCTCCCGGGTCCTCAACGGGCATCCCAACGTGCGCGAGCAGACCCGGCTGCGCGTCCAGGCGGCCATCACCGAGCTGGGCTACCGGCCCAACCGCGCGGCCCGCGCGCTGGTCACCGGCCGGTCGCAGGTGATCGGCGTGGTCGCGCAGAACACCACCCTCTACGGTCCGGCCTCGCTGCTGGCCGCGCTGGAGCAGACCGCCGCCGAGGCCGGGTTCGCGGTCAGCGTCGGCAGCGTCAGCGACCTCGACCACCGCTCCATCTCGGAGGCGGTCGAGCGGCACCTGGCGCACCGGGTCGCCGGCATCGTGGTGATCGCGCCGGTCGAGTCGGCCGGCGCGGCGCTGGAACGGCTGCCCCACGACGTGCCGCTGGTGACCGTCGACGGCGACCCGGGCCGGCCGATCCCGCTGGTGACGGTCGACCAGGTCGCCGGCGCCCGGGCCGCCACCCAGCACCTGCTCGACGCCGGGCACCGCACGGTCTGGCACGTCTCCGGCCCGTCCGACTGGTTCGACAGCGCCGGCCGCATCGAGGGCTGGCGCGAGGCGCTGCGGCTGGCCGGCGCCGAGATCCCGCCGCTGGTCCCGGCGGACTGGTCCGCCGCGGCGGGCTACCGGTGCGGGCAGATGCTCGCCCGGATGCCGGAGGTCACCGCCGTCTTCACCGCCAACGACCACCTGGCGCTGGGCGTGCTGCGCGCGTTGCACGAGCACGGCCGCCGGGTGCCGGACGACATCAGCGTGGTCGGCTTCGACGACGTGCCCGAGGCGGCCTACTTCATCCCGCCGCTGACCACCGTCCGGCCCGACTTCGCGGCGGTGGCCCGGGCGAGCCTCGGCATGCTGCTGGCGCAGATCGAGTCGACGAGCGTCGGGCCGCTGCGGCAGACCATCGCGCCGAAGCTGGTGTCGCGGCGCAGCGTCGGCCCACCCCCGCAGCGCTGACCGGTCACGGCGCTGAGTCGCCGCCGTGCTGAGTCGCGCATCCTCGCGGCCCGGCGGAGTGGACGGTCCGCGGCCGGGCCGCTCGCCGAGGCGGGCAACCATCCCCGTGTCGCCTGTCGAGCTGATGTCTCCAACGACTCACGCGCCGTTGGCCGGCCCGAGATCTTGGTACGAACCGGCCCCTCCGGGGGCACTTTCCTCCCAAGATCTGCGGTGTTCGCAGAGTGCGGCCGGCCGTGCCGACAAGTGGAATGACGCGGTGGGCTGCGGCCGGCGGGGTTCGAGTCGTTTCTGCCATCAGCTCGACAGGCAGCCATTGGGGGAAGTCTCCGGGCCGGATCGTCAGGGCCCGTGGCGGGAGTCGGGGCGTTCCGCCGGTTCGACCGCCGCAGCGCTGAGCCGCCGCCGTCGGGTCGCCCGGCCCGACAGCGGCGGCGTCATCGGGGGTACGTGGACCGACGGCCCGCCCACCCCGTGCCTCAGACGAACCGCCAGCGCTGGTGCGCCGCGCCGGTGTCGTCGCCGAGGACCGCCTGCGCGCCCTGGCTGCCGGAGCCGCCGCTGAGGCCGAGCACCCGGCCGCCGTTGCCGCACTGGATGCGGAAGTAGCCGTTGCCGCCGTGGCGCAGCCGCCACCGGTGGTCGGCGGCGCCGTTGTCGGCCCACTGCACGATCCGGGCGCCGGCCGCGGCGGAGCCACCCTCGACGCCCAGCACCTTGCCACTGTGCGAGGCGCGTAGTCGCAGGTAGCCGCCGGTGTCCACGAGCGCGGTCCAGAGGTGGTCGGCGGTGCCGGTGTCGCCCCACTGGATGACCAGCCCGCCGTCCGCGGTGGACATGTCCTGCACGCCGAGCACCAGTCCGCTGCCCAGGTTCTGGAGTCGGCGCGCCCCGTCGGGCAGGAACCGCCACTGGTTGTCGAGGCTGCCGTTGTCCGGGTCCTGCACGGCCTGTGCGCCCTGCGCGGTCGAGCCGCCGGAGATGCCGAGCAGCTTGCCGCTGTTGACGTTGCGCAGCTTGTGCGTGCCGTCGCCGACGTCGAGCACGGTCCACAGGTGGTCGGCGGTGCCGTTGTCGGCCCACTGGAGGATCCGGGCGTTGTCGGCGGTGGACATGTTCTCCACGCCCAGCACCCGGCCGCTGTTGACGTTGCGCAGCTTGAGCGCCGACCCGTCCACCACGAGCTGCCAGTCGTGGTCGGCGGTGCCGGTGTCGCCCCACTGGAGGGCGAGCCCGCCGTCGGCGGTGGACATGTTCTGGATCCCGAGCACCTGTCCGCTGGCGGCGTTGGCCAGCCGGAAGCTCGCCTCGCCGCTCCCGCCGCCGCTCGTGCCGGCGCGCCAGTAGACCGTGTAGTTGAACCCGTGCGCGTCGTAGAACGGCCCGAGATTCACGGTCGCACCGTCGGCCCGCGCGGTGAACGCCAGCGAGCCGCTGCCGGTGCGGGTGACCGAGCCGGTGTCCAGCGTCGGCAGCCCGCTCAACGTGGTGTTGCCGTAGTTGCCGGAGAGCACCACCGGCCCGTACATGACCGCCTGGACCGCCGCGTCGTCGTTGGCGGCGACCGTGGTCACCCGCATCGGCAGCCGCACCGTGACCACGTCCCCGGAGGTCCAGTCGCGGGTCAGCGCCGCGTAGCTGCCCGGCGTGGTGGCGATGCCCTGCGCCGTGCCGTTCACGCTGACCGTCGCGCCGGTGGTCCAGGACGGGATCCGGATCCGCATCGTCCACGACCCGCCCACCGAGCCGGTGACGGTGAGCGTGGTGGTGTCCGAGACCGGGTACGAGGTGCTCTGGGTGACCGTGATGCCGCGTTGGCTCCAGGTGAGCACCGAGGGCACGAACAGGTTCACGGTCAGCGTGGTGCCGTTGTGGTAGTAGATCGCGTCGGCGAGCGTGGTGTTGGTCTCCAGCCCGGTGCCCTGGCAGCACCAGAAGGAGTTGTAGTCGGTGCTCCAGGTGCCGCCGCCCCACGCCGGCCCGACGCCGCGCCGCCCGCCCGGGTTGAGCGGGGTGAAGTAGGTGACGTGACCGTGGGGGTCGGCCGGGTTCTGCTGGCCGATCATGTGGTTGAGCAGCGCCCGCTCGTAGAAGTCGACGTAGGCGACCCGGTCCGGGTCGAGCTGCCACAGCTCCCGGGTCAGCTTGAGCATGTTGTAGGTGTTGCACGCCTCGCAGGTGTCGGTGCGCAGATAGCCGGCGATGGCGTTGGGCGCGCGGAAGTGCTCGGCCTGGCTGTTGCCGCCGATCGCGTAGGTGTGCGCGCCGACGGTGATGGACCAGGCGTTGGTGGCGATGTCGCGGTAGCGGGTGGTGCCGGTGGCCTTGTACTCCCGGGCCGCGCCGATCCACTTGGGCACCTGGGTGTTGGCGTGCAGCCCGTTGAGCTGGTCGGAGTTGGACGCGAGCGGGTTGAACACGGCGGCGTGGTCGAAGCGCTGGGCGGTGGCCAGCCACCGGGCGTCGCCGGTCTGCTGGTAGATGTCGGTCAGCACCGCGTTCATGCCGCCGAACTCGGTGCCCAGCATGGCCTGCATCTGCGCGGAGCTGAGCCGGCCGGTGCGCTGGTCGACCCAGCCGGCGAGTGCCAGCAGCACGTCGCGGGCCTGGGTGCTGCCGATCAGGCGCCACACGTCGAGCAGGCCGGCGAGCGTCTTGTGCACGCAGTAGTAGGGCACGTTGCCGTTGCTCAGCGTCCGGGCCTCCAGCGCGGTGAAGTCGGACTCCGGGAAACCGGAGAGATAGCCGGTGCTGAAGCCGGCCGCGCCGTTGTTGGCCTGGCACCTGGCCAGCTCGGCGACCATGGTGACCGCCTTGTCCCGGCAGGTGGTGTCGCCGGCCACCGCCCAGGCCTGCGCCCAGGCGGTCAGGAAGTGGCCCTGCATGTGGCTGCGGAACGGGAAGGTCGGCGCGTCCCAGCCGCCGTTGGCGGCGGCCCCGGCGGTGGAGAGCCGGTGGTTGGCGCGGAAGTTGTAGAGCAGCCGGTTGACGTCGACGAAGCGGAGGTAGGACAGCGTGCGGTTCTGGTTGTCGAGCCAGCGACCCGCGGTCAGCCGCGCCTGGCCGGCGTCGAACGCGTAGGCGGAGACGCCGATGTCCGGGCGGGCCGGGGCCAGCGCGGCGCCGGCCGGGACGCCGCCGGAGAGGGACCCGACGGCCGCGCCGGCCGCGGTCGCGACGGCGGTCGCGCCGGTGGCGCGCAGCAGCATCCGGCGGTTCACCAGGGGAGCGGGCATGGGGGGCCTTTCGTGGTGGGGAGACGGGTGGCACGGGCCGGGCGGATCGTGGTCCGCCCGGCCCGTACGGTCAGTTGCGCAGGCTCCACTGCTGGTTGGCGCCGCCGTTGCAGGCCCAGAGGATGAGCTTGGTGCCGTTGGCGGTGCCGGCGGCGTTGGCGTCCAGGCAGAGGCCGGACTGCTGGCCGGTGATGGTGCCGTTGGCGTTGACGTTCCACTGCTGGTTGGTCTGGCCGTTGCAGTCCCAGATGATCACGGCGGTGCCGTTGGTGGTGCCCTGGCCGTTGGCGTCCAGGCACTTGGTGCCGTACACCTGGAGCTGCCGGGCCGCGGTGCGGGTCCAGCGCTGCATGGTCCCGCCCCAGCAGTCCCAGAGCTGCGTCTGGGTGCCGTTGGTGGTGGCGCCGTTCGGCACGTCGACGCAGCGCCCGGACTGGCCGCCGACGATCTCGACGCTCTGGCCCCCGCCGCCGGTGCTCGCCGCGTACCCGGCGGCGGTGATGTTGGCCTGGACGGCGTCCTCGGTGGCGTTGGTGGGGTAGCCGGAGGTCATCACGCCTTCGTAGAAGGTGCCGGCGGAGCCGTGGCTGTTGTCGCCGCCGATGCCGAGGATGATCGCGCCCTCCTTCTTCATCGGGTTGTAGCCGGAGGCGTTGGGTCGTTTGCCGTCGTAGAACGTGGAGAGCCCGCCGGACTGGGCGTTGCCGCCGCGAATCGCCCAGTGGTTCGGTTCGCCCTTGACGATCGCGGTGAGGAAGCGGTGGCTGATCGACGGGTCGTTGGCGTTGTAGCCGGGGTTGACGCCGGAGAAGAGGCCGTTCTCCAGGTCGGCCATGATCCAGGGGCCGTTGCCGGTGCCGTACCCCCAGACCTTGATGTTGCCGAAGTAGATGGCCTCCATGGTGCCGTTGCCGTTGTCGCGGCTGTTGGTCTCCGCGTTGCCGTAGTCGAAGCAGCAGCCGCCGTTGTAGTGGGTGCCGTCGAAGATGGCGTACATGCCCTCGGGCTGGTCGCCCTTGGCGATGCCGTTGGTGGTGTTGTTGCGGTAGCCGGTGCCGGGGGCCACGAACACCCCGTACGCCTTGCGGCCGCCGAGGGTGACCGGGGCGAGCGTGGCGTCGGCGAGATTGTCGTAGCCGCCGGCGGCCGGGCCGGAGAACCCGCCGGGCGGCGCCTGGGTCAGGTGGTTGCCGCGGCCGGACTGGTCGTAGATGACGCTGATCAGGCAGCTCGTGCCGGCGCAGAACGCGTCCTGGGTGGCGGCGTTGGCGACGTCGCCGGCGGCGAGCGGGGCGACGTCGCGGGTGGCGTTGTCGGAGGCGCGCCGCACCTGGTAGAGCGGGCCGGCGTAGGCGCCGTAGAGCGCGCGGGTGGTGCTGTGCGCGGCCACGCAGGGCGTGCCACCGGCGGCGTAGATGTCGCACGGGCCGGTGCCGGCGGCCCGCGCCGGGGGCGCGGCGGAGCCGACCACCGCCGCGGTGGCGGCGACCAGCAGGGCCAGGGGTACGAGCGCGGTCGCCAGGCGGCGACGGGCGGTGGTGGGGTCCATCGATCCTCCTCCAGCGGAGATGACGAACTAGTTAACGCTAACAATCGGTCTTAGCGTGGCGTTTACATAGGCGGCTGTCAACGCTTCACGAGGGCGCAAGATTTGCGAACGACGATGTTAGCGCTCTCAAGCTTGTCGCCCGGGCAGCGGTGCCGTACGCTCTGGCTTGCGGCCCGCCCTCACGGTCTTGTGAGGAGCAACCATGCCCCTGAACCGCCTGCTGACCCTCGGGGTCGGCGCCTGTGCGGCGGTCGCGCTCAGCGTTCCGGTCGCCGCCGTCCCGGCCGCGGCCACCGCGTCCCACCATCGTCCCGGCGGCAGCCTGGTGCTGGTCGGCGGCGCGCTGGCCGACGACAACCGGGAGATCTACGACGACATCGTCCGGCTCGCCGGCGGGCCCGGCCGGGCCCGGATCGGCATCCTGACCGCCGGCGCCCCGGTGCCGGCCGAGGATCCCGACGCCGGCACCCCGGACTGCAACAACAGCGTCTGCAACGGCGACTACTACGCCGACCTGTTCCGGTCCCACCGGGTGGCCGACGCGCGGTGGATCCCGATCGACCTGGACCACCCGGGCGCGGCCGACGATCCGGCGGTGGTCCGGCAGATCGAGTCGATGACCGGGTTCTTCCTCGGCGGCGGCGACCAGTACCGCTACGTCACCACGATGACCCGGGGCGCGGCGCAGCGCGACAGCGCGGCCCTCGCCGCGATCCGGCGCAAGCTGCGTGGCGGCGCGGTGGTCGCCGGCACCAGCGCGGGTGCGCAGATCATGGCCGGTCGCGACATGATCACCGGTGGGTCCACCGAGCCGGGTCTGCGTGACGGCGCGAAGCCGGGCTACTTCGAGGACCCGGACGTGCTCGGCTACCTGCCGCGCGGCGGCTTCGGGTTCTTCACCGCCGGGCTGGTGGACACCCACTTCTCCCGGCGGGGGCGCGAGGCGCGGTCGATCCGGCTCGCCTCGGACACCCGGCATGCCCGGGTGTTCGGCCTGGACGAGAACACGGCACTGGAGGTCACCGGTGTCGGCGGGCGCAACCCGTCGCTGCGGGTGCTCGGGCAGCGCGGGGTGAGCGTGCTCGACCTGCGCCGGGCCCGGGTGACCGACCACGGTGGGGTGTGGGCGATCGAGGGCGTGCGGTGGAGCCGGCTGACCGCCGGTGACGCGTACCTCGCGCCACGGTGGACCGTCGTCCCGGCCGCCGGCAAGCCGCGCGTGCGACCGGAGGCGGGGCCGTGCACGGCGACGCCGTCCGAGGACGTCTTCTACGACTACGCCATGGTCGGCCTGGTGGAGACCGGGCTGGCCGCCCGCACCGGCTGCGTGGCGGTCGGCGGGACGTCGTACGAGAAGGACCCGCGGTGGGCGGCCCGCCTGAGCCGGGGTGCCGGGTTCAGCGCCTTCCGGGGCGCGTCGGCGACCACGTTCACCGACGTGGTGGTCGGCGTCCGGCCGGCCTGACGTGGTGCGGCGGCGTCGGACCCGCCCGGTCCGGCGCCGTCGTCACGAGCATGTAACAGAAGTTACGTATTGAGCAGTGAACTTAATGGATGTAACTTCTGTTTCATCGCTTCGTGGCCCCTCGGAGGTGCCCATGTCCCCATCCCGCCACTCCCGCCGACTCGCCGTGACGGCGGCCGCCGCCGCGCTGCTCACCGTCGCCCCGCTCGGCGTTCCCGCCGCACACGCCCAGGTCACCCGGGTACGCCAGGGCAGCGCCACCGACGCCACCCGGGCGAGCTGGTCCGGCCCGGCCTGGACGATGAACGGATCCGGCGGCATCGTCACCGCCACCATGACCAGGGCGATCGACACGATCCGCGGCGGCACCGGCGCGATCGACGTGGTGGTGGTCGCCGGCTCCGGCTCCGGCACCCCGGAGTGCGACGTGATCACCGGCCTGACCGGCGTCAACTCGTGCACCACGCTCACCCTCACCGCCACCGCCGACGGCAACAACAGCCAGGTCAACACGGACATCCGCAACGCCGAGTTCGTCTACTTCGCCGGTGGCGACCAGTGCCGCTACGTGGCCTGGAAGGGCACCGCGCTGGAGGCGTCGGTCGAGTCGGTGGTGGCCAAGGGCGGCGGGGTCGGCGGCGGCAGCGCCGGGCACCACGTCAACAGCGACGTGGTCTACGACGCCTGCACCGCGAGCGCCACCTCGGCGGGCGCGCTGGCCAACCCGTACGACAGGTCGTTGACGTTCACCACCGGCATGTTCCGCTGGCCGAACTACGCCAACACCGTCAACGACTCGCACTTCGTCACCCGCGACCGGATGGGCCGGACCATCGCGTTCGTCGCCCGGGCGGTCAAGGACGGGCTGGTCACCGGCGGCAAGGCGTGGGGCGTCGGGGTCGAGGAGGGCGCCTCGCTGTTCATCGACCGCGCCGGCCGGGCCACGCTCAGCGGCCCGAGCGCCTACGTCGTGCTCGGCGACCACCAGCCGGAGGTCGCCACGTCCGGGCAGCCGCTGACCTACCTGAACGTCAAGATCTGGAAGCTGGCCAACGGCCAGAGCTACGACTTCGCCAACCGGCCGACCTGCGGCTACTACCTGCGCAGCGTGCGCGCCGGGGTGCCGGACGGCAGCCTCTACGACGGCACCCCGGTGACCGACTGCTCGTCCACCCCGCCGCCGTCGGGGGGATCGTCCTACGCCGAGGTGGAACCGAACGACTCCCGCACGGCCGCCAACGACATCGCCGGGCTGAGCTACCCGGCCACCGTCACCGGGGACATGAAGAGCACCACCGACCGCGACTACTTCTCGCTCGCGCTCGCCGCCGGGCAGACGCTCACCGTGAACTGCGCGATCCCGTCGGCGTACGACGCGGACCTCTACCTGCTCAGCGCGAGCGGAAGCACGCTGACCCGCTCGGTGAACGACGGCGCCGGGACGGACGAGTCGCTCACCCTGACCCGTACCGCGTCCGGCACCGCTACGTACCACCTCGACCTGGAGGCGTACGCCGGCTCCGGGACCGCCGACTACGCCTGCACGGTCGCGAGGTCCTGACCCGCGACGGGGGTCCGTGGGCGGGCCGGTGAGGCTCCGCCCGCGGACCGGCGGGCCGCTACGCTCGGCTCGTGTCGAACTCCGATGCTGTCGACGAACCGCACGCGGTGGGGGTGGCCGCGCTGATCCGCCGGCGGCTCGGCGAGTGCAGCCCGGCCGAGCGCCGGGTCGCCCGCACCCTGCTCGCCTCCTACCCCTCCGCCGGCCTGGGCACGGTGGCCGCGTTGGCCGAGCGGGCCGAGGTGAGCGCGCCGACGGTGCTGCGCCTGCTGTCCCGGCTCGGCTTCGGCGGCTACCCGGAGTTCCAGCGGGCGCTGCGCGACGAGCTGGCCGAGCGGGAGACCTCGCCGCTGACCGCCTACCGGGCGAGCGAGCGGGGTGGGACGCCGCCGGAGGGCGCGCTGCCCCGGGCCGCGGCGGCGCTGCCGGACGCGGTGGCCGGCACGCTCGCCGACCTGCCGCAGGGTGAGCTGGACGCGGCCGTGCGCCTCCTCGCCGACCAGCAGCTCCGGGTCACCGCGGGCGGTGGCCGGTTCTCCGCGTTGTTCGCGAATTATCTGGTCCTGCACCTGATGCAGGTGCGCGGCAACAGCCGGCTGCTGCCCGCCGGCCCGGTGGAGCGCGCCGACATGCTCGTCGACGTCGGCCGGCGCGACCTGGTGGTGCTCTTCGACTTCCGCCGCTACGAGGAGCCGACCCTGGAGCTGGCCCGGCAGGTCACCGCCCGGGGCGCCCGGGTGGTGCTGTTCACCGACCGGTGGCTGTCGCCGGTGGCCGGCCTGGCCGAGGTGGTGCTGCCCGCCCGGGTCGACTCACCGTCGCCGTACGACAGCTTCGTGCCCACCCTCGCGCTGGTGGAAACGCTGGTCACTGCGTTGATGGACCGGCTCGGCCCGGTGGCCGGCGCCCGGCTCAAGGCGATGGAGGGGGCGCAGCAGGCGTTCGGCGGGCGCTGAAACGTCCGTTACAAAAAACTGTAACCCCACCGAGATCGTAACGTGAGTTACAGTCCGGGGGCTGGCTGTTCCGGCCCCCGGAAGGACTCCCCATGCGCATCCGTTCCCTCGCCCTGGTCGGCGCGACCACGGCCCTGCTCGCCGCCACCGCCGCCTGCGGCGCCTCCTCGGCCGGTGGCTCCACCGACGAGGTCAAGCCCGTCTCGGTCACCATCGACGGCGTCGGCGCGGTCGACACCGATAAGACGCTCGCCGGCAAGGTCCCGTCCGACGTGCGCGGCCGTGGCGCCGTCACGGTCGCCACCAACGCCCCCTACCAGCCGTTCATCGACTTCAAGGTGGAGGGCCGCACGGATGCGTTCGTCGGCCTCGACCACGACCTGTTCCAGGCCGCCTCGGCCCGCCTCGGCCTCAGGGCCACCTTCACCCAGCAGCCGTTCGACGGCCTCGTGCCCGGCCTCCAGGCCGCCAAGTACGACGCCATCGCCGGCGGCATCACCGACAAGAAGGAACGCCAGCAGGTCGCCACGTTCGTCGACTACTCCGCCTCCGGCACCGGGTTCCTGGTCGCCGCCGGCAACCCGCTCGGCGTGAAGACCGTCGCCGACCTCTGCGGCCGCACCGTCGCCGTGCAGAAGGCCAGCAACCAGGCGAAGAACCTCGCCACGTACGCCAAGGAGAGCTGCGCCGGCCGGCCGCTGGAGGTCAAGGAGTACCCGGAGAACCCGCAGGCGGTGCAGGCGCTGATCGCCGGCAACGTGCAGGTCGTCGCCGCCACCCGGGTCAACCTGGTGGACACCGCCGGCTCGCTCGCCGGCAAGGCCGAGCTGGTCGACGACCCGTCCTCGCCCAACGGCTGGCTGGCCAGCCCGAACGGCTTCGGGTTCCTCAAGGCCGACAAGGAACTCGCCGAGGCGTACCGGGCGGCCGTGCAGTCGCTGATCGACGACGGCACCTACGGCAAGATCCTCACCCGCTGGAAGCAGACCCCGATCGCGGTCGAGAAGGCCACCATCGACCAGGCCATCGACTGACCCGGCGGACCACCGCCCCCCGATCCGCGGTCGCCGGGCGCCCTCCGACTCCGTGAGGGCGGGCCCGGAGGCGCCCGGCGACCGCCGAACCCCTGCCGGAGGCACCCCCACGATGACCACCACCGAACCCCCGGCGGTACGGGTCGTCCCCGTCCGCCACTACGGCCGCTGGCTGACCGCGCTGGTCGTGGCCGGGCTGGCCGCGCTGTTCCTGCGGGCGCTGCTGAGCAGCCCCAACCTCGAACCCGGCACCGTCGCCCACTACCTGTTCCAGGACTACGTGCTCGACGGCGTGGTCACCACGCTCTGGCTCACCCTGCTCGCCATGGTGCTCGGCACCGCCGGCGGCATCCTGCTCGCCGTGCTGCGACTCTCCGACAACCCGGTGCTGCGCGGCGTCTCCTGGACGTTCATCTGGGTCTTCCGCGGCACCCCGCTGCTGGTGCAGATCATCTTCTTCGGGTTCCTCGGCGCGCTCTTCCCCCGGATCACGCTCAGCGTGCCGTTCACCGGCACCGTCCTGTTCGACCGGCCCACCAGCGTGGTGGTCACCGGCACGGTCGCCGCCGTGCTCGCGCTCTCGCTCAACGAGATGGCGTACGCCGCCGAGGTGATCCGCGGCGGCATCCTCGCCGTCGACCAGGGACAGACCGAGGCCGCCGCCGCGCTCGGCATGGGCCCCACGCTCACCCTGCGCCGGGTGGTGCTGCCCCAGGCCATGCGCGTGATCATCCCGCCGATGGGCAACGAGACCATCACCATGCTCAAGTCCACCGCGCTGGTGTCCATCATCGCCGGCCGGGACCTGATGACCGCCGTGCAGAGCGTCTACCAGAACAACTACAAGGTGATCCCGCTGCTGCTGGTGGCGGCGATCTGGTACCTCGCCCTGGTCAGCCTCCTCTCCGCCGGCCAGTGGCTGGTGGAGCGCCGGTTCGGCCGCGGCTTCGCCCGGGGAGGCGTGCGATGACGGCGATGGTCCACGCCGAGAAGGTCACCAAGCGGTTCGGCTCCGTCGAGGTGCTCAAGGGCATCGACCTGACCGTGGCCGCCGGCGAGGTGGCCTGCCTGCTCGGCCCCTCCGGCTCCGGCAAGTCCACGTTCCTGCGCTGCGTCAACCACCTGGAGCGCATCGACGGCGGACAGCTCTCGGTCGACGGCGAACTGGTCGGCTACCGCCGCCAGGGCGACCGGCTCCACGAGCTGAAGGCCCGCGAGGTGGCCGTGCGCCGCCGCGACATCGGCATGGTCTTCCAGCGCTTCAACCTCTTCCCGCACCTCACCGCGCTCGGCAACGTGACCGAGGCGCCGGTGCGGGTGCTGCGCACCCCGCGCGACCGGGCCCGCGAGGAGGCGCTGCGGCTGCTCGACCGGGTCGGGCTGGCCGAGCGCGCGCACAACTACCCCAGCCAGCTCTCCGGCGGGCAGCAGCAGCGCGTCGCCATCGCCCGGGCGCTCGCCATGCGACCGAAGCTGATGCTCTTCGACGAGCCCACCTCCGCGCTCGACCCGGAACTCGTCGGCGAGGTGCTGGACGTGATGAAGGGCCTCGCCGCCGACGGCATGACCATGGTGGTGGTGACCCACGAGATGGGCTTCGCCCGCGAGGTCGCCGACCAGGTCGCGTTCCTCGACGACGGGGTGGTGGTCGAGGCCGGCCCGCCCGACGAGGTGCTCGGCCGGCCCCGCCACGAGCGCACCCGCGCCTTCCTCGACAAGGTGCTCTGATGGATCCGCTGCTCACCGCCGCCGGCGACCGGCTCGCCACCTACCACGACCGGCTCGCCCGGCTGGTCGCCGTCGACTCCGGCTCCGGCCACGTCGACGGGCTGTGCGAGGTCGCCGACCTGGTGCAGGGCTGGTGCCTCGGCGCCGGGCTGGCCGTCGAGCGGGCGCCGGTCGCCGACCCGGCCGGCCGGCCGCTCGGCGACGTGCTGATCGCCCGCCGCCGGGGCGCCGGCACCCGCCGGGTCCTGCTCGCCGGTCACCTGGACACCGTGTTCCCCGCCGGCACCGCCGCCGCCCGCCCGTTCCGGGTGCACGACGGCCGCGCGTACGGGCCGGGGGTCAGCGACGACAAGGGCGGTGTGCTGGCCGGGCTGGCCGCCGTCGAGGTGCTCACCGCCACCGACCGGCACGGGTACGGCGAACTGGTGCTGGTCTGCACGCCGGACGAGGAGATCGGCTCGGTGGGCAGCCGGGCGCTGCTGCGTACCCTCGGGACCGAGGCCGACGTGGCGCTCTGCCTGGAGTGCGCCCGCGACAACGGTGACCTGGTCTCCGCCCGCAAGGGCGTGGCGGACCTCGCGGTGACGCTGCGCGGCCGGGCCGCGCACGCCGGCATCGAGCCGGAACGCGGCGCCAACGCGCTGCTCGCCGCCGCCCGGCTGACCGTGGCCCTCGACCAGCTCAACGGCCGTTGGCCCGGGGTGACGGTGAACGTCGGCGCGCTGCAGGCGGGCGGCCGGCCCAACGTGGTCGCCGACCGGGCGCGGATGCTCGTCGACCTGCGCGCCTGGCGCACCGGCGAGTACGAGGCCGCGCTCGCCGAGATCCGCCGGCTGGTCGCCGCGCCGACCGTGTCCGGGGTGCACGCCGAGCTGACCGTGCAGGCGCCCACCCCGCCCTGGGAGCCGGACCCGGCCGGCCGCCGGCTGGCCGAGCTGGCCGCGAAGGTGGGCGCCGGGCTCGGCGTGCCGGTGTCGCACACCGCGACCGGCGGCTGCGCCGACGCCAACCTGCTGGCCGAGGCCGGCGCGACCGTGCTCGACGGGCTCGGGCCGATCGGCGGCGCGGACCACAGCCCGGGGGAGTGGCTCGACCTCGACTCGGTGGTCCCCCGGGTGGCGCTGCTGGCCGGCCTGATCGACGCGGTCGGCCGGCGGGAGCCGTAGCGCGGCTGCCGGCTCGTGCCCGCGGTGCAACCTCTGACGTCGCTGGTCAGGTCGTCCGGACCTCCGCCCGGTTCGGCGGTCGCCGTCGACCGGTGCGCCGCACCGCCGGCACGGCGACGACGGGGCGGATCTCGCCGAGGGTCCGGTCGGCGTCGTGCCAGAGCATGCCGTGCAGGCCGCAGCGGCCGGACCGCGCCGCCTGATCGAGCAGGGGCGAGTCGCGGCGCAGCGCGGCCAGGGTGGCGCGGATCTGCTCGTGCCCGCTGCCGTGTGGCAGCGAGCAGGTGGTGTGGCCGAGCACCACCACCAGGGGTGCGCCGAGGTGGCCGACCGCGTACTCGAGGCTGCCCAGCACCGCGGGCCCGGCGCTCAGCCCGGCCGCCCGGACCGCGAACACGTCGGCGCCGCCGAACACGATCGTCGCCTCCGGCTGCGGATCGGCGCAGGAGAGCACGGCGGCCACCGGCGCCCCGGCCGAGGCGAACGGCGCCGGCGCGGCGCCGACCCGGTAGCGGTGGTGGCCCGCGCGCAGCCGGGCGAGGGCGAAGCTCGGGCTGGTGGGCCATTCCTGGGGCGGGGATCCGGTCATGTCCCTCACTTCTCCTCGTGACGAGCCACTGTCGTGCGTCTCACGATACACGAATTAGAAATCGTGTAATAGAGTGCGCATGTCTGAAGGGGGTGGCGATGGACGTCGCACTGGTTTCCGTGGTCCTGGCCGGGCCCGCCTCGGCGGCGCTCGGCGCGTTGACCGTGCCCGACCCGCGCCGGGCCGCCCGGGTGGCGAGCGCGTTGCTCGGGTTCGGCGCGGTGGCGGCCGCCGCGCTGCTCGTCCGGGTGGCGACCGGTCCGGCCGTGCCGGCCGTGCTCGCCCGCGTCGACACGATCGGGCCGGCGTTCTCCGTCGGCGTCCGCGTCGACCGGTTCACCGCGCTGTTCGTGCTGCTCGTCTGCGGGCTGGCCGCCGTGGTCGCCGGCTACGCCCGCCGCTACCTCGACGGCGAGCCGGGCGCCCGCGCGCTCCAGGCGCGGGTGGCCGCGGCCACCGTCGCGACGCTGGTGATGGCGACCGCCCCCAGCCTCGTCCAACTGGCCGTCGGCTGGATCGCGGCCGGACACCTGCTGGTCGGCCTCATCGGCCACTACCGGGACCAGCCCCGGGTACGCGTCGCGGCGCGCCGCACCCGGCGCCTGTTCCTCGTCGGCGACGTCGCCCTGGTCGGCGGCCTCGCGCTGCTGGTCACGCCGTCCGGCGACGCCGACCTGGCGGCGGTCCGCGCCACGGTCGGCGACCGGCCGGGCTGGCTGCTCGCCGTCGCCGGCGCGCTGCTGCTGGTGGCCGCCGGGGTGCGCTCCGCGCAGGTGCCGGCGCACCGCTGGCTGCCGTCCACCCTGGACGCGCCGACCCCGGTGTCGGCCTTCCTGCACGCCGGGATGGTCAACGTGGCCGGCTTCCTCATGATCACACTGGCGCCGGTGGTGACCGCCGCGCCCGCGATGATGCCGGCGATGGCGCTCGTCGGCCTCGTCGCCGCCGTCTCGGGACTGCTGTTCGCCGCCGTGCGCACCGACGTCAAGGGCACGCTCGCCCGGTCCACGATCGCGCAGATGGGGTTCATGCTCGCCCAGTGCGGGCTGGGCGCGTTCGGGCTGGCCGCCGTGCACCTCGTCGGGCACGCCGTCTACAAGGCGTACGCGTTCCTCTCCGCCGGCGGCTCGCTCCAGGCGCAGACCCGCGACGCCGCCGCGCCACGGCCGGTCGGCCCGCCGCCCGCCCGGTCCCGCGCCCTGGCCGCGACGGCGGTGGTCGCCGCCGTGCTGGCCACCGAGCTGCTGCTCGGCGCCACGGCGAGCGGGGCCCTCGGCGCCGTGCTCGCCGCCGCCGCCGCGCTCGCCGCCGTCCGGTCCGCGCTCGCCGACCGCGCGCTGCCGACCCGGGCCGCTCTCACCCTCACCCTCGCCGTGGCGGCGCTGGCGAGCGCGTACCTCGTCGCGGGGCGGGTCGCCACCGGCTGGCTGGCGCTGCCCACCGGGACGAGCCCGCTCGCCGTCGGCGTCGCGGCGGGCGTGCTCGTCGCGGTGGCCGTCGCCGGGGCGGTCCTGCGCCACCGGGGGAGCGCCGCGCTGTGGTGGTGGGCCTGGCACGACGGCGGCGTACGCCCGCGCCGGCGGGTGGCCCCGGCCGGCGGCACGACCCCCGCCGCGCTCACCACACCGCGTGCCGACCTGCTCGACCGTTCCGACGGGGCCCGCGTCGTCGCCGCGGCGACCGCCGCCACCGACCACGTCGGCGCGGTCGCGCCGCTGGACGCGTTCGTCGCGGTCAACCCGCTCGCCGGCCGGGAGAGCGTGCCGTTCGCGCGGGCCACCGCCGAGCTGCGGGACCTCGCCGGCGCGCGGACCCACCTGCCGGCCGCCGAGTACCGGCGGTGGCTACGCGACGGCCGGGTCAGCCGGGCCGACCTCACCGCGGTGCTCCCGCCGCCGGTCCCCGGCCCGGTCGCGCTGGGCCACCGGCGGGTCGACGCCACCGCGCTCCACCTGGCCGTGCTGGAGCATCCGGTGCACGACGGGCCGCCCCCGCCCGCCGACCTGCTCGCGGTCGCCCGGCGCCGGCTCGCCGACCTGCCCGCGTGCCCCCGCCCCCGCACCCCCGACGCGGACGGACCGCTCACCCTCGCCGAGACGTTGGACCGGGCGCTGGGCACCCGCATCGTCGCGGACGTCGACGACCTGGTGGCCGGCTGGTGCGCCGCGCACCTCGGACGCCCGGCGGCGCGCTGGCCCGTCCCCGGGCCGGCCGACGAGGGCTGCTGGGCGCGCTGGCGGCGGCTGGCCGGCGCCGACCCGGCCCCGGCCCGGTGGGGCGTCGTCGGCCTCGCGGCCCTGGTCGACGCGCTGCCCCCGGCGCCCGAGCAGGCCGTCGCGGTGCTCCTGCGCGCGGTCGGGGTGCCACCGGCGGCCTGGTCCACCTACCTGTCCCGGTCGCTGCTCCGGCTGCCCGGATGGGCCGGGCACGCCCGCTGGGCGCAGGCCCACCCCGGGGCGGGGCCGGCGGTGAGCCCGCTGGACCTGCTCGCCGTGCGCCTCACCTACGAGTACGCGCTGGCCGGCGCCGCCGCCCAGCGTCACCTGGAACTGCCCCCGGTGCTGGACGCGATCGCCGCCGCGACGCCCACCACCCTGCCCCGCGCCGCCGGGATCACGCCGGACGTCCTCGCCCGGCTGGCCGGCGCGCTCGACGTCGACGTCGCCACGCTGGCGTGCCTGCCCGGCGAGACCGTGGCGCTGCTGCGGGACGCCGCACTGCGGTTGACGCCCTCACGGCAGTCCGAGGTGTGGCTCGCCGCCGCCGAGCACGCCTACCGGCGTCGACTGCGCCACCGGCTGGACCGGGACGTCGACCGGCCGTCCGCCCCGGCCCCGGCGCTCGCCCAGGCGGTGTTCTGCATCGACGTGCGCAGCGAGGGCCTGCGCCGCCACCTGGAGGCGGCCGGACCGGTCGACACGTACGGCTTCGCCGGCTTCTTCGGCCTGCCGGTGCGGACCGTGACCGCCGGGGCCCGGCGGGGCCGCGACCGCTGCCCGGTCCTCATGCGACCGGTGGCCACGGTCGAGGAGACACGGGCCGCGCACGAGGTGTCCCGCCGGCGGTCGCGGCAGGCGTGGCGGCGCGCCTACGCCGCCGCCAAGGCCGACCCGGTCGGCGCGTTCGCCTTCGTCGAGGTCGCCGGCGTGCTCGCCACCGCGGCCCTGCTCCTGCGCGCCGTGGCACCGGGCCGGTTCGCCCCGGCCGCCGACCACACCGCCCCGACCGCCGCCGACCTGGCCGCCGCCATGACGCTCGACGAGCAGGTCTACTACGCCGAGGCGACCCTGCGCACGGTCGGGCTCACCGCCGGCTTCGCGCCCCTGGTGCTGCTCTGCGGGCACGGCGCGACAAGCGCCAACAACCCGTACGCCGCCGCGCTCGACTGCGGGGCCTGCGGCGGTAACCGGGGCGGGGTGAGCGCCCGCCTCGCCGCCGCCGTGCTCAACCGGCCCGAGGTGCGCGCCGCCCTCGCCGAGCGCGGCATCCACCTCCCCGACGGCACGCACGTGCTGGCCGGCGAGCACGACACCGTCACCGACGAGGTCCGCCTGTTCGACCTGGACGCCGTACCCGCCAGGCTGCTACCCGCGGTCGGGGAACTGTCCGGCCGGCTCGCCGAGGCGGGCGCCCGGCTGCGGGTGGAACGGGCCGCACGGCTGCCCGGCCGGCCCCGCCCGCACCGCCTGCCCCGGCGGGCCGGCGACTGGGCCCAGGTGCGGCCGGAGTGGGCGCTGGCCGGCAACGCCGCGTTCATCGCCGCGCCCCGCGAGCTGACCGCAGGCGTCGACCTGGGCTGCCGGACGTTCCTGCACTCCTACGACCACACCGGTGACCGGGACGCCACGGCGTTGGAGACCATCATGACCGGCCCGCTGGTCGTGGCCGCCTGGATCAACCTCCAATACTATTTCTCCACGGTGGATCCCCAGCGGCTCGGCGCCGGCACCAAGACGGTCCACACCGTCCTCGGCGACGCGCTCGGCGTCCTCTCCGGCTCGGGTGGCGACCTGCGCCTCGGCCTGCCGCTCCAGTCGGTCGGAGACGGCACCCGCCCGGCGCACGACCCGCTGCGGCTGCTCGCGGTGATCCAGGCCCCGCACCACCTCGTCGACGCCGTGCTGGGCCGCAACCCCGGCCTGCGCCAGCTCGTTGACGGCGGCTGGATGTCGCTGACCGTGGTCGACCCCCGCACCGGCGAGTGGACCGAGCCCGCGCCGGGCGGATTCTGGCGGCCCCTGCCCGCCCCGCACGTCGTCACCGTCACCGAGCTGCCCGCGCGCCGCCCGGCGCCCGCCGAGGAGAAGGAGTACACCGCATGAACGACCTGGGACTGACCCGCATGGTCAAGGTGGAGGTCGTCACCCGCGCCGACGACGCCGACGCCGTCCGCACCCTGCTGCACGCCTCCGGCGTCAGCGGCTGGACCAGCCTCAGCGGCGTCTCCGGTTTCGGCCACCACGGCACCCACGAGGGCCGGCTGCTCTTCAACGACCGGGCCGGACTGGTCATGGTCATCGCCGTGCTCCCGCACGACCGGGCCGAGCCGGTCGTCACCGGCCTGCGCGACATCCTCGCCCAGCGGCCGGGCGTGATGTTCGTCAGCGACGCCTGGGTCAGCCGACCGGACTACTTCGGCGCGCGCGTCCCGGACTAGGCGGCGACGAGGGGGTGGTCGGGACCGTGCGCCGGCCCGGTCGCGGCCCGCCGGGCCCGGCCGCCGCCGGGTCGTGCGCCGTCGGCCCCACCACCCGACCGGTGCCGTACGGTGACCGCATGGGACGCCTCGCGCGGTGGCGTCGGGTGGCCCGGAACCACCCGACCGGGGTGGACGCCCTGCTGGCCGCCCTGCTCTTCGTGGTCAGCCTGCTGCCGGTGAACCCGCCGGGCGGTCCGCCCCGCGATCCGCTGACCGCCGGCGCGGTGCTGCTCGCGTTGGTCGGCTGCGCCGCGCTGGCGCTACGGCGCCGGTCCCCGCTGCCGGTCCTCGCCGTGGTGACCGTCACGGCGGCGACCGCCCTGCTCGTGCAGCAGGCGCGCGGGCCGTTCGTGCTGACCGTGGCGCTGGCCGCGTACACCGTGGCGGCCCGCACCGACCGGCGTACCGCGGTGGCGGCCGGCACGGCCAGCGGCCTGGTGCTCGGCGGGTGCGCGGTCGCCGCGCTCGGGGTGGGCTGGTGGGACCCGGCGGTGGTGGTCCTGCTGCTCTGGTTCGGTGTCGCGGTGGCCGCCGGCGACGCGGTCCGCAGTCGGCGGGCCTACGTGGCGGTGCTGGAGGAGCGGGCGCGCCGGGCCGAACGGACCCGGGAGGAGGAGGCCCGCCGCCGGGTCGCCGAGGAACGCCTACGGATCGCGCGGGAGTTGCACGACGTGGTGGCCCACCACATCGCGTTGATCAACGTGCAGGCCGGGGTGGCCGGGCACCTGCTGCGGGAGCGACCGGACGCGGCCGAGGAGGCCCTCGGGCACGTCCGGTCCGCCGCCCGCACCGTGCTGGACGAGCTGGCCACGCTGCTCGGCCTGCTGCGTCGCGGCGAGCCGGACGCGCCGACCGAGCCGGCGCCCGGCCTGGGCCGCCTCGACGCCCTCGTCGACGGCTTCGCCACCGGCCAGCCGGTGCGCTGGACCCTGACCGGGCGACCTCGGCCGCTGCCGAGCGCGGTCGACGTGGCGGCGTACCGGATCATCCAGGAGTCGCTGACCAACGCGCACCGCCACGCGCCCGGCGCGGCCGTCACGGTGGGCGTGACCTACTCCGCCACCGGCGTGGTGGTGGAGGTCCGCGACGCCGGCCCGGGCCCGACCGGGCCCGGCGAGCCCGGCGCCGGCCTCGGCCTGCTCGGCATGCGCGAGCGCGCCGAGGCGGTCGGCGGCGCCTTCCACGCCGGCCGACTGCCCGAGGGCGGCTTCCTGGTCCGCGCGGAGCTGCCCGCCCCGATCCCGCAGGAGGCGGCATGAGCGAACGCACCGAGCGGAGCGAGGGCCGTGAGGGCATGCCCGGTCGGCACGGCATGAGCGAACGCACCGAGCGGAGCGAGGGCCGTGAGAGCGTGCCCGGTCGGCACGGCATGAGCGAACGCACCGAGCGGAGCGAGGGCCGTGAGGGCATGCCCGGCTGGCACGGCATGAGCGTCCGGGTGCTGCTCGCCGACGACCAGACCCTCATCCGGGCCGGCTTCCGCGCGCTGATCGACTCGGCGCCGGACCTGCTCGTGGTGGGGGAGGCCGCGACCGGGCGGGAGGCGGTCGAGCGGGCCCGCGCCACCCGCGCCGACGTGGTGCTGATGGACATCCGGATGCCCGACCTGGACGGACTGGCCGCGACCCGGGAGATCACCGCCGACGAGGACCTGGCCGGGGTCAAGGTGCTGATCCTGACCACGTTCGAGGTCGACGAGTACGTCTTCGAGGCGCTGCGCGCCGGAGCCAGCGGCTTCCTCGGCAAGGGCGTGGAGCCGGTGGAGCTGCTGGACGCGATCCGTACTGTCGCGGGCGGCGAGGCGCTGCTGTCGCCGAAGGCCACCCGTGGGCTGATCACCCGGTTCCTGGCCCAGCCCGAGCCGCGGCCCGGGGCCACCCCGGAACGGCTGCGGGTGCTCACCGAGCGGGAACGCGAGGTGGTCGCGCTGGTCGCCGCCGGGCTGAGCAACGAACAGATCGCCCAGCGGCTGGTGGTGTCCCCGCTGACCGCCAAGACCCACGTCAACCGCGCGATGGCCAAGCTCGATGCCCGGGACCGGGCGCAACTGGTGGTGATCGCCTACCAGAGCGGGCTGGTCCGGGCCGACCCGCCGCCGCGGTAGCCGGAGCGCCGGCGTACCGCGTTCGCGGTATGCGCAGGTGTCCGCGCCCGGCCGACGCGCCGGCCGGGGTACGCGGGCCAGGGTTGAGCACATGATCGAAGCCCACGACCTGAGCAAGCGCTACGGTGACAAGCTCGCCGTCGACGCCCTGACCTTCACCGTCCGGCCCGGCGTGGTGACCGGTTTCCTCGGTCCCAACGGCGCCGGCAAGTCCACCACCATGCGGATGATCCTCGGCCTGGACGCGCCGACGTCCGGCAGCGTCCGGGTCAACGGCCGCCGCTACGCCGCGCACCGGGACCCGCTGCGCCAGGTCGGCGCGCTGCTGGAGGCCAAGGCCGTGCACACCGGCCGGTCGGCCCGCAACCACCTGCTCGCCGTGGGCGCCACCCACGGCATCGGCCGCCGCCGCGTCGACGAGGTGATCGACCTGGTCGGCCTGCGCGAGGTGGCCGGTCGCCGGGCCGGCGGGTTCTCCCTCGGCATGGGTCAGCGCCTGGGCATCGCCGCCGCGCTGCTCGGCGACCCGGCGGTGGTGATGCTCGACGAGCCGGTCAACGGCCTCGACCCGGACGGCATCCGGTGGATCCGCGGCCTGCTCAAGGGCCTCGCCGCCGAGGGCCGGACGGTCTTCGTCTCGTCGCACCTGATGAGCGAGATGGCGCAGACCGCCGAGCACCTGATCGTGGTCGGCCGGGGCCGGTTGATCGCCGACGTGCCGCTCGCCGAGTTCACCCGCCGGGCCTCCCGGAACACGGTACGGGTGCGCTCACCGCAGGCCACCGCGCTGCGTGACCTCCTGGCCGGGCCGGACGTGACCATCAGCGGCGGCGAGGCGGGCGTGCTGGAGGTCGTCGGGCTGCGCCCGGAGACGATCGGTGACCGGGCCGCCGCCGCCGGCCTCACCCTGCACGAGCTGACCGCCGCCGAGGCGTCCCTCGAGGAGGCGTTCATGACCCTGACCCGCGACGCCGTCGAGTACGCCGGCGCCACCGAAGGAGCGATCCGATGACCACCTTGGCACCACCCGCCACCATCCCCACCGACGCCCGGGTCACCGGCCCCCGGGTGGTCCGCGCCGAATGGATCAAGTTCCGGTCGCTGCGCTCGTCGCCGATCATGCTGGCGGCCACCGTGCTGGTGTTCGCCGCCCTCGGGCTCGGCTTCTCGGCGTTCCTGGCCGACGCCACGATCGAGCCGGGCACCCCGGCGCCGCCCGGCGGGCCCTCGTCGCTCGACCCGCTCGGCGCCAGCCTGGGCGGCGTCAACCTCGCCCAACTGCTCATCGGCACGCTCGGCGTGCTGCTCACCGCCGGCGAGTACGCCACCGGCATGATCCGTACCTCGCTGGCGGCCGTGCCCACCCGCTGGCCGGTGCTCGCCGCGAAGGTCACCGTGCTGGCCGGGGTGTCCCTGGCCGTGCTGGTGCCCACCGCGCTGCTGACCTTCCTCGGCGGTCAGGCGATCCTGGGCGGGAAGGGCATCTCCCTCGGTGACCCCGGCGTGCTGCGCGCGGTGCTCGGCGCGGGCGCCTACCTCGCGGCGGTCGGCGTGCTCGGCGCGGCGCTCGGCTCGCTGCTGCGCACCACCGCCGGCGCGCTGACCAGCGTGGTCGCGCTGCTGCTGGTCGTGCCGGGGGTGGTGTCGCTGCTGCCGGAGAGCTGGTCGGACCCGATCTCGCCGTACCTGCCGTCGAACGCCGGTCAGGCCGTAATGAGCATCGGCGACAATCCCGACCTGCTCTCCCCGGGCGCCGGCGCGGCCGTCCTCGGGGCCTGGGCGCTCGCCCTGCTCGGCATGGCGCTGCTGCGGCTGCGCCGCCGGGACGCCTGACCGGCGCGCCGACCGGTCGCCGGGTGCGGCGACCGGTCAACGGCGGATGATGCCGAGGTCGACGGCGGCGGCGACCGCCGCGGTGCGGGAGTCCACCCGCAGCTTGGTGTAGATGCGCGACAGGTGCGACTTGACCGTGCCCTCGGTCAGGTGCAGGCGGCGGCCGACGGCCTGGTTGGACAACCCGTCGGCGACCAGCCGGAGAACCTCGGTCTCCCGCCGGGTCAGCGCGGTGTCCGGGGTGCGCAGCCGGTTCACCAGCCGGTCGGCGACCGCCGGCGCGAGCGCGGTCCGGCCGGCGGCGGCGGTCCGCACGGCCGCGGCCAACTCGTCCGGCGAGGCGTCCTTGAGCAGGTAGCCGCTCGCGCCGGCCTCGATCGCCGGCAGCGTGTCCGCGTCGCTGTCGTAGGTGGTGACGATCAGCACCCGGGGCGCGCCCGGCCGGGCGGTGATCGCGGCGGTCGCCTCGACCCCGGTCAGGCCGGCGCCGAACCGCAGGTCCATCAGCACCACGTCGACGTCCCCGGCGGCGGCGCGGGCCACCGCCGCCTCGGCGGTGGCCGCCTCGGCCACCACGACCAGGCCCGGCTCGGTCTCCAGCACGGCCCGCAGCCCGGCCCGGACGACCGGGTGGTCGTCGGCGAGCAGCAGCCGGATCGGCGCGCCGGTCATGGACGCCCGCCCGGCGGGGTGCGGGGGAGCCGGGCCGACACGGTCGCGCCGCGGCCGGGCGCGGCGGTCACGGTCAGTCCGCCGCCCAGCGCCCGGGTACGCGCCCGCATGGCCGCCAGGCCGAAGCCGCCGCCCTCCGGCCCGGGGTCGGGCAGCCGCTCGGGGTCGAAACCGCCGCCGTCGTCGGCGACGTCCAGCGTGACCCCGTCGGCGCGGTAGCCGAGCGTCACCTCGACCGTGCTGGCCCCGGCGTGGCGCACGGTGTTCGCCAGGGCCGCCTGGGCGACCCGCAGCAGCGCGACCTCGTACGCGGTCGGCAGCGGGACCGGGACCCCGGTGACCGCGAACCGGGCGGCGAGCCGGTGCCGGGCGCCGGTGGTGGCGCACAGCCGCTCCAGCGCCCCGGCCAGCGTGGTGTCGTCGAGCGCCGGCGGGCTGAGCGCGGCGACGAAGCGCCGCGCCTCGGCGAGGTTGTCCGCGGCGGCCTGCCGGGCCTGCTCGACGTGGCGGGCGGCGGTGTCCGGCCGGTCCGGCAGCACCCGGCCGGCGGCGCGCAGCAGCAACTGGATGCTGGTCAGGCCCTGCGCCAGCGTGTCGTGGATCTCGGCGGCCAGCCGCTCGCGCTCCGCCGCCACCCCGGCCTCGTGCTGCGCCCGGGCCAGGTCGGCGCGGGTCGCGGTCAGCTCCTCGATCAGCCGTCGGCGGCGCTCGCTCTCCCGGTGGAGCGCCTGGTAGCCGCGGACCACGGCCACCGCGACCGCCGCGCCGAGCACCGGCCCGATGGTGCCCGCCGCGCTCGGCCCGCCCCGGTGCCCGGCGAAGGCGACCACCGCCACCGCGGCGGTGACCGCGACCGCGACCGCCCCGGCGCGCCGGGGCAGCAGGTGCAACTGGAGGAGATAGAGCGGGAAGGCGAGCCACAGCCCGTCCACACTCAGCGCGATCAGCGCCAGCCACCCCACCCCGACCGCCGCCAGCCACCACCCGGCGGCCCGCCGGGAGCGGCGGACGGCTGGCAGGAACGCTCCGGCCGCGTACGTCAGCAGGCCCGCCGCCGCGACCACGGCGACCGCCGTCGCGTGCGGTCGCCCGGTGACGACGGCCCGCAGGCCGGCGAGGGCGAAGAGCACGCCCACGAGCAGGTGCAGGCACCGGGCGAGCACGCGGGCGGTGGGCGTCAGGGCGGGAACGGTGGTGGTCACGGCCCGTCCAGCCTAGAGGAGCCGCAGGTCGGCCGGCCTCTGTCGAAAGGTGTAACCGGGGTGCCGCCGTTCCGCCCGGAAAGAGCCGTCCGCCGCTGGATGCCCCACCCCCGGGTCGGCGACGACCGTGGGAGCGACCGTCCCGCCGTCGGAAAGGACCAGCCCACCCGTGTTCGTCGCCTGGAGAGACCTCAGGTTCGCCAAGGGGCGCTTCGCCCTGATGGGAACCGTCATCGTGCTGATCACCCTGCTGGTCGGCCTGCTGTCCGGCCTGGCCGCCGGGCTCGGCCGGCAGAACACCTCCGCGATCACCGGCCTGCCCGCCGACCGGATCGCCTTCGGCGGCCCGCAGCCGTCGTACGCCGACTCGACCGTCACCGGACGGCAGTGGCAGCGGTGGGCCGACACACCGGGCGTCACCGCCGCCGAGCCGCTCGGCATCGGCACCACCCGGGTCACCGCCGCCGGCCGCAGCGCCGCCGTCACCGTGTTCGGCGTCCGGGCCGGCTCCCGCCTCGCCCCCGGCGACCTCGACGACGGCACGGTGGTGCTGTCCACCCCGGCCGCCGGCGACCTGGGCCTGCGCGCCGGCGACCGCCTCACCGTGGCCGGCCGGGAGTTGACCGTGGCGGCGGTGCGCGGCGACGCCTCGTTCAGCCACACCCCGGTGGTGTGGACCAGCCTCGACTCGTGGCGGCGGACCGCCGACGCCGGCGCGGACACCGCCACCGTGATCGCGCTGCGCACCCGCGCCGGGGTGGACGTGGCCGCCGCCGACCGGGCCGCCGGCACCAGGACCGTCCGCACCGGCGACTCGCTGGACGCGATCGGCTCCTACCGCTCGGAGAACGGCTCGCTCCAGCTCATGCGCGGCTTCCTGTTCGTCATCTCCGCGCTCGTCGTCGGCGCCTTCTTCACGGTGTGGACGATCCAGCGCAGCGGCGACGTGGCGGTCCTGAAGGCCCTCGGCGCCTCCACCGCCACCCTGCTCACCGACGCGCTCGGGCAGGCCGGCGTCCTGCTGGTGGGCGGGACCGCGCTCGGCACCGGCCTGGCCGCCGGACTCGGCGCGCTCGTGTCCGGCTCCGACGTGCCGTTCGTGCTGACGCCCGCCACCGTCGCCGTACCGGCCGCGGTGACGATCCTGCTCGGCATGCTCGGCGCCGCCCTGTCCGTGCGCCGCATCACCGCCGTCGACCCGCTGACCGCCCTGGGGAGCGCCCGATGAGCCTCGACCTGACCGACGTCACGCTCACCTACCCGGACGGCGACACCCGGCTGACCGCGCTCGACCGCGTGTCGCTCTCGGTCGCCAGGGGCCACCTGACCGCCGTCGTCGGGCCGTCCGGCTCGGGCAAGTCCAGCCTGCTCGCGGTCGCCGCCACGCTCGTCACCCCGGACGCCGGCACGGTCGACGTCGACGGCGTCGCCACCGCCGGCAAGGGCCGCGGCGCGCTGGCCGCCCTGCGCCGGCGCGCGATCGGCATCGTCTTCCAGCAACCCCACCTGCTGCCGTCGCTGACCGCCGTCGAGCAGCTCCAGGTGATGGCCACCCTGGACGGCCGGTCGCCGGCCGGGGCCCGGGACCGGGCGCGGGAGCTGCTCGACGCGGTCGGACTCGCCGCCCAGGCCGGCCGGCGGCCGCACCAGCTCTCCGGCGGCCAGCGCCAACGGGTCACCATCGCCCGCGCGCTGATGAACGACCCGGGCGTCCTGCTGGTCGACGAGCCGACCAGCGCGCTCGACCACGAGCGGGGCGCCGCCGTCATCGACCTGATCGGCCGGCTCACCCGCGAGCGGGGCACCGCCACGGTGCTGGTCACCCACGACCGCGACCACCTCGCCGCCGCCGACCGCACAGTGGAGATGCGCGACGGCCGCCTGCACGAGGTGGCCTGAGCGGCACCTCCACCCGTCGGCACCACCTCGACGGCCCGGCGCCCTCCGCTCGAGGGCCGCCGGCGCGGCACGGTAGGGTCGGGGCAGCGTCGCGTGCCGGTGGCAGACCGTGTCAGGCATGGAGGCGCCGGACCGGAGGGAGCGCGACGATGACCATCGTCGTCCCTTCGCCGTCACCCGATGCGTGACGGCGAGCAGACCAGGCTGGTGGCCTGGAGTCGAGAGTTGCGCGGTGTGCACGAGCGACTGCGCGAGGCGCTACGGGTGACCAGGGAGGCGCTGGCCGAGGGTGGGCCGGCCGGGTCGGCCACCCGCGACCTGTTGTTGTTCTGTCACGGGTTCTGTGCCGCGTTGACCGCGCACCACGAGGGGGAGGACCGGGAGCTCTTCCCGGTCATCGCCGAGCGGCATCCGGAGCTGCGGGACACCCTGCGCCGCCTGCGGCAGGACCACTCGATGATCGGGCACCTGCTGTCCGGGCTGGCCGCCGCGGTGGCCCGGGACGCCCCGCCGGCGGAGCTGACCCGGCACCTGGAGGGCGTGGCCGCGATCATGGAGTCGCACTTCCGGTACGAGGAGCGCCAACTGCTCGTCGTGCTGGAGACGCTGGCGCTGGACGCGGATCCGACCGCGGTGCTCGGTCCCCTGTGAGCGCCGGCCGTGACCCGGCGTTGTTAGGCGGGGCCCCTTCCTATCGCCCAGGCGTTAAGCAGGGGCCCCGCCTTACGCTCAGTTCAGCCCGCAGGCGGCCAGCGCGTCCAGGTTCGGCCGCTGCGCGCCGACCCGGTTGAAGGCGATCTCGATCCGGTCCAGCGCGGCGCCTCGCTTGCTCTTCAGCGGCCCGAGGATCGCGTTGTCGATGAAGGCCGGTCCGCCCTCGGGCCGGACCGCGAGCCGGGCCAGGCGGGCGTTCGCCTCGGCGATCTGCTTGTCCAGGTTGGCCAGTTCGGCCTGCACCTGACCGGCGGCCGCCGCCGGGACGGCGGGGAGTTGCACGCCGGGGCAGTTCACGGTCCGGGCCTGCCCGACCGCCGCCCCGCCGTTCTGCGCCCCGCCGTTTTGTGCGCCGCCGTTCTGCGCGCCGCCGGTGGCCCCGCCCTGGGCGGCGCCGCCGTTGACGGCGCTCGGTACGCCGGCCGCGTTGAGCCCGCAGCCGGCCAGCGCGTCCAGGTTCGGCCGTTGCGCGCCGATCCGGTTGAAGGCGATCTCGATCCGGTCCAGCGCGGCGGTGCGCTTGGCCTTCAGTGGTCCGAGGATGGCGTTGTTGACGAAGTTCGCCCCGCCCTCGGGCTTCACGGCCTGCCGGGCCAGCCGCTCGTTCTGCCGGGCGATCTCCCGGTCCAGGTTGGCCAGTTCCCGCTCCACCTCGGCGTTCGCGGCCGCCGGCACCGCGGGCAGCTTGTCGCGTACGGTCGGGCAGTTCACGGTCTGCGCGGCCGAGGCGGCCCCGCCGCCGTTGGTGTCGGCGGACGCCAGTTGCAGCCCGCCGGCGAGCAGCAGCGCCGCGAGGGCGCCCACCCCGCCGAGTTTCAGGACCGCGTTGTTGCGCGTACCCCTGGCCATGCACCTCTCCTTTGGTCGACCTGGAGGGCCGGTGCGGCATCGGTGCCGCGCCGCCGCTCCGCGGTGCGAAGTGAGACGCGGGGATCGCCTCTCGTGCCCGCGCCGGCATCGCGGCTCCGGACGATCTCCCTGTCAGGCATGGATACGGGTGCGGGCGTCGGATCGTTCAGCCTCCGGTGATCCGATTGACCGGATCGAGGTACGTCAGTAGCCTGCGAGTGAAAGCGCTTTCTTCGCGGGAGACGCGACGGGTCCGTCGAGCACGGACGTCCGGGGCAGGAAGGCCCGCCGACGGCACCGACCGGGCATCGGTGCCGGTGCCGGCGTGGCGCCGAACCACACCACCCGCAGGAGAACCCCCATGATCAACCGACGGCGCCGTACGGCGTTGTGGACGTCCGCCGCCGCGGCGGGGACGCTCGTCGCCTCCGGCCTCGCCATCGGCGCGACCGCCGCCCAGGCGGCCGCCGGCTGCCGGATCGACTACGCGGTCACCGCGCAGTGGTCCGGCGGCTTCACCGCCAACGTCAACCTCACCAACCTCGGTGACCCGCTCAACGGCTGGGCCGTCACCTGGTCCTTCGCCGCCGGGCAGACCGTCAGCCAGGCCTGGGGCGCCGACATCACCCAGTCCGGCGCGTCGGTCCGGGCCGCCAACGTCAGCTACAACGGCAGTCTCGGCACCAACGCCACCACCTCGTTCGGCTTCAACGGCGGCTGGAACGGCGCCAGCAACCCGAAGCCGACGTCGTTCGCGGTCAACGGCGTCGCCTGCACCGGCGGCGCGATCCCCACCGACCCGGGGGCGACCAGCACCCCACCGCCGGGCCCGACGACCCCGGCCCCCACCACGCCGGCCCCCACCGCCGCGCCGCCGACGACCCCGCCGCCGACCGGCGGAGCGGTGTACGCCGCGCCGAACGGAACCGCGGGCGCGGCCGGCACCCAGGCGAACCCCACCACGGTCGCCGCGGCGATCACCCGGGTCGGCGCGGGCGGAACCGTCTACCTGCGTGGCGGCACCTACAACCTGGCCCAGACGGTCACCGTCGCCGCCGGCAACGACGGCACCTCGAGCGCCCGCAAGAACCTGTACGCGTACCCGGGCGAGACGCCGATCCTCAACTTCTCCGCGATGGGCGAGGACCCGGCCAACCGCGGGCTCGCGCTGAACGCGTCCTGGTGGCACGTGCGGGGGATCGTGGTCGAGCGCGCCGGGGACAACGGCATCTTCGTCGGCGGCAGCAACAACGTCATCGAGCGGACGGTGACCCGGTTCAACCGCGACTCCGGCCTGCAACTGTCCCGGATCTCGTCCAGCACCCCGCGGGACCAGTGGCCCGCCAACAACCTCATGGTCAGCGTCGAGTCGCACGACAACGCCGACTCCGACGGCGAGGACGCCGACGGGTTCGCCGCCAAGCTCACCGTCGGCGGCGGCAACGTCTTCCGGTACGCCGTGTCGCACCACAACATCGACGACGGCTGGGACCTCTACACGAAGACCGACACCGGCGCGATCGGCGCGGTGACCATCGAGGACTCCCTGTCGTACAACAACGGCACGCTGAGCAACGGCACCCAGAACACCAACGGCGACCGCAACGGCTTCAAGCTCGGCGGCGAGGACATCGCGGTCAACCACACCGTCCGGCGCACCATCGCCTACCGCAACGGCAAGCACGGCTTCACCTACAACCGGAACCCCGGCACGATGACGATCTCCAACAACCTGAGCATCGACAACACCGAGCGCAACTTCTCGTTCGACGCCGGCACCTCGGTCTTCCGCGGCAACACGTCCTGCCGCAGCGGCAGCGGCTCGAACGACAAGACGGTCGGCAACGTCGACGCCTCGAACCAGTTCTGGTCCGGCGCCAACGGCTCCCGCTGCGCCACCTACGCGGGTGCCCTGGGCTGGTCCTTCGCCGCCGACGGCCGCCTGACCGTCACCCTGGCCGGCCGCGTGGTCTCCCTGTAACCCCCGCCCACCCCGCCGATCTTGCAGTTGCTGCCCCGACAAACTCGACCAAGACGTACGAGTCGAGGGCCGCAACCGCAAGATCGGCGCCGGTGGTCGGCGGGCGCGCGAGAGGTGACGTTGAAAAGCAGCGGCGGGTTGACAGGGTGATTGGGGGTTAGGTTAGCCTAACCTTTGTGACGAGCGGAACGGTGCGGGCCGACGGCCTGCGGGGCAGTGTGCTGCGGCTGGGCTACCACGGGACCACGGTGGTGCACGACGCCGACATCGCGCTGCGACCGGCGGCGGTGACCGCCCTGGTCGGCCCGAACGGCAGCGGCAAGTCGACGCTGCTGCGCGGGCTGGCCCGCCTGCACCCGCTGGAGCACGGCGAGATCGTGCTCGCCGACGGCACCCCGGCCCGGACGCTGTCCGCCCGCGACTTCGCCCGCCGGGTCACCCTGCTGGCGCAGAGCCGCCCCACCCCGAGCGGGGTCACCGTCCGAGACGTGGTCGGCTACGGCCGGCACCCGTACCGGCAGCGGTGGCGGGCCGGCGACCCGGACGGGCCGGCGGCGATCGACCGGGCCATGGCGGTGACCGGCGTCGACGCCATGGCGGCCCGGCCGGTCGACGAGCTGTCCGGCGGCGAGCTGCAACGGGTCTGGCTGGCCACCTGCCTGGCCCAGGACACCGCGGTGCTGCTGCTGGACGAGCCCACCACGTTCCTCGACCTGCGCTACCAGGTGGAGATCCTCGACCTGGTCCGGGAACTCGCCGACACCGCCGGCGTCGCCGTCGGCGTGGTGCTGCACGACCTCAACCAGGCCGCCGCCGTCGCCGACGAGGTCGTGCTCCTGCACGGCGGGCGGGTGCGCGGCACCGGCACGCCGCGCGAGGTGCTCACCGAGGCGGCGCTCACCGAGGCGTACGGCATCCGGGTCGAGGTGACCGTCGACCCGGTCACCGGCCTGCTCTCCACCCGCCCCGTGGGCAAACACCACAAGTCCTGACTACAGAAGAGAAACCGATGTTGCGTACCCGAATCACCCTGCTGGTCGCCGCCGCGACCGCGCTGCTGGTCGCCGGCTGCGGCACCACCGAGGCGCCCGCCGCCGCCCCGTCCACCTCCGGCGCCGCCGTCACCGGCCCGGTCACCGTCACCGACAGCCGCGGCAAGGCGATCACCCTGAAGAACCCGGCCGCCAAGGTCGTCGGCCTGGAGTGGGGCGAGGTCGAGATGCTCGTCGGCCTCGGCGTGATGCCGGTCGGCGTGGCCGACCCCAAGGGGTACGCCACCTGGGTCACCGCCGCGCCGCTCGACCCGGGCGTCAAGGACGTGGGCACCCGGGGCGAGCCGAGCGTCGACGCCGTCGTGGCGCTCCAGCCGGACCTGGTGGTGATGGAGGCCGAGCGCGGCGCGGCCATCGTCGCCCAGTTGGAGAAGTACGTGCCGGTGCTGGTCACCAAGGGCAGCGACGCGAGCGACAACCTCGGCCGGATGCGGTCCGACCTCACCATGATCGCCACCGCGACCGGGCGCACCGCGCAGGCGGAGAAGCTGCTCGCCGACTTCGACGCCGCGCTCGCCGACGGCCGCAAGAAGATCGCCGACGCGGGCGCCGCGGGCCGGCAGTTCGCCTTCGCCGACGGCTGGAAGGAGGGCAGCACCGTCTCGATCCGGATGTTCGGCCAGGGCGCGCTCGTCTCCCAGCTCGGCATCTCGCTCGGCCTGAAGAACGCCTGGACCGGCAAGACCGACGCGATGTGGGGCCTGGGCCAGACCGACGTCGAGGGGATGACCGTCCTCAAGGGTCAGGACCTGCACTTCTTCTACAACGCCTCGGACGGGCAGGACGTCTTCGCCGACGGTCTCGCCGGCAACGCGATCTGGCGGTCGCTGCCGTTCGTGCAGCAGAACAAGCTGCACAAGATGCCAAACGGCATCTGGACGTTCGGCGGCACCCTCTCCGCGAAGCAGTACGTCGACCAGCTCGTCGCCGTCTACACCGCCTGACCTCCGATGATCACCACCGTTCGACCGGAGCCGGCCACCCGGCCGGCCCCGGTCGGGCCACCCCCCACCCGTCGCCGGGTCGCCGGCGCGTTCCTGCTCGCCGCCGTGCTGCTCACGGCGATCACCGCGGTGCACCTCACCCAGGGCACCTCGACGGTCGGGGCGGCGGACCTGCTCCGGCTGCTCACCGGCGCCGACGACGAGACCGCCCGGGTGCTGGTGGCCTCCCGGCTGCCGCGCCTGCTCACCGGGCTGGCCGTCGGTGTCGCGCTCGGCTTCGCCGGCGCCGCCCTGCAGTCGACCACCCGCAACCCGCTCGCCTCGCCGGACACGCTCGCCGTCAACGCCGGCGCGCACCTGGCGATCGTGTCCACCGCCGCGTTCGGCATCGCGCTGCCCGCGTTGCCCGCGGGCGGGCTCGCGTTCTGCGGCGGGCTCGTCGCGGCCGGCCTGGTGATGCTGCTGTCGACCGGCGGCCAGGCCGCGACCACCCGGCTGATCCTGGCCGGCTCGGCCACCGCGATGGCGCTCGCCTCGCTCACCATGCTGCTCCTGCTGCTCTTCGAACAGGCCACCATCGGGCTGTTCGCCTGGGGCAACGGCTCGCTCGTGCAGGGCGACCTGGTGGCGTTCACCCAACTCGCCCCGGTGGTCGCGGTCGCCGCGCTGGTGCTCGTCGCGCTCGGGCGCCGGCTGGACCTGCTCGCCCTCGGCGACGACACCGCCACCGTGCTGGGGCTCGACGTGCGCCGGACCCGGCTGTCCGTGGTGCTGCTCGCGGTGCTGCTCTCCGCCGCCGCGGTCACCCTGGCCGGGCCGATCGGCTTCGTCGGCCTCGCCGCGCCGGTCATCGTCCGGCTGCTCGGCCGCTGGGTGCCCGAGGTCCACCGGCACCGGGTGCTGCTGCCGCTGTCCGGCATGGTCGGTGTGGTGATCGTGCTCGGCTCCGACGTGCTGCTGCGGGCCGTGCTCGGCGGTCAGGCCGGCGTGGACGTGCCGACCGGCGTGGTCACCACGCTCTTCGGCGCGGTGCTGCTGGTCTGGCTGGCCCGCCGGCACCGCGACGCCGGTCCCACCCGGCAGCCGCCGGGCGGCCACGCGGCCGTACGCTCCGGCGCGTTCCACACCGCCGTGGTCGCCGCCTGCGCGGTGGCGTGCGTGGCAGCGGTGGTGCTCGGCATGCTGGCCGGGGACACCATGGTGCTGCTCGGCGACGTGGTCAACTGGGTGCGGGGGAACACCGGGCCGGCGTACACCTTCGTGCTGGACACCCGCTGGCCGCGCGTCGCGGCGGCGGCGCTGGCCGGCGCGGCGCTCGCGCTGGCCGGCACCACCGTGCAGGCGGTGTGCCGCAACCCCCTCGCCGAGCCGGGCATCCTCGGCATCACCGGCGGCGCCGGGATCGGCGCGGTCTCGCTGCTGACGTTCGCCCCGACGGCCGGTGTGCTCGCGCTCTCCGGCGCCGCCGGGCTCGGCGCGGTCGTCGCGTTCACGCTGGTCTACGGCCTGGCCCGACGTCGCGGGCTCAACTCCGACCGGCTCGTGCTGATCGGCTTCGCGGTCTGGCAGGGCGGCGCGGCGGTGATCACGTTCATCGTCGTCTCGTCCGACCCGTGGAACACCGGCAAGGCCCTGACCTGGCTGTCCGGCTCCACCTACGGGCGTACCGCCGAACAGGTGCTGCCGGTGGCGCTGGCGCTGCTGGTCGCCGTTCCGGCGGTCGCCGCGGTCCGCCGGGAGTTGGACCTGCTGGCGTTGGACGACGACACGCCCCGGGTGCTCGGGGTGCGGTTGGAGCGCGCCCGGTTGGTCGCGCTCGGCCTGGCGGCGCTGCTCACCGCCACCGCCGTGTCGGCGGTCGGCGTGATCGGCTTCGTCGGCCTGGTCGCGCCGCACGCGGCGCGGGCGCTGGTCGGCGGCCGGCACACCCGCGTGCTGCCGGTCGCGGTGCTGCTCGGCGCCACCCTGGTCAGCCTCGCCGACACGCTCGGGCGCACCGTCATCGCGCCCGCGCAGGTCCCGGCCGGCCTGGTCACCGCGCTGATCGGCACTCCCTACTTCGTCTGGCTGCTGTGGCGCTCCCGCGCCGCCCACCGATGACATCGAAAGGAGACGTCACATGACCAGTACCGTGGCCCTCGCGCCGTGGCGCGTCTTCACCGTCGAGGTGCGCGCGTTGCGCCGGCTCGGCCCGTCGTTCCTACGGGTGACGTTCACCGGCGCGGACCTGGACCGGTTCGCCGACAACGGGTACGACCAGCGGATCAAGGTGGCGTTGCCGGTCGCCGACGGGGTGCCGGTGGAGTTGCCCGACGGGCCGGACTGGTACCAGCGCTGGCGGGTGCTGCCGGCGGACCGGCGCAACCCGATCCGCACCTACACGGTCCGGGCGGCCCGCCCCGAGGCGTGCGAGGTGGACGTGGACCTGGCGTTGCACGGCGACGGCGGCCCGGCGACCCGCTGGGCGCGGCGGGCCCGCCCCGGTGACCGGCTGGCGCTGGTCGGCCCGGACGCCGGCTGGCCCGGCGAGCACGGCGGCGTCGAGTTCCGGCCGCCCGCCGGTGCGACGCTGCTGCTGGCCGGCGACGAGACCGCCGCGCCGGCGATCTGCGCGATCCTGGACCGGTTGCCGGCCGACGCGCACGGCCACGCCCTGGTGGAGGTCCCGGAGGCGGGCGACGTGCTGCCGTGCCGGGTGCCGGCCGGGGTCACCGTGACCTGGCTGCCCCGGGCCGGCGCCCCGCACGGCGCCCGTCTCACCCCGGCCGTGACGGCGCTCGCCGCCCGGCTGCTGCCCGCCCCGGTGGAGCCGCCGGCTGGGGCGCCGCCGGCCGGCCCGCCGCCGGCCGACGTGGACGTCGACCGGGAGATCCTCTGGGAGGTGCCGGAGCGGCCCGACGGCGCGGCGCTCTACGCCTGGCTGGCCGGCGAGGCGGGGATGATCCGGGGACTGCGCCGGCACCTGGTCACCGACCGTGGGCTCGACCGGAGGGCCGTGGCGTTCATGGGCTACTGGCGCGCCGGCCGGGCCGAGTGCTGACCGGTCACTCCCGCAGCGTCTCGCCGGGCGACCGGCCGTACGTCTCGCGGTAGGCGGCGGCGAAGCGGCCGGGGCTCGCCCAGCCCCAGCGGAGGGCGATGCGGGCGACCGTGTCGGCCCCGCCCGGTTCGGCGGCCAGCAGGTCCCGGTGCGCCCGGTCCAGCCGCACCCGACGCAGGTAGGCGAGTGGACTCTGGCCGACGTGTCGCTGGAACGCGGCCTGCAGACCGCGTGGCCCTACGCCGCAGGCGGTGGCGACCTGGGGCACGGTGATCGGCTCAGCGGCGCGCTCGTGCAGGTAGGCCTGGGCGCGGCGGACCACGGCCGACGCGACCTGCCTCGGCTGCGGCACGTAGGCGGCGGTCATGGTGGTGTTGGGGAAGACCGCGAGCGCGGTAGTCGCCACCAGACCGATCAGGGACGCCCGCACCAGCGGTTGGTCGAGGCCGTCGTCGCCCGTGCGGTGCAGGAACACCGACAGCCGTGCCCAGCCCCGCGCCATGCCGGCCGACACCGGCGCCAGGCCCAGGAACCGGAAGTCGCGTTCAGGGATCCCCGTCCGGGCGGCGGCGACCGTCGCCACCTGCGCGTGCGGCAGCCGGATCATGGTGCCGACCACGTCGGTCCAGCCCAGCACCGACGGGCGGGTGGGGTAGCGGGCGACGGTCCCGGCCGGCGCCAGTAACTCCTCGTCACCGTCGCGGAACCGGAACCGGCCGCGCAGCACGTGCACGGTCATGAAATCGGGGTACGGCCCGGTGCGCGCCTGAGCGTCCATCGAGTGCACGATCCGGTCCAGGCCGAGCGGCCCGGCCTGCACGGTGCGCAACAGGAAGCGGAAATCACGTCGCGAACCGGCGAAACGCGGCCGGTGTTCGGCGTACGCCTCGGCGATGGCGTGGTGGGCGACGTCGGGCTCCCGGGTGCTCAGTTCATGTCGCCGCGTCGCCGTGGCGTTCGCTCCGCTCATCATGGACTGTCTCTCCGTCCGGTCGGGGACCTGCTCCGACAGGATCGGACGAGGGGGACGTCACCGACGGACCCGCTGTGCGGTCAGTCCCACAGGGTCTCGCTGGGCTGCCGGCCGTACTCCTCGCGGTAGGCGGCGGCGAAGCGGCCGGGGTTCGCCCAGCCCCAACGGCGGGCGACGGCGGCCACCGTCGCACCCTCGGCCGGGTCGGCGGCGGTCAGGTCGCGGTGGGCGCGGGCGAGCCGGACCTGGCGCAGATAGGTCAGCGGGCTCTGGCCGACGTGCCGCTGGAACGCGGCCTGCAACGCGCGTGCCCCGACGCCGCAGGCGGCGGCGACCTGGGCCACGGTCACCGGCTCGGCGGCGTGCTCGTCGAGGTACGCCCGGGCGCGGCGCACCACGGCCGGTGCTACGCGGCTCGGCTGTGGCAGGTAGCCGGCCGTCATGGTGGTGTTCGGGAACACCGCGAGCGCGGTGGTCGCCGCCAGGTCGACCAGGGACGCCTGCACCAGCGGCTGCCCCAGTGCGTCGTCGGACAGCCCGTGCAGGAACGACGACAGCCGTACCCAGGCCTGAACCATCGCGGGCGAGACCGGCGTGGGCCCCAGGAATCGGAAGGTCGGCGGAGCGGGTTCCGCTCGAACGGCCGCGACCAGCGCCACCCGCTCGATCGGTAGCCGGACGACCATGCCGCTCAGGTCGGTCCAGGACACCCACGACGGGGTGGGCGCGGAGGTGCGGACGCTGCCCGGTGGCGTCCGCACATCTGCCTGTCCGGAGGCGAGCCCGAGCCGACCCCGCACCACGTGTACGGCCATGAAGTCGGCGTACGGCCCGGTCTGCGAGCGGGCCTCCATCAGGTGCGCCATCCGGTCGAGACCGAGCGGGCCGGCCTGCGTGGTCCGGAGCGCGAAACGGAAGTCGTGGCGAGGGCTGCCGAGGATCGCCTGATGCCCGGTCAACGCGAGGATGGCCTGACATGCGACATCCGGTTCGCGGGTGACCAGCTCGTGTCTGACCACCGGCACGATGTCTGCCCCGGTGGTCATCGGCGGCCCTTCCGTCCGGTGGCGGCGCCTGCGGCGAGGGATGGATCCGCGGCGCGTCGCCGGCGGACTCGTTGCCCGGTCACTTTCGTAGCGTTTCGCTGGGATGCTCGCCGTAGGCTTCCCGATAGGCGACCGCGAAGCGGCCGGGGCTGCTCCAGCCCCAGCGGCGGGCGATTCCGGCGACCGTCGCGCCGCGGGCCGGGTCGACCGCGACGAGGTCGCGGTGGGCGCGGGCGAGGCGGACCTGGCGCAGGTAGGCCAGCGGGCTGTGGCCGAGGTGCCGTTGGAAGGCCGCCTGCAGCCCGCGTGGCCCGACGCCGCAGGCGGCGGCGACCTGCGCCACGGTGATCGGTTCGGCCGCGTGCTCCTCCAGGTAGGCCTGCGCGCGGCGGACCACCGACGGCGCCACCCGGCGGGGCTCCGGCACGTACGAGGCGGTCATCGTGGTGTTGGGAAAGACCGCGAGCGCGGTGGACGCGATGAGGTCGGTCAGGGACGCCCGCATCAGCGGCTGGTCGAGGCCGGCGTCGGGCAGGACGGACAGCCGGTGCAGGAATGTGGACAGGTGCGCCCAGGCGTCGGACATCGCCGGTGAGACCGGCGCCAGGCCGAGGAAGCGGAAGCCGTGCGGTGGGGCCTCGACCTGGCGGTCCGCGGTCCGGGCCACCTGCTCCAGCGGCACCTGGATGACGGTGCCGACCACGTCCACCCAGTGCAGCACCGACCGGCGAAGCGGGTAGCGGCCGACGCCGCCGGCCGGCACCAGCAACTCCCGCTCCCGGTCGACGAACCGGAACCGGCCACGGACCAGGTGCACGGCCATGAAGTTGGAGTGCGGACCGGACTCCGTCCACGCATCCATGGTGTGGGCGGCCCGGTGCACCGCGAGCGGGCCGGCTCGCACGACACGCATGGCGAAGCGGAAGTCGCGCCGGTTGCCGCGGAAACGCGGCCGGTGCTCGCCGCACACCCCGGCAATGGCCTCGCGGGCGACGTCGGGGTCCCTGGTGGACAGTTCGGTTCGCCAGACCGGTGGGGAGTCGGTCACGGATTCCGCTCCGGCGGCACCACCGCTCCCGCCCCGCGCAGCGTGTCGCCGGGGTGACAGCCGTACGTGTCGCGGTATGCCCGGGCGAACCGCCCGGCGTGCGCCCAGCCCCACCGGCGGGCCGTCTCCGCGACGGTCTGCCCCGGGTGGGACTGCGCCAGGTCCCGGTGCGCCCGATGCAGCCGGACCGTGCGCAGGAACGCCATCGGGCTCTGCCCGTGGTGCCGCTGGAACGCCACCTGCAAGGCGCGTGGGCCGACCTCGCAGGCCGCGGCGATGCGCGCGACGGTCAGTGGTTGCCCGGCGTGCGCCTCGATGTAGTCGGCGGCCCGGCGTACCAAGGCGGGGCGCAGGCCCGGCGGCCCGGGCAGGTAGGGCTGGGTCATGGTGCTGTTGGGGAACACCGACACGGCGGTGGCGGCAGCCAGGTTCATCAGTTCGGCGCGGACCAGCGTGCTGTCCGCCACGGTGTCGTCGGCCAGATGGCGCCGCAGGAACGCCGCCGTCGACTGCCACAGCACGGTCAGCGTGGGGGAGAGCGGCGCCAGCGCGGTGAACCGGAATTCCGCGGTGGGCAGGCCGGTACGGGTGGCGGCGACCTCCGCGATCCGGGGCATCGGCAGCCGGACCACGGAGGCGGACACGTCCTCGGCGAGGAGGGTCGAGGCCGCGTCGGGGAAGCGACCGGTCGCGTTCGGGCCGAGATACAGCTCCTCCTGCCGGTTGAGGAAACCGTAGCGGCCCTGCCTCACGGTCACGGCGGCGAAGCCGGAATAGGGCTGCGTATCGGTACGCAGGCGCAGCGTGTACCGGGTCTCGTGGATCTCCAGATCGTCCGCGACGACGGAACTGCGCCGGTAACGGAACTGGTCGCGGCGTCCGGAGATACGGGCCCGGTGATCCCCGTACGTGCGCGCGATGAGGTGGTGGGCGCGTTCGGGGTCGTCCGTCTCGATGACGTGACGGGTCGCGGGTCGTCGCGTGACGGCACGGTCCGTCCACTGCACGCTCATGTGTCACCTCTCGGTGAGCCGATCCGGGTCGTCCGCCAGATTGAACGGGCTACGTGCCGGTCGGCAACGGTAGTCCGGAGATGTCGCGACGAGCGCGACACGCCGAGCGGAACAGCCGATCCGCTTTCCGCAACGGGCTGGTCGCTTCGCGAATGACAGTGCCGGGGTGCGCGGTCTGTGCCGTTCATCGACCGGTAACAACACGGTTGCCCGCCACGCGGGCCGAGGGTCGTCGCGGTCGACCTTCTTCGGAAGAGTGTCTTTCTGGTTGCGCGTCGCCGCGGGTCGAATTGTCGGCTACCCGACTCTTCCGCGTTCCGGGGCGGCGCTCCTCCCCGGCCCTAACGTCTGCCCTGTCCGAGCCGCCGTCCCTGGCTCGGTGGATACGGCCGGCCGACCGGAGTCAGGCGACGATGCCGACCCCGGTCGGCCGGTCCCGGGCCCGCCGTCCCGGCCGTCGAATGCGCGCTGTGGTTCGCCCGACGCAGAGGAGTGCCCAGCCGTGACCGACCTCATTCCGCGTCCCACCGACCGCGACGTGGCGTACGGCGTCGTGCTGGGTCTGGACCCGGTCGGCCCCCGGCCGGCCGGGCGGTCCGGTCCGGCGCCGCCCCCGCTCGTCGCCCTGGAGCGCGCGGTGCTGCCGGCGTTGCGCCGGCCGCCCTGCCTGGTCAGCTTCTCCGGCGGGCTCGACTCGTCCCTGGTGCTGGCGATCGCCGCCCGGGTGGCGCGGCGGGAGGGACTGCCCGATCCGGTGCCGATGACCTGGCGGTTCACCGACGCGCCCCGGGCGTACGCGACGTCCTGGCAGGCGAAGATCATCGCTGAGCTGGACCTGGCCGGGCAGTGGCAGATCCTCCAGGCCGGCGACGACCTCGATCTGGTCGGGCCGGTCGCCCGCCGGTTGCTGACCCGCTACGGCCTGCTCCACCCGCCGAGCCAGCACCTGCACCTGCCGATCGTGGAGCTGGCCCGGGGCGGCGCGCTGCTGACCGGCATCGGCGGGGACCAGATCCTCGCCGGCTGGCGCCGGCGGCCCGCGTCGCTCCGGGACCGCCTCGGCCGGCGACGCCGGCCGCCGGACCCGTTCCCCTGGTTGCGGCCGGAGGCGGCCCGGCGGGCGCACCGCGCGGTCCGCGCCGAGCAGCGCGCCGAGCCGCACCGACTGGCCCGGCGGATCGCCTGGCACCTGAGCCGCCGGGACCTGACGCTGGCTCGGCTCGGCCTGGCCGCCGTGGCCGCCGACCACGACGTGCTGGCCGTGTCGCCGTTGGCCGGGGACGGGTTCGCCGCTGCCCTGGCCGCGCGGCACGGGCGGCTGCGGTCACCGTCGCGCGGCGAACTGCTGGCGGTGATCGCCGACGCCGCGCTGCCGCCGGTGATCACCGCACCCCGCCGGGCGGCGACCCTCGACGAGGTGTTCCTCCGGTCGGCCACCCGGGAGCTGGTGCGCGACTGGGACGGCAGCGGGGTCGACGACTCGCTGGTCGACGTGCGGGCGCTGCGCCGGGTGTGGTCGACGTGGCCGATCGGCGCGGGCACGGCGGCGCTGGTGCAGCAGGTGTGGCTGGCCGGGCTGTCGGCCGTGCCGGGACGACCCGATCTGGAGGCACCGAGGTGAACAGCGACATGTCCATCGTGTACCGGGTGCGCGGCGATCGCGTTGCCTGGCGAACGAACGGTGACGAGACGGTGTTGTTGGACGTCGGTCAGTCGGTCTACTTCGCGCTGGATCGCTGGGCCACGGCGCTGTGGCCGTACCTGGTGGCGGGCGCCACCGCCGACCAGTTGAGCGACGTGCTCGCCCGCCGCGCGCCGGTGGGGCAGGACCGGGCCGCCGCCGACGTGCGTTCCTTCCTGGCCGACCTGGAGGCGGCCGATCTGGTGGAACACGTCTGACCCCGTACCCACGAACGAGTTGGAGGAGCTGTCATGAGCGACCTGCCCGTGCCGGCGTCGGACGAGGTCCCCGAGGGCTACCGGCCGCCGTGGTTGCGCCGGCTCGGCACGCTGACCGAGCTGACCCAGGGTGCGGCCGACGCCCGCGCGGAGTCCGACGCCCGGCCCGACGTCGAGGACCCGGACTGATCGTCAGGCCGGTGCGAAGCGGGCGATCGGGTTGGCCAGGGTGCCGGCGAACTGGAGCGCGGCGGACGGGTCGGTCAGGTCCACCATCTGCCGGTTGTTCCGCAGTTGCAGCCGGTTGAGGCAGGACAGCGCGAACTCCGGCGCGAACAGGTCGTGCCGGCGCATCCGTTCGGCCAGGTGCGGCACGGTCGCGGCGTAGCCGGTGACGCACTCGGCGACCGTGCGCCAGAAGTCGTCCTGGTCGAGCACGCCTGTCGTGTGCAGGGCGGCGCTCAGGTGCCGCAGGAAGCAGTCGAACACGTCGGTGAAGATGGCCAGGATTTTCTCGTCCTCACCGACGGCCGCCCGGACCCGGCGGACCGGCTCCGGCAGGTCGGCGTCCGGGTCCATCACCACGATCTCCTCGGCGATGTCCTTGAACACCACGCGCTCCACCACGCCGCCGTCCAGCACCAGGATCACGTTCTCGCCGTGCGGCATGAACGCCAGGTCGTAGGCGTACAGGCTGTGCAGCAGCGGCACCAGGTAGGCGTCGAGGTAACGGCGCAGCCAGCGCGCCGGGGCCAGCCCGGACTCCGCGACCAGCGCGCCGGCCAGCGGTCGGCCGTCGCGGTCCAGGTGCAGCAGCGCGGCCATGGTGGCCAACCGCCGCCCGGGCGCGAGCCCGGGGACCGGGCTCTCCCGCCAGAGCGCCGCAAGCATCTTGCGGTACGGGGAGTGCCGGTCGGTCGCCGCCTCGTACTGCCGGTGCCGGTAGCCGATCGCGGCCCGCTCCCGCAGGACGGTCAGCCCGGCGCGGGCGAACACCGGGTCGGCGTCGACCAGCCCGGCCAGCCAGTCGTTGATCGCCGGCGTCGCCTCCATGTACGCCGCGGACAGCCCGCGCAGGAAGCCCATGTTCAGCACCGACAGCGCGGTCTTGACGTAGTGCTTCGCCGGGTCGGTGACGTTGAGGAACGTGCGGATGGACTGCTGCGCCCGGTAGGTGTCCGGCCCCTCGCCGAGGCAGACCAGCCGCCGCCGGGCCACCTCGCCGGCGAACGTGACCGCGAGCCGGTGCCACCACTGCCACGGGTGCACCGGGACGAGCAGGTAGTCGGCCGGGTCGAGGCCGAGCCCGGTGAGCGTGGTGGTGAACCGGTCCAGTGTGTCCGCGCCCAACTCGGCGCGGACCAGCGTGTCGTAGTCCAGGTCGGCGGCGCAGGTGAACGTGGTGTGGTCGCGGTGCGCGGCGAGCCAGAGCAGCCGGACTCCGGCGGCGGTCTCCGGGGCGTACCGGTGGTAGTCGTGCGCGCCGAAGCCGAGCCGGCCGTTGTTGGCCACGAAACACGGGTGGCCCTCGGTCATGCCGCTCTCGACGGCCTGGAAGTCGGCGGCGGCCAGCTCGGCGGCGGTGACCGCCGGCCGGCCCAGCTTGTACGCGGTGCCCGCGAGCGTGGAGGTGATCTCCTCCAGGTAGACCGGCAGGACCGCGTCGGTGAGGCCGAGCGCGTCGCGCAGCTCCAGGCACAGGTCGACCGCGTCGAGCGGCAGCTCGGTGCCGTCGCGGTGCCGGGTGATGCTTGCGGCGTCCACGTGCCAGTGGTCGAGCGCGAGCACCTCGGCGGCGAACCGGTACTCCACCGTGGCGTCGTCGCCGCGCACCAGCCAGCGGCCCGGGCCGGTCGGCTCGGGCGTGAGCAGGCGCTCGTGGGCGAACTCGGCGAGCGCCTTGCGCACCAGCAGCCGGTTGGCGGTCGCCCATGCCTCGGGGTGCAGGTGGGCGACGGATGCGTCCGGGTTCACGGCTGGGCCTCTCCTTCGGTGGCGGTCGGGCGCCCGGTGGCGGCCCGGAACTGCTCGCGGGTGCAGGCGCTGAGCAGCGCGTCTTTCTCCGGCTTGCGGATCTCGCCGAGCACGGTGAACCCGGCGGCGGCGTTGAGCGCGTGCACGGCGGTGTTACGCACGTCCGGCTCCACCACCACCCGGCGGGTCGCCGGGTCGGCGAAGAGCCAGGCCAGCACCGTCGTGATGACCGCCCGGGTGAAGCCGTGCACGGGGGTGTCGGTGGGCGCGCAGAGGAAGTGCATGCCGACGTCGCCGGGCGCCGGGTCGTACAGGTCGACCAGCTCCACCCGGGCCGGGTCGTAGCGTTCGGCCAGGAACGCCGGCCGGCCGAGCCAGGAGCCGAGGTACGCGTCGTGGTGCGGGTGGGCGGCGATCCGCCGGTACTCCTCGGCGACGCCCGCCACGTCGACGTCGGCCATCAGCCAGAACGCCGCCTTCGGGTGGGTGACCCAGCGGTGCAGCAGCGGCGCGTCGGCGTCCGGGTCGAGCGGTCGCAGCGTGAACTCGCCGAGCCGCTCGTCGTCCCGGATGAACTCATTCACGAGAGCGCCCCGAACTGCTGGAACGCGATCGACTTCTCGATCGGGTAGTGCTCGCGGCCGGTCAGCTCCCGGATGATCCACGAGTTGCGGTACGGGCCCATGCCCAGGTCGGGCGAGGTGATGCTGTGTGTGTGCGTGCCGCCGTTCTGCAGGAACACGCCCCGGCCGGTGCGGTCGACGCTGTAGTTGCGGGCCACGTCCAGGCGGCCGTGCGCGTCGAAGCGCAGCCGGTCGCGCACCGGCGTCAGGAACTCCGGCACCCGGTGGCGGTAGCCGGTGGCCAGGATCAGGCCCTCGGTGTCCAGGGTGAACTCGCGCTCCTGCTCGGTGTGGCGCAGCCCGAGCCGGTAGCGGCCGTCGACGTGTTCGGCGTCGACCAGTTCGGTGTTGGTCAGCAGCCGGGTTGGCGTCGGCCCGTGCAGGCTCCGGGCATAGAGCGCGTCGTAGATGTCGTTGATCAGGTCGGCGTTGATGCCCTTGAACAGCGGCTTCTGCGCGGCCTCCAACCGGTAGCGGGTCGCCTCGGGCAGCGCGTGGAAGTAGTCCACGTAGTCCGGTGAGGTCATCTCCAGCGTCAGCTTGGTGTATTCCAGCGGGAAGAACCGCGGCGAGCGGGTGACCCAGGTGAGCTGGTAGCCGTACGTGTCGATGTCGCCGAGCAGGTCGTGGTAGATCTCGGCGGCGCTCTGGCCGCTGCCGACGATCGTGATGCTGCGCTTGGCCCGCAGCGCGTCGCGGTGCTCCCGGTAGCGCGAGTTGTGGATCAGGTCGCCGCCCAGTCCCTGGCAGGCCGGCGGCAGGTACGGCGGGGTGCCGGTGCCCAGCACCAGCCGCCGGGCCCGGTGGGTGACCGGCCCGTCGGGCGTGTCGGCGTGCACCACGTACCGCTCGCCGTCGTGTTCGACCCGGGTGACGGTGTGCCGGAACCGCAGGTTCGGCAGCTTGCCGGCGGCCCAGCGGCAGTAGGCGTTGTACTCGGTGCGCAGCGGGAAGAAGCTCTCCCGGATGTAGAACGGGTAGAGCCGGCCGGTCTCCTTCAGATAGCTGAGGAACGAGTACGGCGAGGTGGGGTCCGCGAGCGTGACCAGGTCGGCGAGGAACGGCGTCTGCAACCGGGTGGATTCGAGCAGCATCCCGGGATGCCAGTCGAAGCCGTCGCGGGCCTCCAGGAACAGCCCGTCGAGGTCGTCGATCGGCGCGGTGAGACAGGCCAGGCCGAGGTTGTACGGGCCCAGGCCGATGGCGATGAAGTCCGACATGCCGCTCCTCAGCCGACCGGGGCCGGCGTGGCGGCGGTGCGGGCGTACCGGGCGGCGTGCCCGGCGATCAGGTCGAGCACGGCGGTGACGTCGTCCACGGTGGTCTCCGGGTTGAGCAGCGTCAGCTTCAGCCAGTGCGCGCCGTCGACCTTGGTGCCGGCGACCAGCGCCGCGCCGGAGGCGGCGAGCGCCTCGCGGGCGTGCAGGTTGGCCTCGTCCACCAGGTGCGGGTCGGCGCCGGGCGGCACGTGTCGGAAGACCACGGTGCTGAGCTGGGAGCGGACCGCCACCTCGAAGCGCCGGTCGGCGTCGAGGCGCCGCCAGACGTCGGCGGCCAGGTCGACGACCTGGTCGAAGAGCGCGCCGACGGCGTCCGGGCCCATGATCCGCAGGGTCAGCCAGAGCTTGCACGCGTCGAAGCGGCGGGTGGTCTGGATGCTCTTGTCGACCTGGTTCGGGATGCCCTGCTCGGCCGCGCGGAGCGGGTTCAGGTAGTCGGCGTGCCAGGTGGCGTGCCGCAGCGTGCGGCCGTCGCGCACCAGCAGCGCGCTGGAGCTGACCGGCTGGAAGAACGACTTGTGGTAGTCGACGGTCACCGAGGCGGCCCGTTCGATGCCGTCGAGCAGGTGCCGGCGGGTGGGGGAGACCAGCAACCCGCAGCCGTACGCGGCGTCGACGTGCAGCCAGACGCCGGCGGCGGTGCAGATGTCGGCGATCTCCGGCAGCGGGTCGATGGTGCCGAAGTCGGTGGTGCCGGCGGTGGCGACGACCGCCATCACCACCTGCCCGTCTCGGCGGCAGCGGTCGATGGTGCGGGCCAGTTCGTCGGTGCGCATCCGGCGGTCCGCGTCGGTGGGCACGGTCAGCACCGCGTCGGCGGCCAGGCCGAGCAGCTTGGCGGCCTTCTGCACGCTGAAGTGGCCGGCGGCGGAGGTGACGATCCGCAGCCGGGCCAGCGCCTCCGGGCGGGCCGGCCGGGTCGCGCCGACCATCCGGCGGTACGCCTCCTCCCGGGCCAGCAGCATCGCCTGGAGGTTGGACTGGGTGCCGCCGCTGGTGAACACGCCGTCGGCGGTGGCGCCGAGGCCGATCCGCGCGGCCGTCCAGTCGATCAGCCGGCGTTCCATGAGCGTGGCGCCGGCGCTCTGGTCCCAGGTGTCCAGGGAGGAGTTGACCGCGCTGAGCACCGCCTCGCCGAGCAGTGCCGGAATGACCACCGGGCAGTTCAGGTGGGCCAGGTAGCGGCGGTGGTGGAACCACACCGCGTCGCGCAGCCACACGTCGTGCAGCTCGTCGAGGGCGGCGTCGGTGTCGCCCAGCGGCCGGTCCAGGTCGATCGCACCGACCAGCGGGGCGAGCGCCTCCGGGGTGACGCCGGTGGCCGGGCGGTCCACCTCGCCGACCCGGCGGGCGACCCGGTCGACGCCGCGCGCGAGCACGTCGCGGTAGCGCTCGACGGTGCCGTCGTGGAACAGGTGGGCGCGTGCGGCGCTGCCGATCGAACTCATGCGACGTCCCGATGGTCGTGCGGACAGGGGCGCGGCGACCGCCGCGCGACGGTCAGATTAGGTTAGGCTCACCTAACTTTCAAGCAAGGGGGTCGGGATGCGTGTCGAGCGGGACCGCTGGGGCGTACCGCAGTTGTGGGCCGACGACGTGGACGAGCTGGCCCGCCTCCAGGGCCGGGTCACCGCGCGCGACCGGGCCTGGCAGCTCGGCGTCGAACGGTGGCGGTCCGAGGGGCGGCTCGCCGCGCACGTCGGCGCCCGCGAGCTGGCCTGGGACCGGTTCGCCCGGCGGGCCCGGCTGGACGACACCGCCCGGCGCTGCCACGAACGGCTCGACCCGGCGACCCGCCGGTGGGTCGACGCGTACGTGGACGGCGTCAACGCCGGTCTCGCCGAGGGCGCCGCCGACGCGCCCGAGTACGCCGCCACCGGCAGCGCGCCCGAGCCGTGGCACCCGTGGACGCCGCTGGGCGTGTTCCTGGTGCAGCACGCGCTCTTCTCGACGTTCCCCAACAAGCTCTGGCACGCGCACGTGGCCCGCACGCTCGGCCCGGACGCGGTCGCCCTGTTCGCCGTGGAGGGACCGGCGTCGTCCGGCAGCAACGCCTGGGCGCTGCCCGCCGGCCCGGCGACCGGCCGCGGCCCGGTGCTCGCCGGCGACCCGCACCGGCTGCTCGAACTGCCCGGCGTCTACCAGCAGATCCGGCTGGCCTGCCCGGAGTTCGACGTGGTCGGGCTGGCGTTCCCCGGCGTACCCGGGTTGCCGCACTTCGGTCACGCCGGCCAGGTGGCCTGGGCCGTCACCAACGCGATGGCCGACTACCAGGACCTCTACCGCGAACAGCTCCGCCGCGACGGCGACCGGCTGCTGGCGCGCGGGCCGTCCGGCTGGACACCGGTCGCGCGGCACGTCGAGGAGATCGAGGTGCGCGGCGGCGACCCGGAGCCGGTCGAGATCGTCGAGACGCCACGCGGGCCGGTGATCGACCACGACCGGGTCACCGGCGAGGCGATCAGCCTGCGCACCCCGAGCCGGGTCGAGGCCCGCCTCGGCGTCGAGGCGCTGCTGCCGCTGCTGCGCGCCCGCCGCGCCGGCGACGTCGCGGACGCGCTGCGCGACTGGGTCGAGCCGGTCAACAGCGTGCTCGCCGCCGACACCGGTGGCGAGGTCCGCCGCCTGGTCGCCGGCCTGGTCCCGGTACGCGACGAGCGGTGCCGCCGCGAGCCGGTGCCCGCCTGGGAGCCGCGATACCACTGGCGCGGCGACCACCTGCCGATGGTGGACGAGCCGGTCGACGGCGTGGCGGTCTGCGCCAACGACCGCCGCCCCGACGTCGCCGCGCACGGGGTGGACTTCGCGCCACCGCACCGCGCCCGGCGGATCCGCGCCCTGCTCGCCGACGGCGTCGAGGCGTCAGCCGTGCACACCGACGCCCACCTTCCGGCGACCGCGCCGCGCCGGCTGCTCCACCGGCTCGATCCGGCCCGGCTCGACGCGCCGGCGCGTACCCTGCGGCACCGGCTGCTGGCCTGGGACGGCGCGATGGCCGCCGACTCGGCCGACGCCGGCGCCCACGCGGCGTGGCGGGCGGCGCTCGCCCGCCGGCTGTGCGCGCACCCGGCGCTGCGCGCGTTGCACGAGCCGTCCGGCTACGACGGGCTGTTCGCGCCCTGGACCGACCCGGCGACGAGGATCGGGCTGGCGCTGGACCACCTGGTCGACGCCGACGCCGACGCCGCGTCGCCCGGCGAGGTCGGGTCAGGTGTCGCGTCGCGCGGGGCCCTCGGCGTCGACGTCCGGGCGCTCGCGGCCGACGCGCTGGTGGAGGTGGCCGCCGGGCCGGCGCCCGAGCCGTGGGGCCGGCGGCACCTGCTGCACCCGGTGCACCTGGGCGTGGTCGCCGCCACCGCCGATGCCGTGCGCGCGGTGGCGCTCGCCGGCGACACCGACTGCGTGCTGGCCACCTCCAGCGTGCCGGGCGTCTCGGACGCCTGCTGGCGCGGCCCGGTCGCCCGCTACGTGTGGGACCTGACCGACCGCGCGGCCAGCCGCTGGATCGTCCCGTTCGGCGCCTCCGGGCGGCCCGGCGACCCGCACTTCACCGACCAACTCGCCCACTGGGCCGCTGGGACACTGATCCCGGTGCCCGCCGGGCCCCCGCGAGAGGACCACCCCGTGATCCACCTGGAACGCCACCCCGACCTCGGTGACCTGGCGCTGGAGCCGGTACGCCCGGACCGGCACGCCGACCTGCTGCACGGCTGGGTGACGCTGCCCCGCAACCGGTTCTGGGGGATGGGCGCGCACACCCGCGACGACGTCCGCGAGGTCTACGCCTTCCTCGACGGGCTGGACACTCACCACGCGTACCTGATCCGGCTCGACGGCGAGCCGGTCGGGCTGTTCCAGACCTACCGACCGGAGGCGGACCCGGTGGGGGAGCGTTACCCGGTGCGGCCCGGCGACGTGGGGATGCACCTGCTGCTGAACCCGCCCCGGCGCTACGCGCGCGGCCTCACCTCGGCCGTGGTTCCCGCGCTGATCCGGTTCCTGCTGCGGGATCCGGCCGCCCGGCGGGTGGTGGCCGAGCCGGACGTCCGCAACGACGCCGCGCTGCGTCGACTGCGGAGGGAGGGTTTCACGTTCGCCGACGAGATCGACCTGCCGGACAAGCGCGCGCAGTTGGCGTTCCTCACCCGGGAGCGGTTCGAGACTGGTGCTCACGTTCCCGGTAGTGATCCGCAGGGAACCCCTGGCTAGCTAACATCCCCCCAAATCGGACAAGCGGGGGAATGATGATCAGAACGTTCAGGGGCCCGTGGCGGCGCGCCGCCGCGGTCGTGGCCGTCGCGGCGCTCACCGCGCCGCTGCCGGTCGCGGTCGCGACGGCCGCGCCCGGCGGCCAACCGCCGCCGCAGCAGGCGCCACGGGCGGTCGGCCCGGTCAACCCGGTCGCGGCGGCGCAGAGCTTCGGGGTGATGACCGAGGGCGACGCCCGGGTGGTCACCAACGAGAACGAGGGCACCATGGCCGTCGGCGGTGACCTCTCCTTCGGCAACTACCAGCTCGCCAACAACACCGCCGGCTCGTTCGTCGTCCCCGGCGACAGCCGACCGACCGCGCTCGTGGTGGGCGGCCGGGTCGACTTCGCCGGCAGCGTGGCGGGCACCCGGCTCCAGGTGCTGTCCCAGGGATACGCCAAGGTCGGGAACCTCACCGGCACGTTCGTCCGGGACACCGACAACAACGGCGCCGCGGTCAACACCCGGATCCTGCCGACGAACGACTACGACGCCTTCCCCCGGGTGGAGCTGACGGTCCGGCAGGAGCCGGCGAACGTCGGTCCGACCTCGCCGATCAACTTCGCCGACGCGTTCGCGTCGTTCCGGTCCACCTCGACCGGGCTGGCCGGCTGCGAGAACACGGTGGTCCTCACCGACCCCAACGGCAACGTCCTGCCCCGGCCCATCCCGCCCGGCAGCAACGCGGTGATCAACCTGACCAGCGGCGTCACCAACGTGTTGAACCTCAGCGCCACGGACCTGAACAACATCGACACGCTGACCTTCCGCGACCAGCCCACCGCGACCACACCACTGCTGATCAACGTGGACACCACGGGCGTCGGGAACACCTTCGACTGGACCGCGCCGAACTTCGCCGGCGTCGGCGGCCAGCAGGCCCAGTACATCCTGATCAACTTCCCGACCGCGACCCGGCTCACGCTCACCGCCGGCGCGCGCACGGTCGAGGGCAGCATCTACGCCCCGAACGCCGACTTCACCGACCTGTCCGCGTCCAACACGGAGGGCAGCGTGATCACCCGTACCCTCGACCACGAGGGCGGCGAGATCCACTACTTCCCGTTCAGCACCACGCTGAGCTGCAACGGCGGTGGCCCGGCCAGCATCGCGCTGGTGAAGTCATCGACCACCGCGCTGATCAGTTCCGTCGGGCAGCAGGTGCCGTACTCGTTCACGGTGGTCAACACCGGTGGCGTCGCACTGACCGGCATCGTCGTCACCGACACGCAGACACCGCCCTCGTCGAACGCGAACCTCGGCCCGATCGCCTGCCAGGACGCCACCCTCGCCCCCGGCGCGTCGACCACCTGCACGGCGACGTACACGGTCACCCAGGCCGACCTGGACCACGGCGGCGTCTCCGACTCCGCCACCGCTCGGGGCACCCCGCCCAGCGGCGCCCCGGTGGTGTCCGAGCCCTCCGACCTCACCATCCCGGCCGAGGTGCTGACCCCGTCGATCTCGGTGCAGAAGTCGTCGATCACCACCACGATCACGTTCCCCGGGCAGCAGGTGCCGTACCGGTTCGTGGTGACGAACACCGGCGGGCTGACGCTGTCGAACGTCAACGTGACGGACGTGCAGACGCCGCCGTCGTCGAACGCGAACCTCGGGCCGATCACCTGCCCGACGAGCACCCTCGCGCCCGGTGTGTCGATGATCTGCTCGGCCACGTACACGGTGTCGCAGGCCGACCTCGACCACGGCTCGGTGTCGGACACGGCCACCGCGCACGGCACGCCGCCGGGCACCACCACGCCCGTCGATTCGGACCCGTCGACCCTGACCATCCCGGCGACGCCGCTGGCTCCGGAGATCACGGTGGTGAAGTCCTCCACCACGACCACCATCACCGCGCCCGGCCAGCAGGTGCCCTACCGGTTCACGGTGACGAACACCGGTGGCGTGACGCTGTCGAACGTGAACGTGACCGACGTGCAGACACCGCCGTCGTCCAACGACGACCTCGGGCCGATCACCTGCCCGGACACCACGCTCGCGCCGGGCGCGTCGACCACCTGCACCGCCACCTACACGGTCAGCCAGGCCGACCTCGACCTCGGCTCGGTGTCGGACACCGCCACCGCGCACGGCACGCCGCCGGGCACCACCACGCCTGTCGACTCGCAGCCCTCGGACCTGACGATCGCGGCCACGCCCGTCGCCCCCGAGATCACCGTGGTCAAGTCCTCCTCCACCACCACGATCACCTCGGCCGGGCAGCAGGTGCCCTACCGGTTCGTGGTCACCAACACCGGCGGTGTCACCCTGTCCGGCATCGACGTGACGGACGTGCAGACGCCGCCGTCGTCGAACGCGAACCTCGGGCCGATCACCTGCGCGGACACCACGCTCGCGCCGGGCACGTCAACCACCTGCACCGCCACGTACACGGTCTCGCAGGCCGACCTCGACCACGGCTCGCTCGCCGACACGGCCACCGCGAGCGGCACGCCGCCCACCGGCCCCGCGGTCGTCTCCGACCCGTCCGACCTGACCATCCCACGCGCGGAGGTGACCGCCTCGATCAGCGTGGACAAGACGTCCACCACCACGGTGATCACCGCGCCCGGGCAGCAGGTGCCGTACCGCTTCGTCGTGGTCAACACCGGCGGCCTCACCCTGTCGAACGTGAACGTGACCGACGTGCAGACCCCGCCGTCGTCGAACGCGAACCTCGGGCCGATCACCTGCGCGGACACCACGCTCGCGCCGGGCGGGTCCACCACCTGCACCGCCACCTACACGGTCACCCAGGCCGACATCGACAACGGCTCGCTCGCCGACACGGCCACCGCGCACGGCACGCCGCCCGGCACCACCACGCCTGTCGACTCCGACCCGTCCACGCTGACCGTGCCCGCCGGTGACCCGGTGTCCGGCATCGACATCGTCAAATCGTCCGGCACGGTGGCGATCACCGAGGTCGGCCAGAAGATCACCTACACCTACCAGGTGGTCAATACCGGTGGCCTCACGCTGACCAAGGTCACCGTGAACGACACCCTGCTGCCGCCGGCCAGCCGCGACAACCAGACCGCGATCACCTGCGGCCCGGACAATGTGCCGAACGGCACCGTGACGCTGGCGCCCGGCGCGTCGATCGAGTGCCGGGCCACCTACACGGTCTCGGCGGTGGACTTCGCCCAAGCCTCGCTGCTCGACACCGCGACCGCCACCGGCACCCCGCCGCGCGGCCCGGCGCCGGTCTCCGGTCCGTCCACGAACGACATTCCGATCCTGCACCCGGGCATCGCGCTCACCAAGAGCGTGACACCGGAGACGGTGTCCCGCGCCGGTGAGGTGGTGACCTACCGCTACGTGGTCACCGACACCGGCAACACCACGCTCTCCCGGATCGCCATCGACGAGACAGCCTTCTCCGGCACCGGGCGGCCGTCGGCGATCACCTGCGCCGACACCGCGCTCGCGCCGGGGGAGAGCACCACCTGCACCGCGACCTACGCGGTCACCGAGGCCGACCTCACGACGGGCCGGGTGACAAATACCGCGGTCGCGGTCGGCACGCCGCCGACCGTGCCCGGGCAGGAACCGCCGACGCCGGTACGGTCCGAGCCGGCCTCGGCCGTGGTGACCACCACCAAGGGCGCGGCGATCACGCTGGAGAAGTCCGCAGACCCGACCGAGGTGCACAAGGTCGGCCAGCAGGTGCGCTACAGCTTCCAGGTCACCAACACCGGCTCGGTGCCGCTGACCGGGGTGACCGTGACGGACACGCTGGCACCGCCGGCCGACCCGGCGAACCTCGGACCGATCACCTGCGGCCCGGGCGACACACCCAACGGGGAGGTCACGCTGGCAGCGGGGGAGACGGTCACCTGCACGGCGACCTACACGGTGTCCAAGGCGGACACGAAGCAGCGGTGCATCACCGACACCGCCAGCGCGACCGGGACACCGCCCTCGGGTCCGGCGCCGGTCTCGCCCGAGGACACGCTCTGCGTCCGGGTGAAGATCGAGCCTGGCCCGCATCCCGGTCCCGGCCCGAAGCCCGGACCGTGGCCGTGGCACCACGGCAAGCTGCCGATCACCGGAAGCTCGTTCCTGATCCCGATCTCGGTCGCCGGTGGGCTGGCGCTGCTGACCGGCATCGTGCTGACGGCGCTGAGCCGACGGCGTCGAGCCGACCCGGGCCATGAGTTGACCTGATCGACTCACCCTCGGCGAGGTGGCGGTGTCGGGAGCGTCCCGACACCGCCACCTCGGCGTGCCATCCGCGTCCCAGGCGCTTCCTGATTGTGGGACAAGCGCGGGATCGGGTGGGGGAGCGGAGGCGCGGCCGGGGCGGATCGGGCTCGCGGTGGCCGCCGGCGTCGACGGCGTGACCGACCGCCGTTCGAAGCCGCGCCGGCCGGGTAAGCCGCCGGACGCCTCACGGCGGACGTGACCGACCTCGGCGACGGGAGCCGGCGATGACCAGGGCTCAGGTGGCGACGCGCCTTCCACCGATCACCGTACGGCGGTGGCTGAACTCGCCGCCGCTGACACCGGAGGCGCTGCGCGGCCGGGTGGTCCTGGTGGACATCTGGGAGTACACCTGCGTCAACTGGATCCGCACCGCCCCCTTCGTGCGGGCGTGGCACCGCGACTACCACGACCTGGGGCTCACCGTCGTCGGCGTGCACGCGCCCGAGTTCGCGTTCGGCCGGCTGCCGGAGAACATCGACCGGGCGGTCCGGGACCACGGGCTCACCTACCCGATCGCGGTCGACGACGACTACACCTTCTGGCGTGCCCTCGGCAACGACGCCTGGCCGGCGACGTACCTCTTCGACGTCGACGGGCGGCTGGTGGACCGGTGGCTCGGCGAGGGCGACTACGACCGGATCGAGGCGGAGATCCGCCGGCTGCTCGGCGATGCCGCGCCCGGCGTGGCGTTGCCGCCGGTCAGCCCCGAGGTGACCGGATACGCCACGAGCCCGCAACCCACGTACGCCGGGATCACCCCGGAGACCTACCTCGGCGCGGACCGGGGCGTGCCCGGCTCGTACGCGCTCACCGGCGACTGGCGCACGGACGGTGAGTACGTGGAGCTCGCCGGCGGCGTCGGCGAGCTGGTGCTGCCGTTCACCGCCGGCGAGGTCAACCTCGTCGCCGATCCCGGGCCGGACGGGCCGGTCGCGGTTCAGGTGCTGCTGGACGGGAACCCGGTCGGCGACGCGCGGGGCGCCGACGTCGACCCGGACGGGTCGGCGCGGGTCGACCGGCCGGCCATGGTCCGGCTGGTGGCCGGCGGGCCGCCGGGGGAGCACCGGCTGACGCTGGTCACCGACCGGCCCGGCTTCCGCGCGTACGTCTTCACGTTCGGCCCCTGAACCCGACCGAGGAGGAGATTCTCCGTGGCCGTCAAGACCATGACGCCGACGCGTACCGGCACCGACATCCGCCCGTTCCGGATCGAGGTGCCCGAGGCGGACCTGCGGGGCCTGCGGGAGCGGGTCGCCGCGACCCGGTGGCCCGAGCGGGAGACCGTCGCCGACCAGTCGCAGGGGGTGCCGCTGGAGACCAGCCAGGCGCTGGCCCACCACTGGGTGACGGAGTACGACTGGCGCACGGTCGAGGCCCGGCTGAACGACCTGCCGAACTTCGTCACCGAGATCGACGGGCTGGACATCCACTTCATCCACGTCCGGTCGCACCACGACGACGCGTTGCCGCTGATCGTCACGCACGGGTGGCCCGGCTCGGTGATCGAGCAACTGAAGATCATCCGGCCGCTCACCGACCCGACCTCGCACGGTGGTGAGGCGTCGGACGCCTTCCACCTGGTGATCCCGTCGATGCCCGGCTACGGCTTCTCCGGCCGCCCGGACGCGCCCGGCTGGGACCCGCAGCACATCGCCCGCGCCTGGACCGAGCTGATGCGGCGGTTGGGCTACGACCGGTTCGTGGCGCAGGGCGGCGACTGGGGCGCGCTCATCACCGACATGCTGGGCGTGCAGGCGCCGCCGGAACTGGCCGGCATCCACACCAACATGCCCTGCGTGGTCCCGCCGGAGATCGACGCGTTGCTGCAGAGCGGCATCACCGGGGTGAACAACCCGCTGGCCGAGCTGCCGGCCGGGCTCTCCGAGGAGGAGCGGGCCGCCTGCGAGCGGATCGACTTCTTCTGGAAGCACTCCGCGTACGCGCTCGTCATGACCACCCGCCCGGAGACGCTGACCGCGCTGGCCGACTCGCCGGTCGGGCTGGCGTCGTTCATGCTCGACCACGACGCGGCCAGCCTGGACCTGATCCGCGCCGCCTTCGCCGGCCGGCCGGGCGGCCTGACCCGCGACGACATCCTGGACAACGTGACGCTCTACTGGCTGACCAACACCGGCGTCTCGTCGGCCCGCCTCTACGCGCAGAACACGCTGTCCTTCTTCGCCGCGAAGGGGGTCCGGGTGCCGGCCGCGGTCAGCCAGTTTCCGGACGAGATCCTGTTGGCGCCGCGGAGCTGGGCCGAGCGGGCGTACCCGAATCTCATCCACTACCGCAAGGTGGAACGCGGCGGGCACTTCGCGGCCTGGGAGCAGCCGCAGTTGTTCGCCCGGGAGATGCGCGACGCGTTCCGGTCGCTGCGCTGACCGGCCCGCCACGGCCGTGAGCCGGTCCCGCCCCGCGGCGGGACCGGCTCGGAGGCGGCTCGTCAGCTCAGGTGCGCCCGCAGGGCGTCGGCCATGCCCTGCTCACCCCGGGCGTTCGGGTGGAACGGCGCGGCGGCGTTCTGCGGCACCAGCCCCTCGACCCAGCGGGTGCCGCTGCTCTTGCAGGTGTCCCGGCCGATCGACGGGGTGTAGACGTCGGCGTAGCCGGCGCCGTTCGCCGCCGCGGTGTCGGCCAGCATCGCGTTCAGCGCCTTCTCCACACCACGCAGGTAGGGCACGTCCTGGTAGGCGATCGGCACCACCGGCCAGCAGCCGTACCCGCTGTCCGGCAGGATCGCCGGGTAGCCGAGCACCACGACCCGCGCGTTCGGCGCGGCCTGCTTGACCGCGCGCAGCACCGCGGTCACCTTCGGCACGGTGGCGGCGATCCGGGCGCGGAGCTGGTCGGTGCCGCCGGCGGTGAACCGGTCCTTGCACGGCGAGCCGAGCGGGCTGCTGAGGCTCGCCTCCGCGCAGTCGCTGATGATCCCGGAGAACCCGATGTCGTTGCCGCCGATCTGCACCGTCACCAGCGCCGTGTTCGAGGTGACGGCGTTGACCTGCGGCGGCACGGCGATGCCGAGCTGCCCGTCGCCGCCGTACAGGATGTCGTCGGTGGTGGCCCCGGAGCAGCTCACGTCCGCGAACGACGACGAGCCGGCGGCCGACGCGACCAGCGACGGGTAGTTGCGGTTGGAGCGCAGGCAGTTCAGGTCGACCTGGGTGGGGATGAGCGGGCCGGCGGTGTACGAGTCGCCGAGCGCCACGTAGCGCCCGGAGGGCACGGCGGCAGAGGCGGGTGCGACGGCGGCGAGCAGCACGCCGGCGGTGGCGGCGGCGACCGCGGCCAGGCGTGCGGCCGTACGCGTCGGCGACAGGCGGGGACGGTTCATGGGGCCCTCCCGGAGCGGGGAGATGGGGTGGTGGTCCCGGAAGTGTGTCCGCGCCTGTGATGTCCGTCAATATAGACAATCACCATTAAGGGGTGGCAGGGGTGTGGGAGCACCCCTCCCCGCCCGCCCGGTCGCGGAGCCACCGGGCGAACTCGACGGCGACGATGCGCTCGTCGTGCACGCCGGCCGCGTCGGCGCCACGCGTCCGCGTGTGCCACGACGGTAGAAGGCGGAGCGCGCTCGACGTCAAGGGCGACCGGTCCCGCGCGGCGCCGTTCAAGATCTTGGTACGAATCAGCCCCTCCAGGGGCCGTTCCGTACCAAGATCCACGGCCGTCCCGTCTCGCGGGCCGGCATGGCGGGGGCGGGATGGCGGCGTGAGTCGTTTCTGCCGTCAGCTCGAAAGGCGGGCGGAGTCAGGTTGCCGCCCGATGCGGGCGGGCGGCCTGGGCGGACGTGCCGACCCTCCACAGTGGCAAGCTGATGCGGATGCCGGGGCGGATGCGCCGGCACCTTTCTTCGTGGGCCGAACTAAAGGCGGGGCGAGCGGGATGCCGAAGCGGTGGCACCGGTGGGCCCGACCCGCTCCCGAGCGGCCCACGGAACGCCAATTTTCCAGCTCAGGTGCGCTCGCTCCGGATGTGCGAGATCAGATCGTTACTTGACGCAATACTTCGTTCGCCGTAGGAAGGAATGGTGACAGACGTGGTGACCCCACCGACGAGCCCGGTGAGCCGGGAGCGGTCGAAGGAGATCAAGCGCCGTAGCGTGATCTCCGCCGCCCGCCAGGCCCGGGTGCTCTCCCGGGCCGAGCTGACCGAGCTGACCGGGTTGAGCCCCGCCACGCTCACCCCGCTGGTCCGCGACCTGGTCGCCGAGGGCTACCTGATCGAGCGCGGCCCCGGCGCTTCCCGCGCCGGCCGGCCCCGCGCGATCCTCGAGTTCAACCCGCGTGCCGAGCTGGTCGCCGCCGTGGCGCTGGAACCGGCCCGGATCAGTTGCGAGATCGCTGACAGCGACGGCGCCGTGATCGCCCACCGCACGGTGCGGCGGACCGGCGACATCGTCGACCTGATCTGCGCCGCCGTGCCCGAGCTGGCCGGCGACGGGCTGCCCGCGCTGCGCGGCGTGGCCATCGCCGCACCCGGCGTCTCCACCGGCGGCGCGGTCCGGCTCGCCCCCTCGGTCGGGCTGGTCGAGGCGCGCCCGGTGGGGGAGTCGGTCCAGCGGCGGCTCGGCGTGCCGGTGGTGGTCGACAACGACGTCAACCTGATGGCCGCCGGTGAGCACGCCGCGGGCGCCGGCAGCGACGTGGCCGACCTGCTCCTGCTGCACGTCGGCGACGGCATCGGCGCCGGCCTGGTGCTCGACGGGCAGGTCCGCCGCGGCTCCGGCGGCGCGGCCGGCGAGGTCGGCTTCCTGCCGCTCGACCCGGCCGACCGGGGGCACGACGGGATCGGCCCGTTCGAGGCCCGCTGGTCGGAGAGCGCCGTCGCCGAACGGGTGGTCGCGCTGGCCCCCGGACGCCGGCCGGCCGCGCCGGTACGGGCGCTCGTGGAGCTGGCCGCCACCGACGAGCTGGCCGCGGCGTACCTGGCCGAGCTGCTCGCCGCCTGGGCCCGGCTGATCGTCTCCTGCGCCTGCGTGGTCGACCCGGGCCGGGTGCTGCTCAGCGGCGCCGCCGCCGACCTCGACGACGCCGCCGTGGACCAGCTCCAGGCGCTGGTGTCCCTCGGCGCGCCCAGCCCCACCGAGGTCCGCCGCGCGGTCCTCGGCGACCAGGCGGTGCTGCACGGCGCGGTCAGCTACGCGCTCTCGGCCGCCGCGTCCGGCCTGTCCACCCTGCTACCCGCCCCCTGATCGCTCCACCCCCCACAACACCCCTCGGAGGTACTCCATGAGACGTCGACTCCTGCTCGCCGGTGCGCTCGCCACCGTTCTCGCCGCCGGCACCGCCTGCGGCGGCGGCTCCGGTGACTCGGCCGGCGGCGACGCCGAGAAGCTGACGATCTACTCGGCCCGCGACAAGAAGGTCACCACCTTCGTCGTGGACAAGTTCACCGCCAAGTACCCCGAGTACAAGGGCAAGGTCGAGGTGCTCAACCTGGGCGCCCAGGAGATCCTGGAGCGGGTCCGGGCGGAGAAGGCCAACCCGCAGGCCGACGTCTGGTGGGGCGGCACCCAGCAGGGTCTCGCCTCCGGCGCGTCCGAGGACCTGCTCACCGGCTGGCAGCCGTCGTTCGCCGGCAAGATGGACGAGAAGTACAAGGACCCGCAGGGCCGGTGGTTCGGCGAGATCCTGCTGCCCGAGGTCATCATGTACAACAACAAGGCGCTCACCCCGGAGCAGGCCCCGAAGGACTGGGACGACCTGCTGAAGCCGGAGTTCAAGGACAAGATCATCATCCGGGACGTGGCGGCCTCCGGCACCATGCGGTCGATCTACGCCTCGATGATCCAGCGGCAGTCCCCCGACGGCAGCAACCCGCAGCCCGGCTACGACTGGCTGAAGAAGCTCGACGCCAACACCGGCGCGTACGCGGCCAACCCGACCGACCTCTACCTCAAGCTCTCCCGCCAGCAGGGCACGCTCAGCGCCTGGAACCTGCAGGACATCCTGCTCCAGGCCAACCAGGCGAACATGCCGTTCGACTACGTGATGCCGGCCTCCGGCGCCCCGGTCCTGGTCGACGGCCTGGCCCAGGTCAAGGGCGGCAACAGCGCGGGCGCGCAGAAGTTCCTCGAGTTCCTCTTCGACGACTCGCTCCGCGCCGAGCTGGCGAAGGACTACTTCCAGATCCCGGCCGTGGACATCGCGGAGAAGCCGGAGTGGCTGGCGAAGCTCGACCTCAAGCCGATGGACGTCGACTGGGACGTGGTCGGCAAGAACGAGACCGAGTGGATCAACCACTGGAACGGTCAGATCAAGAACAAGGGCTGACCGGCCGGGACGCCGGGCGCACCCAGGCGCCCGGCGTCCCGCCCTCGCCCCACTCAGACCGGACACAAGGAGAGACGTCATGATCGATGTCACGCTGGAGTCGGTGAGCAAGCGCTTCCCACGTGCCGGCGACACCGCGGCGGTCGACGACGTCGACCTCCGCATCGGCGCGGGGGAGTTCTTCACCCTGCTCGGCCCGAGCGGCTGCGGCAAGACCACCACCCTGCGCATGGTCGCCGGCTTCTACTTCCCCAGCTCGGGCCGGATCCGGTTCGGCGCCGAGGACGTCACCAACCGGCCGCCGAACAAGCGCGACACCGGCATGGTGTTCCAGAACTACGCGCTCTTCCCGCACCTGAGCGTCGCCCAGAACGTCGCGTACGGCCTGAAGATCCGCAAGGTCGGCCGGGTCGAGGCGAAGCGCCGCATCGACGAGGCGCTCGGGCAGGTCCACCTGGCCGGGTACGGCGACCGGCGCATCGACCAGCTCTCCGGCGGCCAGCAGCAGCGCGTCGCGCTGGCCCGGGCGCTGGTGATCCGCCCCCGCACGCTGCTGCTCGACGAGCCGCTGTCCAACCTCGACGCCAAGCTGCGCGAGGAGACCCGGGTCGAGATCCGCCGGATCCAGAAGGACAGCGGCACCACCGCGCTCTACGTCACCCACGACCAGGCCGAGGCGATGGCCATGTCCGACCGGATCGCGGTGATGGAGTCCGGCCGGGTCCGCCAGGTCGGCACGCCGCAGGAGATCTACCACCGCCCGGCCACCGCGTTCGTGGCCCGGTTCATCGGCCGCAGCAACGTGCTGAGCCTGCCGGTGGTGACCGCCGGGCCGGACACCGTGACGGTGGCGCTGCCCGGCGGCCGGGAGGCCCCGGTCGCCGCGCCCACCGACCACGGGCTGCGCGAGGGCGCCACCGCGCTGGTGTCGGTGCGGCCCGAGCACATCACGCTCGGCGCGGCCACCGACGAGGGCGCGCTTACCGGCCGGGTGACCGAGTTGGAGTTCACCGGCATGGCCACCAACCTGGTGGTCGACGTGGGCGGCGAGTCGGTGCAGGTGGCCGCGATCGACGTGCCGGCCCGACTCGCCGCGGGTGACCAGGTCGGGCTGCGCCTGCCGGCGGAGCGGATGTGGGTGGTGGGCTCTTGAGCACCATCCCCGCCACGCCGAGCGCCGCGACCGTCCCGCCGATCACCGAGGACCCCACCCCGCCGGGCCGGCGGTCCCGCCGCCCCGGGCTCAACGCCAACTCGCGCTGGTTCCCGTACGTGCTGGTGTTCCCGCTGGCGCTGGTGCTGTTCGGTTACGTGGTCCAGCCGATGCTCGCCACGTTCGGCGAGAGCGTCGGGGTGGACGGCCCGGAGAACTGGGCCAGCTTCCTCACCGGCGACGGCGTGGCCCGTTCCGCGCTGCTCACCTCGCTGATGATCTCGGCGGCCAGCGTGCTGCTCTGCGGCGTCGTCGGCGTGGCCATGGCGTTCCTGCTCAAGCGGTTCTCGTTCCCCGGCCGCCGGCTCATCGAGGCGATCATCCTGGTGCCGGCGGCGCTGCCGCCGCTGATCGGGGCGATCTCGTTCCAGCTCCTCTACAGCGAGACCGGCATCGTGCCCCGCGCGCTGCAACAGCTCTTCGGCACGGAGAACCCGGTGCTGCCGTTCAGCGGCATCGCCGGCGTGCTGGTGGTGCACACGTTCACCATGTACCCCTTCTTCTACCTGGCCACGTCCGCCGCGCTGACGGGCATGGACCCGTCGGTGGAGGAGGCGGCCTACAACCTCGGCGCCGGTCGGGTGCGGGTGTGGCGGACCGTGCTGCTGCCGATGCTCACCCCGGCGCTGGTGTCGGCCTCGCTGCTGGTCTTCATGACGTCGCTGGCGTCGTACACCGCTCCGCTGCTGTTCGGGGTGGACCGCACGATGACCATGCAGATCTACATCAACCGCACCAACGGCGACCTGCCGATGGCCTCGACCTACGCGTCGGTGCTCGCGGTGGTGTCGGTGCTGTTCCTGCTCGGCATGCGGTGGTACGAGGGGCGGCGCAGCTACCGCTCCCAGTCCAAGGGTGTGGCCAGCCACCGCCGCGAGCTGACCAACCCGTTCGCCCGCTGGCTGGCGCTGGCCGCCTCGCTGCTCGCCGTGGTGGTGCTGCTCGCCCCGGTGGCGACCATCGCGCTGGTGGCGTTCTCCGAGGACGGGACGTGGACCACCGAGGTGATCCCGTCCGGCTACACCATGCAGAACTTCACCACCATCTTCTCCGACCCGGACGCCTACCGGCCGATCGTCAACTCGTTGCAGATGAGCCTGCTCGCGACGCTCGGCTGCGTGGTGGTCGGCGTGCTCATCGCGTACGCGGTGCGCCGGCTGGACTTCCGCGGGCGTGGCCTGCTCGACGTGGCGGTCATGCTGGCCTGGGCGCTGCCCGGCACGGTGGTGGCGATCAACCTGATCTCGGCGTTCAGCACCGGCAACGCGTTCAGCTTCGGGCAGGTGCTGATCGGCACGTTCTGGATCATGCCGCTGGCCTACTTCGTGCGGTTCCTGCCGCTGGTGTTCCGGTCCAGCTCGGCGACGCTGGCGCAGCTCGACCCGTCGCTGGAGGAGGCCGCGCGCAACCTCGGCGCGTCCTGGTGGCGGGCGTTCGGCACGGTCACCCTGCGGCTGATGCTGCCGGGCGTGCTGGCCGGCGCGCTGCTCGCGTTCGTCAACGGCGTCGGCGAGTTCGTCGCCTCGGTGCTGATCTACACCTCGGAGACCGCGCCGATCTCGGTGGAGATCAACAACCGGATGTACTCGTTCGAGGTCGGCACCGCCGCCGCGTACGGGATGCTCCAGGTGGTGTTGATCTTCGTGGTGATGGTGGTCTCCGGCCGGTTGCAGAACGGCGGCCGGGCGGCGAGGGAGGCGACGAAGTGGACGGCGTGACCGCCCGCTGGGCCGACGGCGGCGGGCTGCTGCCCGCCGCCGGGATCCCCGGCGGCGAACTGACCGACGTGGTCGCGGCGGCCGACTTCGCGGTGCTGCCGGTCGGCGCGGTCGAGTGGCACGGCCCGCACCTGCCGCTCGGCGCCGACATGATCCTCGCCGAGGGCTTCGCCGCGGAGAGCGCCACGCCCGGCCCCGGCCCGCGCGGCGTGCTGTTCCCGCCCGTCGCCTACGCGGCCTGCCCCGGCCAGACCCGGCCCTGGCCGGGAACCGTGGCGATCCGCCCGGAGATCGCGGTCGGCTACCTCGCCGACGTGATCGAGGGCATCGTCGCCGCCGGCTTCCCCCGGCTGCTGGTGGTCAACGGCCACGACGCCAACATGTCCACGGTCCGGGCCGCCATGGAGTGGGTGTCCGGGCGACGCACCGCCAGCCTGCTGCTGGTCAACTGGTTCCAACTGGTCACCCCGGCGGAGACCGGCGAGCTGTACGGCGACGCGGTCGCCCGCGGTCACGGCGGCGCGTACGAGACGTCCGGGGTGCTCGGCTTCGCGCCGGAGACGGTACGCCTGGACGCCGCCACCGACCTGCCGCCGCGACCGAAGCTGCCGGTGACCCACCCCTACGTGCTGGTGGAGTCCCGACCCGACCCGTGGCAGGGCTGGTCCGGGCACATCTCGCTGGCCACCGAGGAGGCCGGCCGGACGGTACGCGCCACCGCCGGCGCTCGGCTGCGCGAGATCGTCACCGCCTGGGTGGCCGCCCCGATGCCGGCCCCGCCCACCGCCGACCCGCTGTCGGAGGAGGACGCGTGACCGCCGACCGGGGACTCGACGTGGTCGACTTCCACCTGCACTTCCGCATCGGCGCGGACGAGACCGTGCACGCCTGCGAGGAGGCCGCCGGGATGCACCCCGGCGGTGCGCACGAGCGGGCGGTACGGGCCACCGGGTCCGCCCCGTACGCCCGGCAGTGGCGCCGGGCCTGGAGCTTTCCGGAGCCGGAGCCGCCCGCCGAACGCTGGCAGGACGAGGCGGACCGGTGGGCCGAGGAACTGCGCGCGGTGCGGGTGCGCCGGGCGGTGTTCGTCACCGGCGGCGGCAACGACGCCCTCGCCGACGTGGTCGACCGGCACCCCGACCTGCTGCTCGGCCTCGCCCACCACGACCCGTACGGCGCGAGCGCGGCGGCCGAGCTGGAGCGTGCGGTCACCGAGCGGGGGCTGCGCGGGCTGAAGCTGTTCGCGCCGCTGCTGCGCGGCCCGCTCGACCACGAGGACCTGGACCCGCTCTGGGCCACCGCCCAGCGCCTCGGCGTGCCCGTGCTGATCCACATCGGCCACTACGGCAGCGCCGGCGGCCTCCCCGTCGGCCGCTACGGCGGCCCCGACGAGCTGGTCCGGATGGCCCGCCGGTTCCCCGAGCTGGCCGTGGTGGTGCCGCACTTCGGCGTCCAGCACGTGCAGGAGCTGTTCTTCGCCGCCTGGGGCTGCCCGAACATCCACGTCGACACGTCCGGCTCGAACCAGTGGGTGCGCTGGATGCCCTACCGGCTCACGCTGGAGGACCTGTTCCGCCGCTGCTACGAGACGATCGGCCCGCACCGCGTCGTCTACGGCAGCGACTCGTCCTGGTTCCCGCGCGGCTACGTCACCCGCTACCTCGACGACCAGCTCCGCGTCTGCCACGAGCTGGGCCTGCCCGAGGACCACCTGCGCGCGATCTTCGCCGGGAACGCCGAGCGACTGCTCGGCCTGACCGCGGACCGGAAGGAAACCCGATGAGCACGCTGACCACCTACCAGCGCCACCACCTGGCGCCGACCTACGACCACCACGTCGGGCGGCTCTACCCGGCGATGGTGCGCGCCAGCCAGGCGCACGTGGTGATGCTGACCGAGCAGGGCCTGATCCCGGCCGACCGGGGCGCCCGGCTGCTGCGCGGCCTGGCCGAGCTGCGCGCCGACACCACCGCCGTCCCGGCGTACGACGGCAGCTTCGAGGACACCTACTACCTGCTGGAGAAGCGGCTCGCGGCGGCCTGCGGCATCCCCACCTCCGAACTGGACGTGCAGCTCGCCCGCAGCCGCAACGACCTGGACGCCGGCGTGTTCCGGATGCTGCTGCGCGACCAGCTCGTCGAGGTGCTCCAGCGGGTGCTGGACACCGGGCGCACCGCGCTGGCGCAGGCCGACCGGTACGCCGACGTGGTCATCACCGGCTACACCCACCGCCGGCCGGCGCAGCCCACCACGATCGGGCACGCGCTCGCCGGGTACGCCGAGGCGCTCGCCGGCCAGGCCGCCACCTACGCCGACGTGATCGACCAGCTCAACGTCTCGCCGCTGGGTTCCTGCGCGTTCGCCGGCACCGACCTGGACATCGACAGCGCCCGGCTGGCCGAGCTGCTCGGCTTCGCCGGCGTCGTCACCAACTCGTACGAGGCGGTGGCCGGCGCCGACCACCTGGTCCGGGTCGGCACGATCAACGCCCGTGCGCTGGCCACCGGCGCCCGGCTGGCCCGCACCCTGATGGACTGGCTGAGCTGGCAGTGGGTCACCACCCCCGGCGACTTCACCCAGGGCAGCAGCATCATGCCGCAGAAGCGCAACCCGGTGGTGCTGGAGCACCTGGTCTCCTACGCCGGGCAGGCCGCGGCGGACGCCGCCTCGGTGCTCAACAACGTCGGCGCCGCCTGGTGGGAGGACTCCAACAACGCCACCACCGACGTGCAGGTGCGGCTCTGGGAGAGCAACGACCGCGCGGAACGGTTCTTCGCCCTGGTCGGCGGCTTCCTCGCCGAGATCGCGCCGCTGAACCCGCCCAGCCGCGAGGAGATCGTCGCCTCCGGCGCCACCACCACCGCCGCCGCGGACGCGCTGACCCGCCACGGGGTGCCGTTCCGCGCCGCGCACTCGGTGGTCGGCCGGCTGGTGCGCGCCGGCGGGCCGGACACCTGGACCCCCGAGGGGGTACGCGCCGCCGCCGACATCGCCGGTGAGCTGGACGACGCGGCGGTGGCCGACCTGATCGCCGCCGCCGTACGCCCGGAGTTGGTGCTCCGGCGGGCCCAGGCCGACGGGCCGGGCGCCGCTGCGGTCCGCGCCCAGGTGGGCGTGCTGCGCGCCGCGCTCGACCCGGTCGCCGAGCGGCTGGACGCGGTGCGTGGCCTGCTGCGCCGGGCCGACGAGGCGCTGGACGCCGTGGCCGCCGAGCTGGGGGCCGCGTGAGCGTGAGGAGTGAGCCGGGTGTGCGAGCCCCGCAGTCGCGAGCAGAGGTGGCACCGTGAGCGTGCGACTCTCCGGCCCGCCCGCCGCCGGCACGGGCGGCGCGGGGTTGCTGCTCGGCATCGACTTCGGCGGCACCAAGATGGCGGTCGGGGTGTCCGACGCGGACGGCCGGCTGCTGGCCCACCGCCGGGTGCCCACCCACGCCGAGCAGGGCGCGCCGCAGGCGCTGGCCCGGGCCCTGGCGCTCGCCGGTGACCTGGTCGGCGAGGTCGGCGGCCCGCTCGCCGCGGCCGGCGTGGCCTCGCCCGGCGTGGTCCGCCCGGACGGCATCGACCTGGCGCCGAACGTGCCCGGCTGGGAGCGGCTGCGCCTGGCCGACGCGGTCCGCGACGCGCTGGACGTGCCTCGGGTCGCGGTGGACAACGACCTGAACGCCGCCGCGCTGGCCGAGCTGCGGCACGGCGCGCTGCGCGGCGTCGACCCCGGCCTGGTGGTGGGGATCGGCACCGGCGTGGCGGCGGCCGTGACCGTCGGCGGCGCGGTGCTGCCCGGTCACCGCGGCGCGGCCGGCGAGATCGGGTACGCGGTGGCCGGCACCCCCTGGCCGGGGACGATGCTGGAGCTGGACTTCTCCGGCCGGGCGCTGGACCGGCTCGCCGCCGACCTCGACCTGCCCGGCGGAACGGCCGGCCTGGCCGCCGCCGCCGAGTCGCCGGGCGCGGCGCGCGACGCGCTGGCCGCCCGGGTCGACGAGGCGGCCCGCGCGTTGGTGACCTGCTGCCTGCTGCTCGATCCGCAGCGGATCGTGCTGGTCGGCGGCGTCACCCGCAGCGGGTTGATCCGGCGGATGCTCGTCGACCGGCTGACCGAGGCGCTGCCGCACCCGCCCGACGTGGTGCGCTCCGGCTTCGCCGACGACGCGGCGCTCTACGGTGCGCTCGCCCTGGCCCGGGACACGGCACCGGCGCCGCTGTAGCGTACGTCACATTTTTTGGTGCCCGGATCGGCCCGCGCCGGACCGGCGATCCGTTGTCGCGCAACGGATCCCGCCAGGTGGGCGACGGTCGCGGGGCAGGTGTGGGCGGTGTTCGGGCACGCACCGGAACGGCGTCGGCACCGATCGTGAAGAACCGCGAGACGTCGGCGATCGTGGATTTGCAGCCGTCATTACGCTGCGGGTGGTTGATCGCCGGAACCACGGACGACAGGTGGAAGAACCTCAGATGAGTGACAATCACCCTCCCTACGGAGGTTATCCGGACCCCAACGCGCCGTACGGCCAGCAGCCGCCCTACGGCGCGCAGCCCGGGTCGGGTGCGCCGTACGGCCAGCAGCCCGCCTCGGGAGCGCCCTACGGCGCGTCGCCGGCGTCGGGCGCCCCCTACGGCGCGCAGCCCGGTTCCGGCGCCCCCTACGGCGCGCAGCCCGGGCCGGAGGCGTACGGCGCGCAGGCGCCGTACCCGGGTCAGCCCGCGTACCCCGGGCAGCCGGCGCCGTTCGCGGCCGCCCCGCCGCCCGCCAAGTCGAAGAAGGGGCTGATCGTCGGCCTCGCCGCCGGCGCGGTGACGTTGACGCTGCTGTGCTGCGGCGGCGGGCTCGCCTACGTCGCGTTCGGCGGCGACGACGACAAGGACCCGACGCCGATCGCCTCCGGTAGCGCCACCCCGGGGCCGACGGCGACGCCCTCGCAGGCCGGGCCGGAGACGACCGGGCCGGACGAGCCGACCAACAACGACGCGACGACGGCCCGCTACTCCAGCGACCTGTCCGCGGTCTGCGAGGGCGGTTCGATCCTCAACGCCGCCCCGTACACCGGGCCGTCGAGCGCGAAAGCGTACGTTTTCTCCAACGCCCCGGACCGGCCGACGTTCTGGTCGCAGAAGTCGTTCAGCTCCGACAAGAGCTACTACGCCAAGTCGGCGGACTTCGCGACCGCGTCGGTGATCGGCTGCCTCAAGGTGGTCGACGGCAGCGAGGGCACGCCGAAGAAGTGCCAGTACAAGGCCACCGACGGCAAGGTCGTCACGGTCGACTACATCTCCTCGCGGTACACGCTGACGTTCCACGCGGCCAAGACCGGCGAGAAGATCGGCGACGGCGGCACCGTGACCGCGCCGGCCGCCCGCTGCCCGAGCTTCATCTCCTACAACAAGGTGACGATGAAGTCGTACGCGGCGCCGGACAGCGGCACCATCGAGGCGGCGCTGGACCGGTTCCTCAAGTAGCGAGTGTTAGGAGGGGGCCCCGCTTATGCAGAATGCGTTAAGCGGGGCCCCCGCCTTACAAGCACTCGTTGGCGAAGATGCGCAGCAGCTCCGGTAGATGGAAGCGCTGCCCCAGCAGGCCGGAGTCGACCGGCACCAGCATGTTGTGCTGCACCAGGTGCTCGACCAGCCGGTTGGCCTGCTGCCGGGGCAGGCGCAGGATCTCCACCGCGCTGTTCGGGGTGATCAGCGAGTCGGCGGCGGCCAGTTCCCGCAGCGCCCGCCGGGCGTCGACGTCCAGCCCCCGGTAGCTGACCGAGAGCGTGTCGCGCACCGAGATGTCCCCGACGACCAGCTCGGCGAGCCGGTTCTCCTCGTCCTCCAGGTGCTCGGCGAAGCCGGGCAGCGCGCCGTCGGGCTGGGTGACCAGCCGGCTGCCGACGATCCGCAGGGCCAGCGGCAACTGGTCGCAGGCGTCGGCGATGCGGCCGAAGACCTCCGGCTGCTCCCGCACCCGGGCCTCGCCCGCGATCGTCGCCAGCAGCTCCACCGCCTCGTCCCGGTCCAGCGCGCCCAGCGTCAGCCGCCAGCCCACGTCCAGGTCCAGCAGGCGCTGCCGGCTGTTGACCAGGACCAGGCTGCGCCCGGCGCCCGGCAGCAACGGGCGGACCTGCTGCGCGCACTCGACGTCGTCGATGATGAGCAGCAGCCGCCGGCCGGCGAGCGCGCACCGCAGCACGGCGGCCCGCTCCCGGATGTCCTCGGACATGCCGGTCAGCGGCACCCCCAGCTCGACCAGCAGTTCCCGGATCAGCTCCCCGCTGCCGCGCGGCGGCTCGTCACCGCTGTCGAAGCTGACGAAGAGCTGCCCGTCGGGGAAGAGGTCCGCCAGGTCGTAGCCGCTGGACACCGAGAAGGACGACTTGCCCACGCCCGGTGCGCCGGAGACCAGCACCACGGCGGCGTGCTCGTCCGTGCCGGTCGAGTCGGCGATGCCCTCGGCGATGGCACGGAGCTGGCCGGCGGTGGTGTCCCGGCCGACCAGCATCGGCGGCTTCATCGGCAACGCCTGCCGGCCGGTCGGCGGTACGCCGGGGCCGGCGCCGGCCGCCGGCCGGCCCGACGGGGGACGGGCCTCGGCCGAGTCCGCGTCCAACGCGGCCTGCAGCGCGCCCTGCAGGGCCGGGCCGGGATCGACGCCCAGCTCGTCGACGATGCCGTGCCGGGCCTGCTGGTAGGCGGCCAGCGCCTCGGCGACCCGCCCCTCCAGCGTCAGCGCGGTCACCAACTGCGCCTGGTGGCGTTCGTCCAGCGGCTCCTCGGCCACCATCCGGCGCAGCGCGGGGATGACCCGCGCCGGCTGGCCCAGGCGCAGCCGCAGGTCGGTCAGCTCGGTGGTCAGCTCCCGGTGCTGCTCCCGTAGCGCGGTGACCGCCGCGTTCAGCTCGGTGCCGAGATCCGGCAGGTCCTCCAGCGGGTGCCCCCGCCACAGCGCGACCGCCCGGTCGAACAGGTCGGCGGCGGCGTCCGGCCGGTCCTCCCGCGCCGCGCGGCGCGCGTCGTCGGCGAGACGCCGGAACCGCAGCAGGTCCAACTCGTGCTCGTCGACGCACAGGTGGTAGCCGGTGCCGTCGTGCACCAGCCGGTCGGCCGAGTCGCCGCCGCGGTCCAGCACCTGCCGCAGCCGGTGCACGTACGTGCGCAGGTTCCGCACGGCCGACGCGGGCGGCGCGTCCGGCCAGAGGCCGTCGACCAACCGGGCGGTGGAGACGGTACGACCCGGGCTCAGCAGCAGCACGGCGAGCAGGAGTCGTGGCTTGGTGCCGCTCAACGTGACCGCTTGTTCGTCCGCGGACAGGGTCAGCGGACCGAGAACACTGAACTGCATGGATGTAGTCCCTCGCTCCGCCGTGCCGTCCACAGTGTTGTGACGGCTGAATTTCCCACCTTCAGCTAGGGAATAACGCGCTCCCAGATGATGAAAGGACTCACCGATCGGGATGCGCTTCGTGGCTCTGCGTGATCTGCGTGGTCGCCAGGTGTGCCGCGTCGAGCACGGCGACCGCGTCCGCCACCCCGGCGCCGGCGGACCGGCCGGTGCGGACCAGCCCGGCGAAGTCCTCCGCCTGGCGTGCCAGCGCCGCGTACATGGTGGCGTCGCCGTCGGCCGGGTCGAGGAACACCAGCCGGACGTGGTCGCGGGTGCCGAAGACCTCCACCGCCGCCATGTCCCCGCCCGTGTGGTGCCGGCCGAGCGAGACCAGCGCGGTGCCGCCGCCGGAGAGACCGAGCAACGCCTGTGCGCTGTCCACGTCCCGCCCGCGTACCGCCGGGTCGGTGACGGGCCCGGCCGGCCGGGCGGCCACCTCGACCACGTCCTGCCCGGTCAGCCACCGGATCTGGTCGAACTCGTGCACCCCCATGTCCACGAAGATCCCGCCGCTGCCGGTGCGGAACGCCGCCGCCGGCGGCTCGCCGTCCCACTGGTAGGCGGCCACGAACAGCACCTCGCCGAGGTCGCCGCCGGCGATCCGCTCGCGCAGCCGCCGCAGCGCCGGCACGTACCGGCGCCAGTAGGCGACCTGGAAGCCGACGCCGGCGGCGGCGGCCACCCGGCCGGCCTCCGCGGCCTCGGCCGCGTCCAGCCCGGCCGGTTTCTCGCAGAGCACCGGCAGCCCCGCCTTCGCGGCGGCCGCGACCACCGCGCCGTGCCGGCCGGTCGGCGCGGTCACCAGCAGACCGTCCGGCACCGTCTCCGCGAGCAGGTCCTCCACGCTCGGGTACGCCGGCAGCCCGGCGGCGGCGACCGCCGCGCGCGCCTGCGGCACCGGGTCGACCACGTGGCTGATCCGGACCGTCCGGTTGCCCGCCAGCGCCCGCAGGTGGTGGCGGCCCATCCGCCCGGCGCCCACCAGCGCCAGCCGGAACTCGTCACTGCTGGTCATCGTCGTTCCCCTTCTCCTCGTCGGCGCGGTCCGCGCCCAGCCAGTCCTCCAGCGCGGCCACCACGGCCGGCGCACCGGTGGCGAAGACGGTCTGCCCGTCCCGCCGCCACCGGCGGGTCACCCCGCCGCCGGCCTCCACCAGCGCGGTCCCGGCCGCGACGTCCCAGGCGGCCGGGTCGAAGCTGACGAACGCGTCCAGCTCGCCGGTGGCCACCGCCGCGAGGTCGCAGACCGTGGAACCGGAGTTGCGCAGGTCCGCGACGCGCGGCGCGAGGCCGACGAGTGCCTGGTACGCGCGCCGGCGCGGCCCGGGCGCGTTGGGCACCGCGAACGCCACCAGCGCGTGCCCCGGCACCGCGTCGCGGTTGACCGCGACCCGGGCGTCGCCGTCGCGCGCGCCGTCGGCGTCGAGCACCAGGCAGGCGCCGGAGGCCGGTTGCAGGATGGTGGCCGCGACCACCCGGCCGTCGCCGTCGCCCGCGTCGCAGCCCGCGGCCACGGCGATGCTCACCGCGTAGCGGCTCGCCCCGTGGCTGAAGTTCAGCGTGCCGTCGAGCGGGTCGACGATCCAGCGCAGGCCGGAGCAGCCGGCGCTGAGCCCGGACTCCTCGGCCAGCACGGCGTCCTGCGGTCGGTCGCGGGCCAGCAGGTCGAGGATCGCCCGTTCGCTGGCGTGGTCGGCGGTGGTCACCGGGTCCTGCGCGGCACCTCCCTTGTGGATGGTCTGAAAGCCCCGGTGGCGGGCCTGGCGGATGGCGTCCGCCCCGGCCCGCGCGGCGCGCAGGCTGAGGTGGCGCAGGTCCCCGGGAGCGGCGCCGATGCTCATCGCGCCACCCCCGCCTCCCGCAGGTCGGCGACCTGCGCGTAGTGCCCGTCGAGGAACAGCAGCGGCGGCGTGGACCGCAGCAGCCCGGCGGCGCGGACGGTCCCCATCAGCACCGCGTGGTCACCGGCCGGCTCCGCCGACACCGCCTCGCAGCCGAAGTACGCCACCCCGTCGGTCAACCGCGGGCAGCCGGTCTCGGCCTCCGCGTCGTACGCGACGCCGGCGAAGCCCTCCGCGCCGGTGGGCCGGCCTCGGCTGGCGAACCAGGCCGCGTCCTCGCGCTGGTCGTCGGCGAGCACGGTGACCGCGAACCGGCCGCTGCCCCGGACCGCGTCCAGCAGCCGGCAGTCCCGCCGCAGGCACACCAGCAGCATCCGGGGGGACAACGACACGGTGGTGAACGAGTTGACCGTCATGCCCAGCGGCCCGTCCGGTCCGAGCGCCGTCGCCACCGCGACTCCGGTGGCGAAGCGCCCCGCCACGGACCGGAACGCCCGTTCCTGGTCGTGTGCGTTGCTGATCCCGGTCATCACCGTTCTCCTCTCGTCCCGCCGGTGGCGTCGCCGACCAGGGCGGCGGTCCGGCGTCGGTCGGTCTTGCCGTTGCCGTTGGTGGGCAGCGCGGCCACGTGGTGGATCCGGGCCGGCACCATGTAGCCGGGCAGCCGGTCCGCGCAGCGGCGGGACAACTCGTCGGCGATCCCGGCCGCGCCGGTGTGGACCGCCTGCAACGTCACGTCGTCGCCGGCGCCGAGCGCCAGCACCACCGCGTCCTGCACGCCGGGGTGCCCGCGCAGCACCATCTCGACCTCGCCCAGCTCGATCCGGTAGCCGCGCAGCTTCACCTGGTCGTCGAGGCGGCCGTGGTGCACGAGCGTGCCGTGCTCGCGGCGGACCCGGTCACCGGTGCGGTAGTAGCGCCGGCCGGCGTGCTCGACGAACCGGCAGTCGTCGTCGGCCGGGTCGAGGTAGCCGGCGAAGCACTGCGCTCCCGCCACGCACAGCTCACCGTCGTCGCCGCCGGTCGTGCCGTCCTCGCCCCGCACGATCGCGTCGAGGTCGTCGTGCACGTCGCCGATCGGCACCGTGCCGTTCGAGGTCTCCGGCCAGCGCGCCGGGTCCGCCGGCAGCCGGTATCCGGTGCAGGTCACGGTCAGCTCGGTGGGCCCGTAGAGGTTCTCCACCACGCTGCCCGGCGCGGCGGCCGCCCAGGCCCGCGCCTGCTCGATGGTGAGCTGCTCGCCGGCGAACAGGCTGTGCCGCAGGCCGGGCATGGCGCCGGGGGAGAGCATCCGCATCCGGCGGGCCAGCGACACCACCGACGGCACCGAGAACCAGTGCGTGATCCGCCGCTCGTTGACGAACCGCACCGGGGTGAGCACCTCGTCCGGCTGCGGCACCACGAGCGTGGCTCCGCCGCCCCAGGCGACGAACATGTCGAACACCGACGGGTCGAAGGTCAGGTCGAAGGTCTGCGACAGCCGGTCGCCCGGGCCGACCCGGTAGCCGGCGAGACAGCGCGCGAGATAGGCGTCGATGTTGCGGTGCCGGATCGGCACCCCCTTGGGCCGCCCGGTCGACCCGGACGTGAACAGCAGGTACGCCACGTCGTCCGGGCGTACCGCCGGCTCCGGCGCGGCGGGCGCGGGCGGGCCGTCGAGCCGTACCGTGGCGGCGTCGCCGGCGACGTCGGCCGCCACCGCCGCGCCGGCGGCGTCGACCACCAGGGCGTCCACCCCGGCGTCGCGGCACAGCCGGGCGTTGCGGGCGGCCGGGAAGGCCGGGTTGAGCGGCACCACGACCGCGCCGGCGCGCAGCGCGGCCAGATAACCGGCGTACGCCGGCAGGCTGCGGGCGGCCAGCAGGCCGACCGCGCGGGGGCGCCGGCCCACCTCGGCGTGGATGCGCCCGGCGAGGCCGTCGGCGATCTCGTGCAGCCGGCGGTAGGTCACCGACTCCCCGTCGACCTCCAGCGCGACCGCCTCGGGTACGCGCTGCACGCTGCGGTGGAACCACTGGTGGAGACTCACGGCGTTGCTCCTTTCCGTGCTGTTTCGTGCGGTCAGGTCAGGTCAGGTCAGGTCAGGTCGCCGAGCAGGTCGTCGGCGTGGTCGGCGATGCCGGCGAGCATCGCGCCGGTGGCGCCGCCGGCGATGCCGAACATGGCCACCTCGCCGCGCAGGTGCGCCTCGCCGCCGTCGCGGAACGCGTCCGCGCCCCGCAGGCGTACGGCCTCGGCGGCGACCCGGTCCACCGTCTCGGCGGCGGCGACCTTGAGCACCATGCCGTCGGCCGTGGACACCACCGCGTCCGCAGCGGCCAGCGCGGGCGCGCACAGCGCATCGAGCTGGTGGACGGCGACCAGGCAGCGGGCGTACCGCTCCCGGATCGCCGGGCGGTCCCACAGCGTGCCCTCGGCGGCCGGTCGCCGCCGCAGCCAGTCGCGCAGGCCGGCCAGCAGCCGGTGGCAGATCGCCCGCGCCCACAGCGCCCCGGCCAGCCGCTCGACGCCGACCTGCCGGGCGAACCCGGCCAGCGCCCGGCCGGGGCGGCCGACCACGGTGTCCGGGTCTAGTGCGACGCCGTCGAAGCGCAGGTGCCCCACGCCGGAGCCGGCGAACGCCCGGCCGGCGGAGGAGACCGTCACGCCCGGCGCGCCGGCCGGCGCCAGCAGCCAGCAGAAGCTGGTGAAGTGCCGCGCCTCGCGGTGCCGGGCCAGCACCAGCGCCGCATCGCAGGTGGTCGCGTTGGTGATCCAGGTCTTGGTGCCGTCCAGCGTGGCCGTGCCCGCGCCCAGCTTCACCCGGGTGGCGGCGTCGAGCAGGTCCGAGCCGGACCCGGCCGCGTCGGTGACGGCCAGCGCGACCACGGTGTCGCCGCGCAGCATGCCGCGCCGGACGCGCTCGGCCGGGCCGTCCGCGCCGGTCAGCAGCGGCAGCACGGTGGCCACCTGCACGCAGACCGACAGCGTCACGCCGAGCGGGCAGCGGGCGTCCAACTCGGTGAGCAGCGCCGCGAGCCGGCCCGGGTCCGGCTGGTCGCCGCGCGGGTAGAGGGCCGCGGTGACGCCACCGGCGCCCAGCGCGCGCCACACGGCGCGGGCGTCGGCCGGATCCACCCCGGACAGGGCCGCGCGCACCTCGGCGCGGCCCCCGTCCGGCGCGGCGCGGTCCTCGGCCGGCATGGTCCGGCTCGCGTCCGGCGCGGCGCGGTCCTCGGCCGGCATGGTCCGGCTCGCGTCCGGCGCGGCATCGTCCCCGGCCGGCGCGGTGTCCTCCCCGCCCGGCGCGTGGCGCGTCGACTCAGGCAAGACGCACCCCCGGGTCGCGCAGCGACAGCGCCCCGTTCGCCAGGCGCAGCCGGTCGTCGGCGTAGTTCAGCGACGCCGAGCGCAGGTCCCGGAAGGTGCGCTCCAGCGCCAGCGGCGAGTCGGTCAGGTAGCCGTGGCGCAGGCCGGTCAGCTCGACCAGCTCGTGCGCGGCGGCGAACGACTCCTCGCCCGCGCGGATCTTCAGCGTGTTGAGCAGCAACTGCACCGGCGTCGCGGACATGTCCGCCGCGTCGTCGACCACCGAGACGGTGTGCCGCAGCAGCGCGTGCGCCGCGTCCAGCCGGGTGCGGATCCCGGCCAGCCGCAGCAGCACCAGCTCCGAGGACGGGGCGAACTGCCGCCGTCCCGCCTCGCTGCGCGCGTGCCGCAGCACCCGCGCGTACGCCCCGGCCGCCGCGCCGATCCAGGCCGCGGCCCAGCCGACGTGCGCCAGCGGCGCGAAGACGGTGGTGGCGATCTCCCGGAACGCGCCGTGCTCGCCGATGACCTGCCACTGCGGCACCGCGCCGCGTAGCCGCATCGGCACGCTGTGGGTGGCCCGCATGCCCAGCGGGCGCCACCCGCCGGTCACCTCGACCTCCACCTGGTCCCGGGCGGCGTAGACCAGGTCCACCCGCGCCGCCGAACCGGCGTCCGGGGCCCGGGTGGTGATGAGGAACGCGTCCGCGTACGGGCCGCCGGTGACGATCGGCGCGGCCCGGTCGATCCGCAGCATCTCGCCGTCCTGCGCCAGCGCCGACTCGGCGGTCAGCAGGTGACCGCCCTTGCCGGCCTCGGTGGTGACCGAGCCGAGGTACCGCTCGCCCCGGGCCACCGCCGGCAGCACGTCGGCGCGCAGCTTCTCCCCGCCGTACGCGGTGATCGCGGCGACCTGCTGGCAGTGCATGGCGAAGACCATCGCCACCGACATGTCCACCCGGCCCAGCGCCAGCGTGACGTCGACCAGGTCGGTCAGCGTGCCGCCGGCGCCGCCCTCGGCGGCCGGGACGAGCAGCCCCAGCAGCCCGGTACGCCGCATCGCGGCCAGCGCCTCGGTGGGGAACGTGGCGGTCTCGTCGGCCTCCCGGGCGTGCGCCGCCGCCACCTCGGCCACGGTCTCGACGGCCGGGGCGTACCCGGCGGCGGCGGTCATCGGGAACCACCGCCGACCGGGGTGCGCAGGTCCTCGACCACGCCCCACAGCCCGCCGGCGGTGGCGAACGTGGAGTCGACCAGCTTGTCGTCGGGCACGGACACCCCGAACGTGTCCTCGATGGCGAAGAGCAGTTCGATCTCCCGCATCGAGTCCAGGCCGAGGTCGCGCAGCCGCGACTCCTCGGTGATCTCGTCCGTGCCGGCGAACTTGAGGAACGGTCGGAGCAGCTCGGTGAATTCGGTGTTCATGACGTCACCTCTCATCTCGTGGTTCGTCGTCGTCGGCGGCCGGCGGGTCGGCCGGCAGCCGGGTCAGGGTCAGCCGGGACGTCTCGACGACCCGGTCGCCGTCGCAGACCACCTCGACCGGGGCCGGGTGACCGAGGAAGGCCAGCAGGCTCGCCGACAGCCCGTACGCGCCGACGTTCGGCACGGCGAGCACGTCCCCGGGGCGTACGTCCGGCAGGGTCGCGGCGCGGGCCCAGGTGTCCAGCGGCGTGCACAGCGGTCCGGCCACGATGGCGCCGCCCAGCGGCTCGCCGTCGCGGCCGTCGGCCGGGTGCAGGGCGGGCACCAGCGGCGGCAGCCGGCGCAGGCCGGACATCCCGCCCAGGTGGTTGATGCCGGACTCCAGCACCACCACCGGCGTGCCCTGTGACCACTTGACGTCCAGCACCCGGGTCAGCAGCGTGCCGGCGGTGGCGGTGAGGAACCGCCCCGACTCGAACGCCACCGTCGGCGCGCCGTCGCGCCACGCGGGGAACAGCCCGTCCAGCGCCTCCCCGACGCGTTCCGCGAGCCCGGACAGGTCCGCGTTGGCGCCGGGGCGGGCGAACGGCGCGCCGAAGCCACCACCCAGGTCGAGCACGTCCAGCTCGACGCCGAGCCGGTCGCGCAGCCGGCGGGCGGTGCCCGCGGCGGTGGTGAACTGCGCGACGAGCGCGTCCACCGAGTCGACGTTGCTGCCGGTGTAGAGGTGGAACCCGCGCACCGGCGCCGACGGGCGGGAGGCGAACCGCTCCGGCTCGCGCTCGATCCAGTCGACGTCCGCGCCGAACTGCGACGCGACGCCGGTCATGGTGAGCCCCTGGCCGGGGTTGGGCACCCGGTCGTTGACCCGCAGCAGGCACCGCAGCTCGACGCCGTGGGCGGCGGCGATCCGGTCGGCCTGGTCCAACCCGACCGGCGAGTCGACGGAGAACCAGCGCACCCCGGCGCGGACGGCGCCGGCCACCTCGGCGTCGCGCTTGCCGGGCCCGGTGTAGAGCATCCGGTCGCCGGGCACCCCGGCCCGCAGCGCGGCGGCCAGCTCACCGGGGGAGCAGATCTCGGCGTCGCAGCCGGCGTCGTGCAGCGCGGCCACCACGGCGGGATGCGGGTTGGCCTTGAGCGAGTAGTAGAGCCGGCTCGGGCCGGGTAGCGCCGCGCGCAGGGTGGCGTGGTTGGCGCGTACCCCGGCCAGGTCGTAGCGGTAGGCGGGGGTGTCGAACGGCAGGTCAGCCACGGCGCTCACCCGCCAGCCGGGCCAGTGCCCGCCGGTCCACCTTGCCGTTGCCGGTCAGCGGGAGGTCCGGCAGCACGACGCAGCGCGCCGGCACCTTCATCTCCTCCAACTGGCCGCGCAGCCGGCGCAGCACGTCCCCGGGCGTCAACGCGGCCACCACGAACAGCGTCGCGCCGTCGCGCCCGTCGGCGGGCGGCAGCACGCCGGCGGCGTCCACCCCGTCGACCCGGTACGCGGCGGCCTCCACCTCGGTGGCGCTGACCCGGGTGCCCTTCTCCTTGTAGACGTCGTCGCGCCGGCCGGCGAAGTGCACGTAGCCGTCCGCGTCGACCCGGCCGTGGTCACCGGTGTGCAACTGCGGGAAGAGCCCGTGCGCGCGCCGGAACCGCTCGGCGGTCAGCTCGGGACGCCGCCAGTAGCCGGCCATCACGTGCGGGCCGCGCACCACCAGCTCGCCGGTGACCCCGGCCGGTTGACGCCGGCCGTCGGCGTCCACGGTGAAGATCTCGGTGCCGGGCAACGCCCGGCCGCAGGCGCCGGGGCGGCGCAGGTCCCCGTCCGGCGGCATGATCGCGGCGCGCTTGCACTCGGTGAGGCCGAACATCAACTGGACGCGCAGGTCGGGCAGCAGCCGGCGCAGGCCGGCGAGCACCTCCGGCGGCATGGCCGCGCCGGTGTTGGTGACCAGGCGCAGCGGCGGGCGCGGCGCGCCGGGCCGGCCGAGCAGCCGCAGCAGGTTGATGGCGAGCGACGGCACGCACGGCAGCACGGTCGCCCCGGACTCGACCAGGCTCACCAGCAGCCGGCCGCCGGTCTCGGCCGGGTCGCCCAGGCGCAGCCGGGCGCCGGCCACCGTGCTCAGGAAGATCTGGTAGAGGCCGTAGTCGAACGAGGTGGGCAGCACGTCGTGCACCACGTCGTCGGGCCGGTAGCGCAGCTCCGACTGGATCGCCCGGACCGCGAACGTGACCTGGGCGTGCGTGGAGACCACCGCCTTCGGCATGCCGGTGCTGCCGGAGGTGTAGATAAGGCACACCGGGTCGACCGACAGCGGGCCGGCGTCGGCCGGCGCGTCGGCGTCGCCGCCGGTCGCCGCCGCGCGGGCCAGGTCGGCGGCGTCGCGTACCGGGAGGCGCCGGGCGCGGGCCAGCGCGCCGAGCGCGGCGTCGTCGGTGAGGACCAGCGCCGGTTCCGCGTCGTCCAGCACGTGCGCCAGGGCCACGTCCGGGGCCGGCGTCCGGACCACCACGAAGACCGCGCCGGCGCGGGCGACCGCGTACAGCAGCGCCGGCAGCGCCGCGTCGGCGGGCAGCGCGACCAGCACCCGGTCGCCGCGCCGCACGCCGTCCGCGCGCAGCCGGCCGGCCAGGCGCACGCTGGCGGCACGGACCTCGCGGTACGTGCGGCAGGTGCTCCCGTCGTCGACGGCGGGCGCGTCCGGGCGCGCGGCGGCGGTGACGTCCAGCAGCTCGTGCAGCAGCGCGGTGCTCATCGGACACCCCCGGCGGCGGTGCCGAACATGGCGCACAGCGAGCCGACGTCGCGCAGGTCGGCCGCGGAGAGGGCGGTCGCCGGCACCTCGACGCCGAGCCGGCGCTCGACCCGGTCGATCACGTCGACCAGCCGGAACGAGTCGAAGCCGGGCAGGTCCCGCAGCACGTCGGTGGTGCGCAGCGCCGCCCCGTCCAGGTGCAGGGTGTCGCCGAGCGCGCCGAGCACGGCCGCGCGTACCCCGTCGCCGCCGGCCGGCGCGGTGCCGGCGGCCGGCGGCGCGGTCATCGACTCCAGCGCGTCCAGGTGCGCGGCGATCAGCGCGCCGAGCGCGTCCGCCAGCTCGGGCGCGGCCGGGCGTCCCGCCTGGGCCCGCCGCAACGCCACGTAGCTGCGCGCGGAGAGTTGCTGCCAGCGCGCGCCCTGCCCGGCGAGCGCGGCGGCGGCGTCCGGCCGGGCCGCGGCGAGCCAGTGCTCGTGCAGGTCGCGGGCGCGTCCGAGCAGCCAGACGTCGAGCACGAAGCGGTGCAGGCCGGCCACCGTGTCCAGCGCGGCGCCGATGCGGGCCAGGTAGTCGGCGATCCGCGGGCGGGCGCGGCGGGCCCGCTCGGCGTTGCCGGCGAGCATGGCCGGCACGTCGATCGCGGGCGCCGGGTGCGCCGCCACGGCCAGCGTGTGCGCGCCACCGGCGAGCGCCGCGTCGAAGTCGGCGGTGGGCAGCCGCCACACGCCCGGTCGCGCGGCGCCCCAGGCGGTGTCGTTGTGGTAGCCGTCGACCACGGTCACCTCGGCGCCGACGTCGGCGACCAGGAAGCTGTGCCGCATCCGCTCGTGCCCGTGGTAGGGACACCAGGGCAGGTCGTAGGCGTCGGCGGTGACGTAGAGCGGCTGGCCCGGGCCGCACAGCCGGCGCACCTGCGGGCCGTCGAGCTGCATCCAGCGACCCTCGACCCGCAGGCCCAGCAGGTCGACCGCCTCGGCGGCCCGGTCGTCCGAGGTGGCCTCGACGGTGACCAGGCCGTCGTGCTCGTGGGTGCGGAACCCGTACCGGGCGCCGAGGGCGAGGTGGCTGCCGGAGCCGTTGGCGTGGTCGGCCAGCAGGGCGAAGCTCGTCTGGAGGCAGTCCAGCGCGGTCGCGCGCAGACCGGTCAGGATCGGTGTCCACACCGGGTCCGTGGTCGGCGGGTCGGGTGCGTTCCGGGCGTGTGACATGAGGGCTCCTCGAAGCGGATACACGGGGCGGGGCCGCCGGCGCGGGACGTCCGCGCCGGCGGCCGGGAGGGTCAGTTGTCGGAGTGGCCGTTCAGCCCGCCGGCCCAGGTGGAGAGCACCTGCGCCTGCTGGGCCAGGGCGTGCTCGTCGGTGCCGATCGGGTCCTTGAAGAAGAACCCCAGCTCCTCGATCGGGCCCACGTGCCCGGCCCGGTGCGCCGCGGCGGTCAGCCGGGCCAGGTCGAGCACCAGCGGGGCGGCCAGCGTCGAGTCGACGCCGCTCCAGGTGAGCTGCATCGACATCCGGACGCCGAGGAAGCCCTCGAACGAGACGTGGTCCCAGGCGGTCTTGTGGTCGCCCAGGTCCGGCACGTTGTCGATGTGCAGCGGGGCGGTGACGTCCTCGCCGAGCAGCGCCGGCAGCACGCCCGACTTGGAGCTGAGCTTGCTGCGGGCGTTGCGCGGGTCCTCCAGCGTGGCGCCGTCACCGCCGCCGAGCAGGTTGACCCCGGCCCAGGAGAGCACGTGCAGCGCGCGGCAGGTGAACATCGGCGCCAGCGCGGTCCGCAGCAGCGTCTCGCCGGTCTTGCCGTCCGAGCCGGCGAACGGCACCCGCTCGCGTTGCGCCATCATCTCCAGCGCGGGCAGCCGGGCGCCGGTCGACGGGGTGAAGTCGACGAAGCCGCACCCGGCGCGGAACGCCGCGTACGCGACCACCGAGCTGGCCGGCAGCGCCCGCTCGTCCGGGTCGGCCAGGCTGCGGGTGAGCGCGTCCAGGTCGTCGTGCTCGGGGCGGTGCTCGACCGGCGGCTCGGTCGACGACACGTTGATCACGACAACCCGGGACAGCCCGTGGCGGTCGCGGAACTCCTCGATGTCACCGGCCAGCCGGTCGATCACCTCGGCCAGCGGTCCGGTCTCGGTGCCCGCGTCGTAGCCGGTACGCAGGTCGCGCTCGACCGCGGGCAGGCTGCCCCGGACGGCGGCGAGCACCGGCGCCGGGATGACCCCGGAGTCGACCAGCGACTCGGCCTTCTTCTCCAGCGGCGTGTCGACGATGTCGTGCCCGCCGACGACGATGTCGGTCCACTCCGCCAGCGGCGCGTCGCGCAGCATGCCGGTGTCGGTGACGCAGCCGGTCGAGTCGGCCATGCCGGCGCGCAGCGCCAGCAGCCCGGTGATCGCGGTGGTGGCGACCGAGCCGCGGGCGCCGTTGAGCCACACGCCGACGGGTCCGTCGGAGTCGGGGGTCGGATTGTGCGAGGTCTCACGCTGGGTGACGGTCACGGGATGGGTCCCTTCTGGTGGGTGCGCCGGCGGTGGCGCGGATCAGCGGGCGAGCACCTTGGCCACGGCGGTGGCGACGTCGTGCATGTCCCGCTCGGTGCCGAGGAAGGTGCTGTGGTGCGTCTGGACGGTGTGCGCGGCCAGCCACTCGGTCTTCGGGTAGGCGCGGTCGGCGTGGATCGCCGCGAACCGTTCGGCCAGCGGCGCGAGCAGCGGCTTGGTCCAGGGCTGGAGCAGCCGGCTGCGGTGCAGCGGCTCGTCGGTGCAGTAGAAGCGCCTGCCCAGCTCGGCGGTGAGCGCCGCGGCCACGGCGGCGTTGTCCATGCCGGTGGGCAGCTCGTCGAGGACGAGCGTGCCCTCGTAGATCGAGGTCCGGGTCTGCGCCGGCGCCGGTTGCAGCAGCCGGACGCCGTCGACGTCGGCCAGCAGCTCGGTGAGCAGCCGGTAGTTGCGGTTGCGCACGTCGTGCTGCGCGTCCAGGGTGTTCAGTTGCGCGCACGCCACGGCGGCGGAGAACTCGCCCAGGCAGAAGTTGGCGCCCTGCACGCCGGCGCTCTCCTCCAGGTCCAGCTCGCCCGGGGGAGTCCGGTCGTCGCGGTAGCGGCGCGAGTCGGCCCGCAGCTCCTGCAGCACCGGCGCGAGGGTGTCGTCGTCGGTGACCACGGCCCCGCCCTCCCCGCAGGTGAGGACCTTGCCGTGCTGGAAGCTGAAGCAGCCGAGCCGGCCGAACGAGCCGGCCTGGCGGCCCTGCCAGGTGGCGCCGTGCGCCTGGGCGCAGTCCTCCACGATCGAGATGCCGCGCGGCCCGGTGACCGCGTCGAGCGCCGGCACGTCGGCCATGTTCGACGCCCAGTGCACGGCCACCACGGCCCGCGGGTCCACCGACATGTCGAGGTCGTCGGGTCCGACGCAGCCGGTGTCCCGGTCCACGTCGACGAGCACCGGCACCAGGCCGGCGCGCAGCGCGGCGGTGGCGGAGGCGGTCCAGGTGAGCGCCGGCACCAGCACGGTCTCGCCGTAGCCGAGACCGAGCGATTCGAGGGCCACCACCAGGGCGCTGGAGCCGTGGTCGACGGGGACGCAGTGGCGGGTGCCGACGTAGCGGGCGAAGTCGGCGGCGAAGCGGCGTTCGAACAGGGGGCCGTCGCCGACGGCGGGACTGCTGATCGCCCACCGCCCGCCGTGCAGCACGGCGGCGAGGTTGCGGGCGGCGTCCGGTGCGGGGATCGGCCAGCGCGGCCACGGGCGGTCCGGTGGACGGACCGGCCGGCCGCCGTCGACGGCGAGCCGCCGGTCGAGCGGAATGGAGGTCGTCATGGCTCCGACACTGATGCCGGTCGATACATGGGCGGTACACGCCGGATACCTGCGCCGGCCGCCGCCGTGTATCGGCGTTGTATCGCGGTGGCCTTTGCTCCAACCATGAGCCGATCCCCGTCGCCCGTGGGCGAACCGACCGAACCCCGCGCCGTCACGCGCGGCGTCTCCGTGGTCATCCCGGTCAAGGACCGGGTGCCGGAGATGCGCCGCCAACTCCGCAGCCTGCGCGACGCCGCCCCGAACTGCCCGGAGCCGGTGGAGGTGGTGGTGGTCGATGACTCGGCCCCCGCCGAGGCCGCCGCGCACCGCGCCGCCTGCGCCGAGTACGGCGCCCGCTACGTGCGCGGACCCCGGCACGTCGGCGCCAAGCGCAACCTGGGTGTCTGGCACGCCCGCCACGACCTGCTGCTGTTCACCGACTCGGACTGCCGGGTGCCGGCCGACCTGATCACCCGGTACGCGGCCCGGCTGCGCGCCAGCGGCGAGGAGGTCGCCGGCGTCACCGGCCCGGTGCTCGTGGAGCCCGGCGACAGCGCGTTCTTCCGCGTGATGAGCCGCTCCTACCTGCTGCTCGGCGACCTGACCCGGCCGCTGCACTTCGCCCGGGTCTCCTGGGGCGCCGCCGCGAACACCGCGCTGAAGCGCGCCGCGTTCGAGGCGGTCGGCGGGTTCCCGGAGGACTCGCCGATGCCGATCGGCGGCGAGGACCTGCACCTCGGGCTGCTCCTGACCGACGCCGGGTACGTGCTGCTCGCCGAGCCGGACGGGGTGGTCACCCACGACACCGGCGTCGCCGACACGTTCCGCGCGGTGGCCTACCGGTTCACCACGTACGGCCGCTCCGAGCAGTGGCTCTGCCTGGCCCACCCGCACCGGCGCCGGTTCGTGCTCAACACCGCCAGCACGCTCGCCGTCACGGCGCTGGCCGGGCTGCTCACCGCCCGGCGCAGCGGCGGACGCAGCCTGCTCGCCGTCCCGGCGGTCGCGGCGGCGGTGATCGCCGCGAAGACACCCGGCCGGCTCGGCGGCGACCGCCGGCCCCGCGCGGTAGCCGAGTCGGTGGCCTGCGCCGCGATCGAGACGCTCTTCGACGGCGCCGCGTTCGTCACCGCGCTCCGGCTGGGCCGGCCCGACCTGCTCTTCACCGGCTTCCGCGCCCCGGACGAGGCCGACTACCAACCGGTCACGCCGTCGGCGCGGCCGGTGGCGGCCTGAGGAGGCGGACATGCCGAGGACGCTGCCGCTGGCGCCCAGCCAGCAGATGATGTGGGAGTTCATGACCGCGCTCGACCCGGCCCGCCCCGGTGACGCCCGGCTGGTGGTGGTGGAGTTCCGCCGGTTGCGGGGCACGCTGCGGGTCGACGTCCTGCGGCAGGCCGCGCAGGACGTGGTGGACCGGCACGACGCGCTGCGGATGCGGTTCGACCGGATCGGCGCCGACCCGGCCGTCACGATCCTGCCGCACGTCGACTCGCCGCTGGAGTACGTCGACCTGACCGGCCGCCCCCCGGCCGAGCAGCGGGCCCGCGTCGAGCAGATCGCGTACGCGCACCGGAACGTGGCGTTCGACCCGGGGCGGGCGCCGCTGTGGCGGGCCGCGCTGGTCCGACTCTCCGCCACCGAGCACGTGCTGGCGCTCTGCTTCTTCCACATGGTCTCCGACGGCTGGTCCTGCCGGGTGTTCGTGGAGGACCTGTGCCACGCGTACGCGGCCCGGCTCGGCGCGGCCGATCCGCAGCCGCCGCTGGGCGTGGACTTCGCCGGGCTCGCCGCGCTCCAGGAGGCGGAGTTGGCCGGGGGCGGGATCGACGCCGCCACCCGGGCCGGCTGGTGGGGCGAGCGGCTGCGGCCGGTCGAGCCGTACCAGCTCTTCCCGGCGCCCACGCCGGGCCCGGACGTCGCGCTCAGCGCGGAGGTGGCCACCCGGTTCGCGTTCCCGCCGGCGGTCACCGCGGCGCTGCGCCCGGCCGCGCGGGCGCAGCGGACCAGCCCGTACGTGCTGCTGCTCGCCGCCTACCTGGTGCTGCTGTCGAAGCGGGCCGGGCGACGGCGGGTGGTGCTCGGCACCACCACGCTGGGCCGGGAGAGCCCGCTGTCGCGGCGGCTCATCGGGCAGTTCACCAACAACGTCTACCTGCCGGCGACGGTCGACCCGGACGCGCCGATGCGGGCGGTGGTCGCCGCCGCGCACGCCTCGCTGGCCGAGGCGATCGACCACGCGGCGGAGTTCCACCGGGTGGCCCGCGCGGTGCGGCCGGACTTCCCCCGGGTGCGGCCGTGGCCGGACAACCACCTCTTCGACGCCTGGTTCCAGTCCGCCGCCTCCGCCTCGCCGGTGCTGACCTGCCCGGGGCTGCGGGTCGAGCCGCTCGACGTGACCGCCCGGCCGGCGCCCGGCACCCCGCCGCCGGTGCTCGCCGCCGACGTGCCGCCGGACAGCCTGCCGGTCTGGGTGAAGCGCGGCTCGCCGATCGTCGTGGTGGACGACGACCGGGCCGGCGGGGTGGTCATCCGCAACCGCGGCGTCTTCGGCGACGACCTGGTCCGGGGCTTGATCGACGACTACGTGGCGGTGGTGTCGGCACTGGTCGCCGACCCCGACCTACCCCCGGCGCGGCTGCGCCTGCCTGACGGTGCGTGCTTCCTCGACCACGCCACGGGGTAGGACACTCACCGCGACCGATCCGAGAAAGGTGCGACCATGACGGACACCTCGACGCATCAGGACACCACGGAGCCACCCGCGCCGCCGGCGTCCCCGTCGACCGTACGGGCCCGCTGGTCGGTGGTGCTGCTCTTCGTCATCATGGGCCTGGCCATCGGCGGCTGGTCCGCCCGCGTGCCCGAGGTGCGCGACGCGGTCGGCGTCGGCAACACCGGCTGGGGCCTGGCCAACATCGCCACCAACGCGGGGGAACTGGTCTCGCTGGTGGTGGTCGCGGTGCTGATCAGCCGGATCAACACCCGCCGGCTGGCGTTGGCCGGGGCCGCGCTGATCCTCGTCAACGCGCCGCTGCTGGCCGCGTCCACCACAGTGGTGGCGCTCGTCGCCGGGCTCGCGGTCTGGGGCTTCGCCGCCAACCTGCTGGCCACCCCGATGAACGCCCAGTCGGTGGAGGTGCAGAAGCGCTACGGGCGGCCGATCCTGTCCACCTTCCACGCCGGCTTCAGCATCGGCATGCTGATCGGCGGGCTCTGCGGCACCGCCGCCGCCGCGGTCGGGCTGTCGCCGTCCGCGCAGATGGCGATCACCAGCGTGCTGCTCGGCGCGCTGCTGCTCGGCACGCACCGGTGGCTGCCGGACACGCCCCGGCAGGAGACGAAGGAGGGGGAGGCCCGACGCGGGTTGCGCGAGCGGTTCACCCCGCAACTGCTGCTGCTCGCGGCGATCGCGTTCCTCGCCTCGTTCGTCGAGATGGCCGGCGCGCAGTGGAGCGCGCTCTACGCCACCGAGGTGGCCGGCGCCGCGGCGGTGCTGGCCGCCGCCACGTACACCTGTCTCTCGCTGGCCGCCACCGTGGCCCGGCTGTTCGGCGACCGGCTGGCCGGCCGGGTCGGCCGGGTGCGCTTCGTGCGGGTGTCCGCGCTGGTCGCCACCGTCGGCGTGGCGCTGCCGGTGGCGTACCCGCATCCGGCCGCGGTGATGGCCGGCTTCGCGCTGCTCGGCTTCGGTCTGGCCTGCGTGACCCCGACGGTGCTCGGCTTCGCCGGCGAGCAGCCCGGCCTGACCTCCGGCGAGGGCGTCTCCGTGGTGGCGATGGGGCAGTGGCCCGGCGCGCTGCTCGCGGCGCCGGTGATCGGCCTGCTCGCCGGGGCGTTGAACCTGCGGACCGCGTTCCTGTTGGTGGCCGTGCTGGCGCTGGCCATCGTGGCGTTGATGGGCCTGGTGCGCGCCCGGGCGCTGCCCGGGGAGAGCCCGGCGACCTGACCGGGGGCGTGGTGTTGGGAAGGCGACCGCTGTCCGGTAGCCGATATGGGAATCCCAGGCCGCCTCCTATGGTCCGCTCGTGACGCTTCCCACCGCCACGGCGGACCAGGCGTGGGTGCGCGAGACGGCGACCGTGATCGGGGCGTTGCACGGTCGTCCGCTCGTCGACACCGTCCTGGCCGCCGTCGCTCGCCGCCTGCAGAGCGACCTGTCCACCTACGCCGAACTCGACCTGGCCACGCTGCACCCACCCGGCCTCACCGCCGACCGCCCGGTCGACCGGGCGCTGATCCGCCGGATGCACGACCAGGTGACCGACCATCCGCTGTTCGCGCCGACCGTGCGGGACTCGCAATCCTGTCCCGCGCCGCCGATGCAGGTGACCGACGTGCTGCCGGAGCACCGGTGGCGGCGGCACGCGCTCTACCAGGAGGTGCTGGCGCCGCGCGGCATCGGAGCGCACACGGTCACGCTCGTGGTCGGCGCGGCCCCGGTGCTGCGCTGGTACCAGTTCAACCGCGACCGGGCCTTCGACGCGCGGGAGATGGACCTGCTGGCCCGGGTCCAGCCGGCGTTGATCGCGGTGCACGCGTGGCGTCGCCGGCCCGCCGCCGTGGTCCTGCCCGGCGGCTCGACGCTCACCGGGCGGGAGGTGGAGGTGCTGCGCGGCATCGCCGACGGGCTGACCGTGCCGGCCGCCGCGCGCCGGCTCGGCCTGGCCGCCGGCACGGCCCGCAAGCACCTGGAGAACGTGCACCGCAAGCTGGGCACCTCCGGACCGGTCGCCACCGTGATGAGGGCGATCGAACTCGGCATCCTGGAGGTGCCCGGCCCGCGCGCCTAGCTGGTGGCGCAGGGCAGCGGCGCGCCCCGGCAGGCCCCGATCAGCGACCCGATCTCGACCTGGCCGATCCGCCGGTCGCTCAGGACGACGTCCACCACGGCCGCGGTGTCGCCGACCGGCAGGTCCACCACCACGTCCGCCTCCGTGGTCCGGGGCGTGTCGTGCGCCTTCCCCTTGATGCCGTACACCCGCACAGCCAGCGGGTCGTCCAGCGTGAGCGTGTCCAGCACCGCGCCGGCGGTGTCGCGCACGACGAGCTGGAACGGCCCACCGGTGCCCCGCAGCGACGACGGGAAGCCGCGGTCGATCTCCAGCAGCGTCGGGGCGGCGCCCCGCGCCGACACGCGCAGCCCGAGCCGCAGGTGGGTGCCCGTGGTCGGGTTCGCCGGGTCGACGGTCGGCGCGGGCACGACCGGCGCCGCGCCGGCCGGCGTCGGCGCGGCCTGCGAGGCCACCGCGACGGCGCCCAGCAACGGCAGCGCGAGCGCCGCCACCACCAGGGTTCGGATACGTTGGTTCAGCATTGCCCTCTCCCGCATCGTGCGAAGGTCGCCTCGGCGGCCCGGATGTCGTCGGCCCGCTCGACCGAGTTGTTGATCATGACGTCGCTCATCGGCCCGTCGCTGCGCCACCAGCCGGTCGGGCTCACCCCGTCGGTGATCTCGTTGCAGGTGCTCGCGTCCGACCCGGACCGCTGACAGTCCGACAGCGACCGGTAGGTGTTCTTCCCCTCGCCGTACCAGTAGCCGCCGTCGCAGCAGTACTCGTCGCCCTCGTGGTAGGCGCTGTGGTGCAACTCGTGCCAGCCCACCGTCGGCGAGTCGGCGGTGAACACGCTGCCGGAGGCGTTGTCCCGGCAGTTGACGGTGTGCAGCACACCGTTGGTCTCGGCGAAGCTGACCGGGCTGAACCCGGTACGCCGGCACAACGCGTCGCCGTCCGGGCTGACCGTCACCTCGACCGGTACGTTCTGCACCCAGATCCCCACCTGCGACCAGTGCGTGGCGATCGAGCTGGGGAACACCCGCGAACGGATGCCGAGGAGCTGCCACGCGTTGTCGTCGACGGCGTTGCCGAACTGCCGCGCGCCGTCCAGCGTGGACGTGTCGTAGCCGGTGCCCGGCGCGTACGCCACGTCGATGGTCTGGTTCAGCGGTCTGGTGTTCACCCGACCGTTCGCGTCCACCACCGCCGGCACGCTGGCCCGCCACAGCGGCACCAGGGTGACCTCCGGCGTCTGCGACGGCTCCGGCGGATTCAGGTCGGTGATCCGCCAGTCCGCCGTCGCCGTGCGCATGTCCGGCACCCCGTCCGCCTCGCTGGCGGTCACCCGGTAGGCGACCGCCGCGCCGGCCAGGATGTCCGCCGGGATCACCGCCTGGCACTCGCTGACCTGCAGGCAGGTCCTGACCACGCGCGGCGTGAGGGTCACCGGCCGCCCGATCCAGCCGGCCGGGCTCATCTCCACCGTGATCCGGGCCGCCGGCCGGGCGGTGTGGTCGGCGCCGACCACCGTGGCGCGGATGGACGTGCCCGGCACGGCCTGCGGGTTGACCGCCGGGACGCCCGGCTCGGCCAACGCGTACACCTCCAGGCCCGCCGGCGGGTCCGACACCGGCACGGTACGCGAGGCGGCCGGGAACGCCCGCCCGTCGTCGGCGGCGCCCTCCAGCGTGAACACGTAGCTGCCGGGCGTGGCCCAGGAACCGTCGGCGTGCCGTCCGGTCCAGGAGAACGAGACCGGGCCGGCGGCACGCCGCACGTCGGCGGTACGGAACACCTCGACGCCGCCGCGCAACACGCGCATCCGGAACGTGCCGGCCGCCGGCACCACCGCGCTCACCACGATCGGCCCGCTGCGGTACTGCCAGTTGGTGGCCGGCTGGCTGGTCATGTCGGCGAAGGCCAGCGCGACCCGCTGGATGACCCGGGCCTGGGTGGTCCGCGCCGAGCCGCCGTCGACCGGGTCGGCGACCGTGATGGTGTATCCGCCGACCGGCGCGTACGACCCGTCGGACCACCGGCCGTCCCAGTCGACGTTGAACGCGCCGCCGTAGAACGGGGCCTCGGCGCGCACGAACGACGCCCCGCTCGCCTGCGAGGTGATGGTGAAGCGCAACGCCGACGGCACCGACAGCGAGCCGCTGATCGTCAGCCGCTCGCCGAGCCGCGGGTCGAACTCGCGGGGCGTCCCGGTGGGCGCCGGCGACGAGATGGTGATGCTCGTGGGCCGGGCCGCGACGGTCACCGTGAAGACGGCCCGGGACGGACCGCCGCTGGTGCTCCACCGGGACGTGCCGGCCCGGCCACCGAGCAGGTTCGTCGTCGCCCAGTCCTTGGCCGTGCCGGGGTTGAGATCCGCCTGTTCCCGGCTGCCGCCCTCGGTGGAGTCGTCCTCCCACAGCTCGAAGTTGACCCGGAAGTTGCCGGTGACCGAGCGTCCGGCGCAGACCGTGCGGGGCGTGACGATGTCCGTCCCGGGGGCCGCCGGGAGGGCCATCTCGCAGCGCTGCTGCTGACCGTCGTCCTGGGTGAGGATCGCCACGCCGAACAGCTCCGGCGGGTCGCAGACGACGAGCCAGACCCGGTCGAGACACTCGGTGGTGTGCATCTCGTCGACGGTGACGGTGACCGTCGAGCCGTAGCTGGCGGCGGCCGGCGCGGCCGGCGTCGCGGCGGCGAACGCCACCCCCACCACCGTGGCCAGCGCCGCCGCCAGGAACGGCCGTAGCCGTTGACGTATCCGTTTCACGTGCGTTCCCCCCTCGTCCGCCGACACCCACGCCGGGCTCGGCGCAGACAACTGTGCGGATCGGGGGAGGCGCGGGCGATACGCGCATGCGCGTAGCCGACGCCGGCGTGCCGTGCCCGCCCCGGCCGCGCTCGCGGCGGCCGGGGCGCCGACAGCGGTCAGAAGTCGTCGTCGAACGTGACCCGGCCGGTCACGCCGACCTGGTAGGCCGACACCCGCCGCTCGAAGAAGTTCGACAGCTCCTGCACGTCCTGCAACTCCATGAACGCGAACGGGTTGCCGCTGCCGTACATCGGCGTCATGCCCAGCGCGGCCAGCCGGCGGTCGGCCACGTGTTGCAGGTAGAGCCGCATGTCGGCCGAGGACATCCCGGAGACGCCCTGGTCGAGCAGGTCCTCGGCGAACTGCGCCTCACACTCCACCGCCTCGGCCAGCATCTCCCGTACCTGCCGTTCCATCCCGGCGTCGAACAGCTCCGGCTCCTCGGCGCGCACGGTGTCCACCACGTCGAAGGCGAACGCCATGTGCATCGACTCGTCGCGGAACACCCAGTTGGTGCCGGACGCCAGCCCGTTGAGCAGACCCCGCGAGCGCAGGAAGTAGACGTAGGCGAACGCGCCGTAGAAGAACAGCCCCTCGATGCAGGCGGCGAAGCAGATCAGGTTGAGCAGGAACGCCCGCCGGTCGTCGCGGGTGCGCAGCTCCCGCAGCGCGAAGACGGAGTCGATCCACCGGAAGCAGAACTCGGCCTTGCGGGCGATCGACGGGATGTTCTCCACCGCCGCGAACGCGGCGAACCGCTCGGCCTCGTCCGGCACGTAGGTGTCCAGCAGGTTCAGGTAGAACTGGACGTGCACCGCCTCCTCGAAGAGCTGCCGGGACAGGTAGAGCCGGCCCTCCGGGGAGTTGACGTGCTGGTAGAGGTTGAGCACCAGGTTGTTGGCGACGATGGTGTCGCCGGTGGCGAAGAACGCCACCAGGCGCGACACCAGGTGCCGCTCGGCCGGCGAGAGCCGGTCCAGGTCGGCCAGGTCGGCGTGCAGGTCCACCTCCTCGACGGCCCAGGTGTTCTTGATCGCGTCCTTGTACCTGTCGAAGAAGTGCGGGTACCGCATCGGGCGCAGGGTCAGGTTCATGCCCGGGTCGAGCAGCATGGGCCGGGTCTCGGCGGTCGCGGTCACTGGCAGGCCTCGCAGCTCTCGGGGTTCTCCAGGGAGCAGGCCGTGGCCGCGTCGGCGACCGGGGCGAGCACCGGCGCGACGGTGGCCTGCTGGATCCGGGTGGCGGGTCGGGACCGCAGGTAGTAGGTGGTCTTCAGGCCGGACGCCCAGGCGTACCGGTACATCGAGGAGAGCTTGCCGATGGTCGGCGCGCTCAGGAACAGGTTCAGCGACTGCGACTGGTCGACGTAGGGCGCGCGGGCGGCGGCCAGGTCGATCAGCGCCCGCTGCGGCAGCTCCCACGCGGTGCGGAACAGCTCCCGCACCTCCGCGGGCAGCTCGTCGAGGCCCTGCACCGAGCCCTCCGCGCGCCGGATCCGGTCGCGGACCTGCGGCGTCCACCGCCCGCGGGCCTTCAGCTCCCGCACCAGGTACGTGTTGACCTGGAGGAACTCGCCGGACATGGTCTCGCGCTTGAACAGGTTGGACACCTGCGGCTCGACGCACTCGTAACAGCCGGCGATCGAGGCGATGGTCGCGGTCGGCGCGATCGCCACCAGCAGCGAGTTGCGCAGCCCGTGCGCGGCGACCCGCGCCCGCAGCGCAGCCCACCGCTCGCGCTGCGCGGGCTCCGCGCCCCACAGGTCCGGGTGCAGGTCACCCTTCGCAGCCCGGGTCTGCGGGTACGCCGGATGCGGGCCGAACCGTTCGGCCAACCCGGCGGACGTCTCCAGCGCGGTCAGCAGGATCTCCTCCTGCACCCGGGTGGACAGCTCCCGCGCCGCCGCCGAGTCGAACGGCAGGCGCAACGTGAAGAACGCGTCCTGCAGGCCCATCAGCCCCAACCCGACCGGCCGCCAGCGGGGGTTCGACGCCGCCGCCTGCGCGGCCGGGTAGTAGTTGATGTCGATCACCCGGTCGAGGAAGACCACCGCGGTACGCACGGTGGCCCGCAGCGCCTCCCAGTCGACGCCGGCGGCGGTGACGTGCGCGCCGAGGTTGACCGAGCCGAGGTTGCACACCGCCGTCTCGGCGTCGTCGTTGACCTCCAGGATCTCGGTGCACAGGTTGGACAGGTGGATGACGTTGCCCGGCTCACCGGTCTGGTTGGACAGCCGGTTCGCGGCGTCCTTGAACGTCATCCAGCCGTTGCCGGTCTGCGCCAGCGTCCGCATCATCCGCCCGTACAGGTCCCGGGCCTTCACCACCCGGACCGCCTTCTTCTCCGCCGCCCGGTACGCGGCGTCGAACGCCTCGCCGTACAGGTCGGGCAGCTCCGGCGCGTCCGACGGGTCGATCAGCGACCAGTCGGCGTCGGCCTCCACCCGGCGCATGAACTCGTCCGGGATCCAGTTGGCCAGGTTCAGGTTGTGGGTACGCCGGGACTCCTCGCCGGTGTTGTCCCGCAGCTCCAGGAACTCCTCCACGTCCGGGTGCCACGGTTCCAGGTAGACGCAGGCCGCGCCCTTGCGCCGGCCGCCCTGGTTGACCGCGGCCACCCCGGCGTCGAGCGTCTTGAGGAACGGCACGATGCCGTTCGAGCGCCCGTTCGTGCCCCGGATCAGCGCGCCCCGCCCGCGCACCCGCGACCAGGAGATGCCGATGCCGCCGGAGAACTTCGACAGCTTCGCGACCTGGTGGTACCGCTCGTAGATCGAGTCCAACTCGTCGCGCGGGGAGTCCACCAGGAAGCACGACGACATCTGGGTGTGCCGGGTGCCGGAGTTGAACAGCGTGGGGGAGCTGGGCAGGTAGGCCAGGCGCGACATCAGCCGGTAGAAGTCGACCGCCTCGCCCGGCGTCTGCGACAGCCCGCAGGCCACCCGCAGCAGCCAGTACTGCGGCGTCTCCACCACCAGCCGCGTCTCCGGGTGCCGCAGCAGGTAGCGGTCCGCCACCGTGCGCAGTCCGAAGTACTCGAACCGCAGGTCGCCGGCCGGGTCCACGGCGTCGTCCAGCTCACCGGCGTGCCGGGCCACGAACGCGGCGGTGTCGTCGCCGACCAGCCCCAGCCCGTGCGCGTACCCGATCGACTGGCTGAAGCGCGTCACCTGCTGCCCACGGACCTCCTCGTCCACGTACGCGGCCAGCAGGCGGGCGGCCAGCTTCGAGTACTGCGGCTCCTCGCCGATCAGCTCCGCCGCGGTCTGGATCGACAACCGGTCCAGCTCCGACGTGGTCGCCCCGTCGTAGAGCCCGCTGATCGTCCGGGTGGCGACCCGCAGCGGGTCCACCTCGTCGAGGTCGGCGACCCACCGCTCGACCGCCCGGACGATCCGGTTGACGTCGACCGGCTCGGTGTCGCCGTCCCGCTTGCGGACCCGCATCGCCAGCCGGCGCTGCTCCGGAGGGTTCTCCCGCACGACCGTCATGACCTCTCCTCGCTGTCACTCCGATGGCCTCGGACGGCGGGAGACGCCAACAGGCACGGCACGCACGGCCGGCCCGGCTGCTGGCGTCGGTCGTCCCGCGCGACCGTCGACCGCCGCGCGCGGCAGCGCACGGCGCGCTGGCAGGTCTTCGGACTCGCGGGCGTCGTACTCGTTCCTACTGGCCGTCGCTTCCCAGGCCGGTGGCCCAGTGCTGATGACGGCGGTCGTTCCCACTCACCGCTGCGGGGCAGTCCCGGACTTCCACCGGGTTCCCTCTTGCCTCGGCCGCACCCGTGGGGCGCGGCCGAACCAGCTACGGGGACACCATATATGGCGGTGCCGGCGTGTGGGCAACACCAGATGTCGGGTCCGGCGTGTCGGCTTCGTCTCAGCGGGCGAATGGCGCTCGGGAGCGCCGGCGACGATACTCGCCGGCTGCTGCGTTCCTGCTGCGCCTGCACCTCGACCGCGAGGCGAAGGAGGGGCCCCCGCTTAACGCCTCCGGTATAGGCGGGGCCCCCGCTTAACCCCGGTCACCAGGTGACCGGCAGGCCCGTCGGGCCGAGGATGGCGTGCCCCGCCTTCCATCCGACCTCGTCCGGCGGCACCGCGAGGCGCAGGCCGGGCAGCTCCCGCAGCAGCAGACCGAGCGCGGTGCGGACCTCCAGCGCCCCCAGGTGCGCCCCGATGCAGTAGTGCGGGCCGTGGCCGAAGGAGAGGTGCGGGGTGGGCGTCCGGTCGAAGTCCATCCGTTCCGGGTCGGGAAACACGTCCGGGTCGCGGTTCGCCGCGTCGTGCGACGGGACCACGATGTCGCCCTCGGCCAGCCGGGCACCGCTGGGCAGCGTCACGTCCGCCATCACTCGGCGCGGCATCTCGTCGCCGTTGGCGGTCGAGTGCAGCCGTTCCAGCTCGGCGACCGCGGCGTCCAGCCGGTCCGGGTGCGCCACCAGATGGGCCCAACCGGTCCCGTCCGGCCCGTACGGCGCGGTCTGGAGCACGTGGACGAACGTGGCGATCGAACTGGCCGTGGTCTCCCACCCGCCCACCACGAGCGAGATGGGCAGCTTGATCTGGACGTCCGCCGGCTGGTCGGCGGCCGCGGTGGCGATCCGGCCGAGCAGGTCGTCACCCGCGCGGTCGCGGCGCTGCTCCAACTGGCCCCACAGGTAGCCGCCCATCTCCTCGGCCGAGCGGGCGGCGTCCTCGCGGCTCAGGTCGCCGGCGCCGAGGAACATGTCGCCCCACCGGCGGAACCGCATCCGGTCCTCGGCGGGCAGTCCGAGCAGGTCGCAGATCACGTCCAGCGCGAACGGCACCGCGAAGTCCCGGACCAGGTCGGCCGGGGCGCCGGCGGCGACCATCGAGGCCAGCCTCGCCTCGGCCGCGGCCCGTACGGCGTCGCGCAGCGCGTCGACCGCCGGCCGGGTGAACGCGTCCTTCACCGTGCCGCGCACCCGGGCGTGCGCGTCGCCGTCCATGCCGAGCATGGTGCCCGCCACGTCGACCTCGTCGGCGTGCGCGGCGGCGGCCCGGGAGAAGACGTCCTGGCGGCGCAGCACCTCCCGGACGTCCGAATATCGGCAGATCAGCAGCGCGGGGACCGGCTCACCGTTCACCTGCCGCACGATCGGGACCACGCCGGGGCCGGCGGCGAACCGGGCGTAGTCCGGGTGCTTGCGCGGGCCGGGCGGGCGGTTCACGCCGTCGGCGTCCTGGTAGAAGGGATGGGGGAGGCGGGCGTCGATGTCCGTCATCCGTCCACAGTGCCAGCTCCGGGCCGGCGGTGGGGCCCCCGACCGGGCGCCCCACCGCACCGCCGGTCAACTGCCGGCTGGGGCGGGCGAGACCGGGGCCGCCGGGCGTCGGCGTCGCCGGAGCAGTCCGGCCACGGCGTCGACCACCAGGAAACCGAGCAGCGTGCCGCCGAACCATGGCAGCGCCCAGCCGAGCGCCACCAGCACCGGCACCCCGGCCAGCAGTGCCCAGCGCGACATCCCGCGTACCGCCCCGCGGGCCGGCGGCGCGCCCAGCGGGGCCTGCCGGCCGGCGCGGGTGGGGCGGCGCTGCCACCACATCCGGTATCCCCAGACGACGACGCAGAGCAGGCCGAGCGCGAGCGCGGCGAGCAGGACCTGGTTGACCGGCCCGAAGAGCCGGCCCATGTGGGCCTGGATGCCGAGCTTGCTGAGTCTCGCCGGCATCGGCCAGTCGGCGAAGTCGCTGCGCGCGGTCACCGTGCCGGTGACCGGGTGGACGGCGACCCGGTCGTAGCCGACCGGCCACCGGTCGTCGGTCTGCGCGACCGTCCACGCGGTACCGTCCTCGGCCGCCGGGGTGATCGCGACCGGTCCGGACAGACCGGCGGCGCGGGCGCTGCCCAGCACCCGGTCGTAGGTCGCCGGGTCCGCCGCCGGCGCGACTGCCGGCCCGCCGTGCTGGTGGCCACCCCCGGCGGTGGGCGGCGCGCCGGCGAGCGCGGTGGAGATCTCCGGTGCGCCGGCACGCAGCGCGTCCAGGCCGGCGCCGAAGTTCGCCCCGGCGTAGCGGGACCAGGTCAGGCCGGTGGCGGAGAGGAACAGCAGGCCGACGGCGAGCCAGACACCGGTGGTGGCGTGCCAGCCCCGGGTGCGCCGCACGCCCCGCCCGGCGGACAGGTCGGGTACGAGCAGGTGCCGGGCGCGGGCCCGGCCGGCGGCGCGCCGGCGCCACCACAGCACCACGCCGCCCAGCACCAGCACCCACAGCCAGCTCGCCGCGATCTCCGAGTAGTGCCGGCCGACGTCGCCCAGGTGCAGGTTGCGGTGCAGGTCGTCCAGCCAGGTGGTGACCGGCGTCGACCCGAACCAGGTGGTCAACCGGCCGGTGACCCGCGCGGTGTACGGGTCGACGTAGACGGTGTGCTGCCGGTCGCCGAGGTCGTCGCGGGCGAACACCACCCGGGTGGTCCTGTCGCCGTCGCCGGGCTGCACGCCGGTGAGCGTGCCGTCGGGGTGCGCGGCGCGGGCGGCGGCGATCTGCTCGGCGAGCGGCCGGGCCTGCTCCCCGACGGTGGAGACGGTGAGCGTGTCGCCGTAGAGCGCGTCGTCGAGCTGCGGCGTGAGCGTGTAGGCCAGCCCGGTGAGCGCGGCGACCAGCAGGAACGGCGCGACGAGGATGCCGGCGTAGAAGTGCAGGCGGGTCAGCAGCGCGGTCAGCGGCGTGGGCCGCCGCGCCGGCCGGGGCGGTTCGGCCGGCGCGGCGGGGGAGTCCGGCGCGCGGTCGCCGGGCAGTTCGGTCACGGACATCAGGGCAACTCCGATCGGGAAATGGAAATTGGGATATGACGGGCCCGCTGCCCGTCGAGCCGTGCGTGGTGCGCGGTTGCCGTCTCCCGGGTGGATGGTCGGGCGGGGCCGCGCGGAAGTTCCCGCCGATGTGCCGATCAGTTCCGGTCGCGTGCGGCGGCGGCCAGGAACGCGTTGTAGCGGGCCAGGTCGTCGTCCTCGCCGGTGGCCTCGGCCCGGTCGGCGGCCCGGTCAAGACGGCGCTGCTCGCGCTGGTCGGCCCGGATCCACTGCCGAACCAGCAGGACCATCACGACGGCGGCGGGGATCTCGCCGAACGCCCAGGCGATGCCGGCGCCCAGCTTCTGGTCGTCGAGCAGCGACGAGGCCCAGTCGGGATGGACGCCGAGATACCAGTCGGGGGCGATGACGGTGGTGGTCTGCATGAGCGCGAGGCCGAAGAAGCCGTGCGCCATCATCGCGGCGAAGTGGATGAGCACCAGGATCGGGTGGGGGAGCCGGGGTCGGCCGGGGTCGATGCCGATGAGCACCCAGAACAGCAGGTAGCCGGAGAGCACGAAGTGTCCCAGCATGGCCAGGTGCCCGAGGTGCGAGCGCATCAACGTGCCCAGCAGATCGCTGAAGTAGAGGCCGAACAGGCTGGCGGTGTAGATGCCGAGCGCCACCAGCGGATGGGTGAGCAGCCGGGCGGCGCGGCTGTGCAGGGCGCGCAGCAGCCACTCCCGGGCCCCGCGTACCTCCGGTTCGGTGGGGCGGCGCAACGCCCGCAGCGCGAGCGTGACCGGCGCGCCGCCGACCAGCAGGATCGGCACCATCATGGACAGCACCATGTGCTGGGCCATGTGCACGCTGAACAGCACGTAGGCGTAGCGGGCGAAGCCGAGGCCGGTGGCGGCGGCCAGCACCAGCAGACCGGCGATCCAGCTCGCGGTGCGGGCCACCGGCCAGCGGTGCCCGCCACGGCGCAGCCGGCGCACGCCGGCCAGGTAGCCGCCGATGCCGACGACGGTCACGGTGAGGAAGAACAGGTCGGGCAGCGGCTGGCCGAGCAGGTGCGCGACGGTGGGCGCGGATGGCATCGGAAAACCGAGCACCTCGGTCACCGGGTCGGCGTCGGCCGGTGGGGCGACCGGCGTCGGGCTGCGCGACAGCGCGACCGCCAGGCCGATCGTGGCGGCGAAGACCACCACCTCCCCGGCGGCGAGCCGCGCGAACGCGCCGCGCCGCCCGGCCGCCAGGCCCGGCAGGGTACGGGTGCGGTGCGCGGCGCCGAGCGCGCCGAGCAGTACGAGCGCGGCCAGCTTGCCGAGCACCAGCACGCCGTACCCGGATCGCCAGAGCTGCTCGACGTCGCCGAGGCGGACCGCCGCGTTGGCCAGGCCGCTGACCGCGACCGTGCCGAAGCAGGCCAGCGCGAGCCGGCTGTAACGGGCGGCGGCCCCGGGTAGGTGCCGGCTGCGGCGGATGGTCAGCAGCGCGGCCAGCCCGCCGGCCCAGAGCGCGGCGGCCAGCACGTGCAGGGCGAGGCTGGAGACCGCGATCTGGTGGTTGCCGGCCCCGGCCGCGTGGCCGGTCAACGCCGGCGGCAGCAGGCCGACGAGCGCCAGCCCGGCCGCGACCGCCGCGGTGCCGCGGGACACGCCGACCCGGGCCGTCACCGCCACCACGGCAGCCAGCCCGGCCTGCGCCAGCAACGAGCGGCCCTGCGAGATGTCGACGCCGAAACTGATCACACTCGCCGCGCCGAGCCGGTCGAGTGGCGCGCCGAGCAGGTCGGAGACGGTGAGCACCAGCAGGGCCAGGGACGCCACGGCCCAGCCGGCCGCGGCCAGGCCGGCACGGCGCAGCACGAGCCAGCCGTGCGCGGAGACGCTCGTCCCGTCGCCCGGCAGCAGGAAGGCGGCGGTCACCGCGAACCCGACGGTGAGCGTGGCGAGAACGTCGGCGAGCAGCCGCACCGGTGGCAGTGCCCAGGTGGTGACCGGACCGGGATCAGGTAGGCCGGGGATGGCGGCGGCGAGCGCGCCGCCGGCCCGCAGCGCGAGCAGCAGTGCGGCCGCTGCCGCGCCGACCGCCCCCAGCCCGACGAGCCAGCCGGCCGCTCCCGTCGCGCCCCCGGTGCCCGGCCCGGCCGCCGGCGATCGGGTGGTGAACGGTCCGGTGGCGATCGACTCGCCCGTCCCCGGCACGCTCGCCCTCGCTCCGGCAGCGACCGGTCCGGCCGCGCCGGGCTGTTCCGTGTTGGACGGTTCGGTCGGGCCGGGCTGCCGCTGGGCCGGGGACTGCGGCGACGGTGACGTGGGCTGGTGCACGGTGCGGAACCTGGTTTCGGATCGGGTCGCCGGGATGGACCCGGCCGCATGGGTCAGGAGGCGCGGCGGCGGCGGAGCAGCAACACGGCCGCGCCCGCCACGGCCAGGGCGACGACCGCGCCGCCGGCCACCAGGGCCACCGGCGGTCCGTCGTCGGCGCCGGTGGCGGAGATCGGGGCGGCCACCGCGTCGGCACTGGTCACCGCCCCGGCCGACGCGGGCGGGGGTGATGCTGCGGGCGCGGTCGGGCCGGCCACGGTGAAGCGGTACGAGCCCTGCACCGGATGCCCGTCGGCGGAAACCACCCGGTAGGCGACCGTGTAGGTGCCGTTGGTCAGTGACTTGTCCACGGTCACGGTGCCGGTCGTGCCGTTCACGGCCGGCGCGCCGGTCGGCACCCGCTGCCGGTCGGCGTCGCTGAGCACGATGGTGGTGAACTCCGGGTTGAGCCGTTGCAGGAAGCGCAGCGTCACCGAGGTCGGCGCGACGGTGAGCCGGGCGTCCTGGGCCGGCGTGGCCGACTGCAACGCGTTGTGCGCCGCAGCGGGTGTGGCCGGCGCCAGCAGCAGCGCGGTGAGCGCCGCGGCGAACGCGACGACGGCACGGGTACGCATCGGGCGAGCGGCCCTCCTGGTCGTGGTCACGCGAGCACCCGCTCGCCGATCCAGCCGCCCTCCGGGCAGCCGGGCGGTACGGCGAACACGGCGGAGCCGATCGGGGTGGTCCACTCGTTGAGCAGGTCCCGCTCCGCCAGCCGGCGCTGGATGGGCAGGAACTGCCGCCCGATGTCGGCCTGGTACGCGGCGAAGATCAGCCCGCTGTCCGCGTGCCCGTCGGCGGTCGGCGTACCGTCGTAGTTGTAGGGCCGACGCAGGATCTTCTGCCGATCGTCGGTGACCCGGGCCCGGGTCAGGTGCGAGAAGTCCGGGATGACGGTGAGCCCGTCCGGCCCGAGCGCGGCGAAGTCCGGCTCGTCGTGCTCGGCGGCGCCGGTCAGCGGCGCGCCGGTGTCCAGGCGCCGACCCACCGCGACCTCCCGGTCGGTGCGGCCCAGCAGGTCCCAGGTCTCCAGGTTCATGCTGATCCGCCGCACCACGAGGGTGGTGGAGTCGCGCAGCCAGTCCGGCCCGTCGGTCACCCACACGGCGGTGTCGGCCGGGGCGCCCGGCTGCGGGTTGGCGGTGCCGTCGAGTTGCCCGAACAGGTTGCGCTGGGTGCGCCCCGGCTCGGCCCCGGCGGCCCGGCGGAAGCCCCGCTGCACCCAGCGCACGGTCGCGAACGGCCGGCTGTCCTTGACCAGGACGCGCTGGGCGTGGGCGACGGTGAGCGGGTCGTCGGCGCAGACCTGGAGCAGCAGGTCCCCGCCGGACCAGCGCGGTTGCAGCCGGTCGACGCGGAACGCGGGCAGTTCGGCCACCGACGCGGGCCGCCGGTCGGCGCGTCCGGCGGCGGCGTACAGGCCGGGGCCGAAGCCGAACGTGACGGTCAGCCGGGCCGGCAGCAGGCCGAGTTCCGGTTCGGTGTCGGCAAGCGACGGCCGGCCCTGGGTGAGCCGGGCGGCGTCGTCGGAGAGCAGGCGCAGCATCCGGCCGAGCGCCGCCCGGTCGGTGCCCGGCTTCAGGGTGAACGCGACGAACGCGGCGTGTGCCTGCGGCTCGGTGGTGACCCCGGACTGCCGGGCACCGTGGAACGGTTCGACCGCGCTGCCGACCAGGGCGGCCGGCACCGGCTCGGGGCGTACCCCCGGGTCGTGGGGACGCGCGGCGGTGATCGCGACGCCGGCGGCGAGCGTGCCCCCGACGGCGACCGCGCCGCCGGTGAGCAGGCCGCGCCTGCTCACCCGGCGGTCGGTCCCGGCAGGGTCGGTCATGAGGCAGGGCTCATCTCCGGCATCGGGGTGTCGCCGTGGCCGGGGGCGTAGGACTCCTGGGCGCCGGTGAACGGCTTGGCCACGGCGCGGAAGGTCTGGGTGCGGCCGTCGGCGAAGGTGAGCGTGAAGGTGAGTTCGTCACCGGCCCGCACCGGCTTGCTGATGTCCATCAGCATCAGGTGGTCGCCGCCGGGCTCCAGCCTGGCGCGGGAGTGGGCCTTGACCACGATGCCGCCCTCCTTGGGCCGCATGACCATCTTCCCGTCCTCCATGGTCATCTCGTGCAGCTCCATCGGGGAGACCTCGGTGGCGGCCCTGGTGATCGTCACGTCGGCGTCACCGTCGTTGACCAGGGTGCCGAACGCGGCGGTCATGCCCTTGTCGGCGGCCTTCACCCACGGGTCGCTGATGCCGAGCACCCCGGCCGCCGCGCTCACCGAGGCTGAGGCGGTCGCCGTCGGTGCGGCGACCCTCGAGCCGTCGGCGGACCCGCAGGCGGCGACGGACGCGGCCAGCAGGGTCGCGCCGATCAGGGCTCCGGGACGCCGGAACCGGCGGCTGATGGTGGTGCTGGGCATGACGGTGTCCCCTTCGACGATCGGTGTTCGTACCGTTGGTCGGCGCCGGGGGATGGTTGGTTCCGGCGGATGCGATCGATCACGCCGCCCCGCGGCGAGCCGGCCGGACACGCCGGCTCACCGCGGGCGACGTCAGCAGTTGCGCAGCGTCGGGGACTGGTTGAGCAACTGGCCGCGGCCGGAGGTGAACCGGCGGTACGCCTCGGAGTCGGCGGCGGACGGCCGGAACGCGGCCACCCGGTGGCAGTTCTGGAACGCCAGCCGCACCCCGAAGTGGCGTTCCAGGCCGGCGCGGATCGCGTCGCTGGCCATCGCGCGCAGCAGTTGGCCGCGCTCGGCGTCGCCCGGTGGCGCGACGACGTTGTCGGCGAACTCGGCGTCGGTGGCCGCCAGGTCGGCGGCGACCCGGCCGACGGTCTGGAAGGCGTACGGCAGGGAGTCGCGGACGCAGGCGACGAACGCCTCCTCCTCGATCTCTCCGGTCTCGGCGGCGCGCAGCAGGGCGGGCGGGACGGTGAGCGACATGGGTCTCCTCCACTCTTCGGAAACGACAACCGTTTCCATTAACGTGACGTGGTGAGCAGACCACGGGCCCCGGATCCGGTCAAGCACCGGCACACGCGAAGCGGCGGGCGGCCCCCGAAGGGATCCGCCCGCCGCCCGTGGTGCGAACGCCGTCAGCTCAGGTGCGCCTCGATGGCCTCGATGACACGGGGACGCAGCTCGGCGGCGCGGACCACCGCGTCGACCGAGCCGACCTCGACCGCGCGCTGGATGCTGTGCACCCGGTCGAACTCGGTGGCCACCTCGCCGAGCTTCTCCGCCCGCACCGACGAGCGCAGCTCGTCCAGCTCCGCGGTCAGCGTCGCCCGTTCGGTGACGGGAGCCGCCGCGACCCGGCTCTCCAGCTCGCGTACCCGGGGATCGGCCGCGGTGCGCGCGGCGACCTCGCCGGCGAAGACCACGGCGGCGGCCGGCGCGCCGCCGAGCACCGAGGCGAACGAGCCCTCGATCGCCAGCACGGTCATGGCCGGGTTGAGCGCCTTGGAGAACACCACGAACGCGCCGCCGTGGTAGCGCGAGATCACGCAGAACACGATCGGGCCGCGGAAGTTCACGATCGCCCGGCCGATCTCGGCGCCGTACTCCAGTTGCAGCTTGCGCATCGACTCCGGCGAACCGTCGAAGCCGGACAGGTTGGCCAGCACCACCAGCGGCCGGTTGCCGCTGGCCGCGTTGATCGCCCGCGCCGCCTTCTTCGACGAGCGGGGGAACAGCGTGCCGGCGGTGTAGGTGTCCGGGCCGTCGGTGGGCGGGAAGCCGTGCCGGGGCACCGACCGCGACTCGATGCCGAGCAGGCACACCGGGATGCCGCCGAGGTGCACGTCCTGCACCACCGCGGTCTCCGCGTCGGCCATGCCGGCCCACCGCTCCAGCACCGGGTGGTCCTGGTCGGCGAGGGCCCGCATCACGGTACGGATGTCGAACGGCTTCTTCCGGTCCGGGTTCGCGGTGGCGGAGAAGATCTCGCCGACCGTGGTGAAGTCGCTGCCGGCCACCGTGTGCGGGAACGTGGTGACGTCCCGGTCCACCGGGTCGGTGGTGGTGGCCCGCCGCGGCGCGCCCTCGCCCGGCGCCACGTACGTGTGGTCGTAGTGCGCCATCAGCACGTCGCGCGCGGCCGGCAGGTTCGGCGCCCAGTACTGCGCCTGCCCGTTCGGGCCCATCACCCGGTCGTAGCCGCCGATGCCGAAGTTGTCCTCGGCGGACACGCCGCCGGAGAAGTCCAGCGACTGCTTGCCGGTGAGCACCATCGCCGAGTCGGGCGTCATGACCAGCACACCCTTGGTGTGCATGAGCATCGTGGCCTCGGCGTTCCAGTAGGGCTGGGCGCCGACGTTGATGCCCGCCACCACGATGTTGATCTCACCGCCGGCCTGGGTGAACTCGACGATCCGCTTGAGCGCGGCGGCGACCCAGTCCATGTTCTCGGTGCCCGAGGTCATCGAGATGCGGGCGCCGGCGGAGAGCGCGTACCACTCCAGCGGCACGCCCATCCGCTCCGCCAGGTCCAGCGCGGCGATCACCCGCCGGCACTCCGGCTCGGAGAGCGCGCCCAGCGACTTGGTCGGGTCGCCGAGCAGCACCACCCGGGTGACGCCCTGCGGGTGCCGCGGCGTCGGCGTGGTCACCACGCCGGCCACGATCGCCGCGCGATTGCGGCCCTTCGGCCGGTCCACCGGCACCAACCGGTGGTCGGCGTCCAGGTCGTGCTCGGTGAAGTCGCCGAGCAGCCCGGTCAGCTCGTACGGGTAGACCGTGTTGCGGCTGGCCGCCCGCAGCACCTTGAGCCGGTAGTCGTCCAGCGGCTCGACCGGCTCGCTCGGCGGCTCGCCGACGGTGAGCCGGCCGTGCCCGGTGACGTCGAAGGCGATCCGGACGCCGACCTTGACCAGCTCGCCGGTGCGGCGGTCGCGCTGCCGCCCGATGAACAGGATCTCCTCCAGGCCGGCGCCGACCGTCGTCGGGCGCACCCGGGCGGCGATCAGCTCCATCTCCTCGCGGGTCAGCTCGCTCGGCGGCCAGACGTAGATCACGATCCGGTTGGTCGGGAACCGGACCTTCGACGGCCGCCGGGACTGGGCGCGGCGGATCGAGTCGATGCAGGCCGCGACCGTGTCCTCGGTGGTCGGCAGCGCGACCAGCCGACCGTCCTGCTCCCGCAGCTCGGTCAGGTCACGGACCTGCGCGAACGCCACCAGCCGCTGGTCCGACGGGTTCTCCCGGGCGGCCGCCTGGAAGAGGTAGACCTCCTCGTCCAGCGACGGCAGCCGGGTCAGGTCGAACCCGTGCAGCCGCTCCAGTTGCATCCGCTGCGCGATGTACGGGTGCAGGCCGCGGATCAGCCGCTCCTCGGCCATCGCGGTGCCGTCCGGGCGGAACGTGAAGTGGTGGTGCATCACCGCGCCGCCGCGCCCGGCGACCGTGGTGGTGAGCCGGCGGACCTGCTCCGGCAGCGGGTGCGCGTTGATCACGTCGAGCAGCGCGGCGACGGTGGCGTCCTGGTCCTCCGGCTGGCTCTCCCAGGCCAGGTAGATGTCGGCGTCCACCGCCTCCTCGTCCCGGGCCACCTCGGCCAGCCCGGTCAGCGCGTCGCCGAGCGCGTCGAAGCGGACGGCGGCGGAGACCACGCTGGAGGAGGCCCGGCCGGCCACCACGAACACGCAGCCGCCCGCCGCGCGGGTCCGCACGCCGGTGAGCGCCTTGTTGCCGTAGTAGCGCCGGGTCAGCACCTCCAGCATGGTGGCGTTGTCCAGGTCGGCCCGGACCAGCCGCTGGCCGAGCAGCCGGACCAGCGGCTCGGTGCTGCGGACCATCTCGGCGACCCGCTCGGCGCGGTCCGGCGCGTCCGGCCGGGCGTCGAGGTGCCGCAGGTGCGCGCGGACCCGCGCGTACACCCGGGCCCGGTTGCGGCGCAGCAGCGGCTGGGCGAACCAGGCGAACACCACGCCCCGGGCCAGGTCGGCGACGACCGGGAAGCGGACCTGGGTGGCCGAGATCAGCCGTTCCAGCGTGAGACCGGCCGGCTCGCGCAGCGCCTCGTCCGGCGGCGGCTCCCGCAGCCACGAGCGCAGCAGCGCGGCGATCGCGGTGGCGTCGGTGGCGGCCCGCTGCTGGGCCAGGAAGATCCGGAACACCGCGGCCTCGAGCGCGGGGGAGCGGTCCAGCTCGGTGACGCCGTAGTGGCCGAGCGCCTTGGCCAGGCGGGCCCGGAACGGCTCCGGCGAGCCGGCCCGCTCCACGTCGAGGCTCTGCAGGTAGGTGTGGAAGTGCTCGCGGGCACTGTGCAGGTGACCGCCCGCGCCGTCCTCCCCGGTGGGCCGGTTGCGGCTCAGCTCGGCCAGGTCGGCGAAGACGTCGACCAGCTCCAGCTCCTCGGCCAGCGGCCGGTGCCCGGCGACGGTGGCCGCCCGACGCGCGTCGAGGTAGTCGTCGAGCACCCGGCGCTCGTCGTGCGGGTCGACGTCGAAGCCGAGCAGCAGGCCGCGCAGGTCCTCCAGGCCGCGCTCGGCCCGGCTGTGCGCCGGCGCGTCCCCGGGCGCGACGGGCAGGTCCAGTTCGACGGCCGGCTCGTCCGGGGTGGCGGCGGCCTCGTCGCCGGCGTCGGCGAGCGGCTCCAGGCGCAGCAGCGGCGCGCCGGCCTCCACCTGGGTGCCCACCGCGACGGAGGACTCCTTGAGGCGGGCCCGGAACGGCGCCCGCAGCACCGTCTCCATCTTCATCGCCTCCAGCACCAGCACCGGCGCGCCGGCCTCGACCTCCGCGCCGACCTCCACCGGGGTGGCGACGACGAGCGCCGGCATCGGGGAGCGGACCACGCCGCCCTCGTCCCGGCTGATCCGGTGCGTGACGCCGTCCACCTCGACCAGGTGGACCGGCCCGTGGGTGCCGGTGAGCAGCCGGTAGCGCACGCCGTTGACGACGATCTGCCCGGTGTGCCGGTCGAAGCGGTCCAGCTCGACGTCCGCGGTCCGGGCCTCGGCGCCGGCCTCGATGCCGACCCGGAACCGGTGCGCGCCGACGCGGGCCACCCGCATCCGGTAGCTCACGCCGCGCAGCTTGAGGTCCAGCGGCCGGCCGCTGCGGTGCTGCACCTGGGGGCGACCGCCGGCCGCGGTGGACAGCAGCCGCTGCCGCTCGGCGGTCTCGTCCTCCTCGTACGCCTCGATCGCGGCGGCGGCCAGCGCCACCGCGGAGTGCCGGTGCGCGACGAGCCGGCCCTCGCCCCGGACCCGGTCGATCCAGCCGGTGTCCGCGCTGGCGTCGATCACCTCGGGCTGGTCGAGCAGGTCGAGCACGAAGCTCTTGTTGGTGGCGCCGCCCTCGATCACCACGGTGGTGTTCGCCATCGCCCGGCGCAGCCGCCCGAGCGCCTCGTCCCGGTCCCGCCCGTACGCGATGATCTTGGCGATCATCGAGTCGAAGTCGGCCGGGATGGTGTCGCCCTCGCTGACCCCGGTGTCGACCCGGATGCCCGGGCCGGCGGGCAGGTCCAGCCGGGTGATCCGGCCGGGGGAGGGGGCGAAGTCCCGGTCCGGGTCCTCGGCGTTGAGTCGCGCCTCGATCGCGTGCCCGCGCTCGACCGGCGGCTCACCGGTCAGCCGCCCGCCGCCGGCGACGTGCAACTGGGCCTTGACCAGGTCGAACCCGGTGGTCGACTCGGTGATCGGGTGCTCCACCTGGAGCCGGGTGTTGACCTCCAGGAACGCGAACAGCCGGTCGCCGGGGTGGTAGAGGAACTCCACCGTCGCCGCGCCCCGGTAGCCGACCCGGACGGCCAGCCGCTCGGCCGACGACTTCAGCTCGGCGGCCTGCTCCGGGCCCAGCACCGGCGACGCCGACTCCTCGATCACCTTCTGGTTGCGTCGCTGCACCGAGCAGTCCCGTACGCCGAGCGCCCACGCGGTGCCCTGCCCGTCCGCGATCACCTGCACCTCGACGTGCCGGGCGCCGGTGACCAGGCGCTCCAGGAACACCACACCGCTGCCGAACGCCCGCGCGGCCTCCTGGCTGGTGCGCTCGTAGGCGTCGGCCAGGTCGGCGTCGCTGCGGACCACCCGGATGCCGCGACCGCCGCCGCCCGCGGTCGCCTTGAGCATCAGCGGGTAGCCGATCTCGGCCGCCGCGGCCACGGCCGCCTCCAGGCTCTCCACCGCGCCGCGGCTCCACGGCGCGACCGGCACGCCGACCTCCTCGGCGATCAGCTTCGCGCCGATCTTGTCGCCGAGCTTGCGCATGGCGTCCGGGCTCGGCCCGACGAACGTGACGCCGACCTTCTCGCACAGCTCGGCGAAGGCCGGGTCCTCGGCCACGAAGCCCCAGCCGACCCAGGCGGCGTCCGCCCGGGTCTCCACCAGCGCGCGCTCCAGCACCTTCAGGTCGAGGTACGGGCGGGCGGAGGCGGGCCCCAGGTCGTAGGCGACGTCCGCCTCGCGGACGAAGGTGGCGGTGCGGTCGACGTCGGTGTACAGCGCGACGGTCTCGATCCGGCTGCCGGTCTCCGCGGCCAGTTCCCGGACCGCGTGGATGAGCCGCATGGCGGCCTCACCACGGTTGACGATGGCGACACGGGTGAACACGTGACCGTCCCCTTCGGTTGACCCACGGTGTAGCGCCGGTCGGCGGCGGTGCCCCCGGCTTGCCTCACCCTGCCGTCTGTCAGCGGGCGGCGCCATGTCGTAATCGCCGAACCCTGAGCGGGAGCCATTGTAGGAACCACACAAAAGTTTTTAGCGATAACGCGGACGGCGCCGGTTCCCCGAGCGGGGTCCGGCGCCGTCCGGCACTTGCTGAGCTGCGGTTCAGCCCGGGATCTCGCGGGGGTCGCGGCTGCGGGGGTACGTGTTCTTCTCGCCGATCGTGCCGTCCTGCTTCTTGATCACGTGCTCGGTGCCGCGCTCGGCGGCCATCTCGCGGCCGGCCGCCTCCGCCTCCGCCTTGGTGTCGTGGCGGCTGCTCGCGCGCTCGTTGCCCTCGGGGCGGTTCTTCCACTGCCCGTCCTGCTGATAGGTGTCGATGTCACCCTTGGTCATGTCGTCAGCTCCCCTCGGATCCGTTGGTCGATGACAAATGTCTGCCCCTGGGAGCCGCGAGTTAATCCTGTCGTCGCGTCCGGGTCCGACACGGGCCGGCGGGCGCGTGCCGATTCTTCGATATCTCGTCGGGTCCCGCCATCTGGTCGGCGGGGTCGGTCAGGGGTCTGGTAGGGGTGGCCCGGATCGTGTTACTGACCAGTAGGGACGCGCGTGAATGCCGTCAAACGGCCGAGTCGCCGCCGATCGGGCCTAGGGGATCCATCTGCTGAGATCGGGCCCTCCGGTCGCAACCGGGACTCTTGCCATCGATGACAAACGTGTGACAACTTCGGCGAAGCCCGATCGGCCGAGCCTCACCGGCCGAACGGCTGCCCGGGGCTGCCGAAAGGCCGCCCGTGCTCAGCTCCAGGAGGTATCCACATGCGACTCTCCGGGTCATCGCGGCGTACCGCCACCGCCCTCACGGTGGCCGGCGCGCTGGTCGTCGGTTCACTGGCCGGCGCACCGGCACACGCCGCACCCGAGACGTCCGCCACCCCCGAGAAGGCCACCGCGCTCGCCGCCGCACTCGGCGACCGCTCGGCCGGCACGTACGCCGCCGCCGGCGGCACCATGGTCGTCACGGTGACCGACGACGCCGCCGCGCGGAAGGTCCGCGCGGCCGGCGCCACCCCCAAGCTCGTCACCCGGGGCGCGGCCGAACTGGCCCGCGCCACCTCGACGCTCGAGAAGTCCGCCCGCATCCCCGGCACCGCGTGGTGGACCGACCCGGCGACCAACCAGGTCGTCGTCTCCGTCGACAGCACCGTCACCGGCGCGAAACTGGCCCGGGTCGAGGCCGTCGCCAAGCAGCTCGGCGGCACCGTCCGGATCGAGCGCGAGGCCGGCACGCTCGGCACCCGCATCGCCGGCGGCGAGGCCATCTACGCCCAGGGTGGCGGACGCTGCTCGCTCGGCTTCAACGTGCGCAGCGGCAGCAGCACCTACTTCCTCACCGCCGGGCACTGCACCGCCATCGCCGCCACCTGGTACGCCGACTCGGGGCAGAGCAGCCAGCTCGGCACCGGCGGCACCGGCAGCTTCCCCGGCAACGACTACGGCATCGTGCAGCACACCAACGGCGCCGCGGCCGAGGGCAGCGTCTCGCTCTACAACGGCGGCTCGCAGGCCATCACCGGCGCGGCCGACGCGTACGTCGGACAGTCGGTGCAGCGCTCCGGCAGCACCACCGGCCTGCACGGCGGCACGGTCGAGGCGCTCGACGCCACGGTCAACTACGCCGAGGGCAGCGTCTCCGGGCTGATCCGCACCAACGTGTGCGCCGAGCCGGGCGACAGCGGCGGCTCGCTGTTCAGCGGCAGCAGCGCGATCGGCCTGACCTCGGGCGGCAACGGTGACTGCTCCTCCGGCGGGACGACCTACTTCCAGCCGGTCACCGAGGCGCTCAGCGCCTACGGCGTGAGCATCCTCTGACCGGTCCGCACATTGGAGAAGGAGGCCGCCGGGTGACCGGTGGCCTCCTTCTTTGCCGCCCTGGCAAGTTTTCTTGCCGGGGCCGCCGCCACCCGCGCACCATGACGGTGCCGGGCCGCCGACGCGTCCGGCGGCGAAGGAGGCAGGCATGACCGGGCACCACCACCAGCACCAGCAGAACCCGCCGGCGGACACCGACCCGGCCGAGTTCTGGGACGAGCGCTACGGGCAGTCCGACCGGATCTGGAGCGGCCGGGTCAACCCGGTGCTCGCCGAGGTGGCCGGCGCGCTGCCGCCCGGCACCGCGCTCGACCTGGGCTGCGGCGAGGGCGGCGACGCGATCTGGTTGGCCCGGCAGGGCTGGCGGGTCACCGCCGTGGACGTCTCCGCCGTGGCGCTGCAGCGGCTCGCGGTCGAGGCCGACCGGGCCGGCGTGGCGGACCGGATCACCACCGTCCGCCGCGACCTGCTGGCCGAGGGCTTCCCGGCCGGCCGCTTCGACCTGGTGTCCGCGCAGTTCTTCCAGTCCCCGCTGGTCCTGCCCCGGGAGAAGGTGCTGCCCCCGGCGGCCGAGGCGGTCGCGCCCGGCGGCCGGCTGCTCGTCGTCGAGCACGGCGCGCCGCCACCCTGGTCCGGGCTCGACGCCGACGACCCCCGCTTCGCCAGCCCGGAGGAGATCATGGCGGCGATCGACCTCGACCCGGACGGCTGGGCGACCGAGCGACAGGGCGAGTCCCGCCGCACCGCCACCCACGACGGCCACACCGGCAAACTGGTCGACCACGTCGTCCTGGTCCGTCGCCGCTGACCGCGCCGTCAGGCCGGCCGCGCCGGCCGGGGCCGGGTCAGCGCGAGGGCCAGCAGGCCGCCCGCGCACAACGCCGCGCTCATGACGTACGCCCAGCGGAAGCCGACCTGCGTGGCGAGCCCGAGCAGCGGGCCGGCGAGCATCGCGCCGATCGGGAACGAGTTGGTGAACAGCGTGGTGGCCCGGCCCGGCTGGCCCGGCAGCAGGTCCTGCACGTAGGCGATGGCGACGCCGGAGACCGCGGCGATGAACAGCGCGTTGACCGGCTGCGCGAGCAGCAGCACCCCGACGCCCGACGCCCCGGCCGCGATCAGGTAGTAGACGACGCCGCAGCCGGCGCCGAACAGGATCAGCGCGCGCAGCCGGAACCGTGCGGTGAGCGCGCCCAGCCCCAGCATCAGCGGGATCTCCAGCGCCGCGCAGAGCCCCAGCACCAGACCCGCGTCCGCCGGGTCGCCGCGCAGGTCCCGGCCGATGAACAGCGGCAGCACCTGCACGCCGAGCGTCATCGGGCACTGCAACATGGTGAAGGTGACCACGGTCAGCGCCAGCCGCCACCGGGACGCGCCCGGCGCGTGCCCGCCCCCCTGGTCGGGGGCCGGCGGCGGCGGCAGCGGAAGCTCCGTGAGCCGTACCGCGACCACCAGCGCGGCCAGCGCGTACATGGCGGCGGCGGTGAGGTAGAGCAGCCGGAAGCCGCCGGCCGAGAGCAGCACCGCGGCCAGCGGCGGCCCGGCCACCCAGGCCAGCGAGAAAACGGTACGCATCGCGCTGATGCCCAGCGCGGCGCGCCCGGGATCGTCCCGGTCGAGCAGTTGGCGGGCGTAGGCGAACGACTGCGGGAACACCGAGTTGGCCAGCGCCATGGCGGTGACGGTCAGCGCCAGCAGGATCCAGTAGTCGCGCACGAACGCGATCAGGCCGGCGCCCACCACGCCGGCCAGCGCCGCCCCGATGAGCAGTTTGCGGCGGATCGGCGCCCGGTCGGACAGGCGCCCGACCAGCGAGGCGACCACCACACCGGCGAGCGGCGCGACGACCAGGAGCACGGTGACCCGCACCGGATCGGCCCGGACCTCGGTGTCGAGGAACAGCGACAGGAACGGCATCACCACGGCGACGGACAGGCCCACGGTCAGGAACAGCAGGGCCAGCGGCAGCAGCCGGAAGTAGCCGGCGTGCACCGCCGGCCGGGTGTCCACAGCCATGCGGCGCACGCTACGCCCTACCCCCGACCGGCCCGAAGCGGTTTACCGGCCCGGCTGTTAACCGGGGGCCCCGCCCATACCGGAGGCGTTAAGAAGGGGCCCCTCCTTAACCCTCAGCCGACGGCGGTGGCCGACGGCGGCGCGCTCCCGCCGCGCGGGGCCTCCGGCGTCATCAGCCGGACGATCTCCGCCCGGTCGGCCGCGGACGGCAGCCCCCACTCCGGCCGGTAGCCGTACACCTGGTCCAGCGGGGTGGCGCTGGTCCGGCCGTCGACGATCTCCACCGAGTCGGTGCCGATCAGGCCGGGATGCTCGACGCCGCACGCCTCGGCGACCTTCACCAGGTCACGGCGGAGCGTCCGGAGGTAGTTGGCCGCGCGCACCGACTTGCGGGCCGGCTCCAGGCCCCGGGCCAGCCAGGCGTTCTGGGTGGCGACGCCGGTCGGGCAGGTGTCGGTGTGGCACTTCTGCGCCTGGATGCAGCCGATCGCCAGCATCGCCTCCCGACCCACGTTGACCATGTCGGCGCCGAGCGCGAACGCGACCACCGCGTTGTCCGGCAGGCCGAGCTTGCCGGCGCCGACGAACACCACCTGCTCGTGCAGGTCACGTTCGGCGAACGTCCGGTAGACCCGGGAGAAGCCCTGCTGGAACGGCAGCGACACGGAGTCGCTGAAGATCAGCGGGGCGGCGCCGGTGCCGCCCTCGCCGCCGTCGACGGTCACGAAGTCCACGCCCCGGCCGGTGTCCCGCATCAGCGTGGTCAGCTCCTCCCAGAAGCCCAGGTCGCCGACCGCGGACTTGATGCCGACCGGCAGGCCGGTCTCGGCGGCGAGCAGCTCCACCCAGTCCAGCAGGCTGTCGCAGTCGGAGAACTCGGCGTGCCGCGACGGGCTGACGCAGTCCTGCCCGGTCGGGATGCCCCGGGTGGCGGCGATCTCGGCGGAGACCTTCGCCGCCGGCAGCAGGCCGCCGAGGCTCGGCTTGGCGCCCTGGCTGAGCTTGATCTCCAGCGCCCGCACCGGCGCGCCGGCCACCAGGTCCTTGAGCCGGTCCAGGCTGAACCGGCCCTGCTCGTCGCGGCAGCCGAAGTACGCGGTGCCGAGCTGGAACACCAGCTCGCCGCCGTGCCGGTGGTACGGCGACAGCCCACCCTCGCCGGTGTTGTGCAGGCAGCCGGCGAGCGCGGCGCCCCGGTTCAGCGCCTCGATCGCGTTGCCGGAGAGCGAGCCGAAGCTCATCCCGGAGATGTTGACCACCGACTCGGGCCGGAACGCCCGTGCCCGCCCGCGCGCCGCGCCCAGCACCTTGGCGCAGGGCAGCGCCACGTCGTGCCCGGCGGCCGGGGCGGACGGCGGCACCGCCCGGCCGAACGTGCGGTGCTTGATGATCGGGTAGCCGCGGGTGTGCTCGATGTCGTTGTCGGTGCCGAACCCGAAGTAGTTGTTCTCCTGCTTCGCCGAGGCGTACACCCAGCGGCGCTGGTCGCGGGTGAAGGGGCGCTCCTCGTCGTTGCCGGCCACCACGTACTGGCGCAGCTCCGGGCCGATCGCCTCGATCAGGTAGCGGGCCCGGCCGAGGACGGGGAAGTTGCGGCGCAACGCGTGGTCGCGTTGCAGCAGGTCCCGGGCCGCGAGGGCGGCGACGGCGGCGACGGCGGCGGGTACTGCTCTTCTGGCCCAGCTCATCCCGCCACTCTTTCCGCCGGGGGCGCCGGTCAAACTCCGGTGGAACCCGGGCGGCGCGGGCGGTGTCATGGAAGTGGACCGAGGCGGAGGTTGCCCTGGACGACGACGAGATCGTCACCCGCGTACGCGCCGGTGACCGGGAGGCGTACGACCTCCTGGTCGCCCGGCACACCGCGTCCGCGTACCGGACGGCGGTGCTGCTGGGGGCCGGCCCGGACGCGGAGGACGTCATCCAGGAGGCGTTCGTGAAGGCGTACCGGAAGTTGTCCCGCTACCGGGGAGACGCGTCGTTCCGGTCCTGGCTGCTCGCGATCGTGGCCAACGAGAGCCGCAACCTGCACCGCTCGCGCGGGCGGCGGGACGGGCTGGTGCTGCGGGCCGCGGCGGCGGACCCGGCGACCGAGGCCACCGAGGCGGACGGGCTCGGCGCGGTCCTCGCCGCCGAACGCCGGGCGGCGCTGGTGGCGGCGCTGCGCCGGCTGCCCGCCCGGGACCGCGAGGTGATCACCTGCCGCTACCTGCTCGACCTCACCGAGGAGGAGACCGTGACCGTGCTGGGGCTGCCCCGGGGCACGGTGAAGTCGCGGACCCACCGCGCCCTGGCGAAGCTGCGCGGCCTGCTCGACCGCGAGGTGGCGCACCGTGGATGAGCTGGAGCGGGAACTGCGGGACCTCGGCGCCCGGCTGGAGCCGGCCGCGTCGCCGGACGTGGCCGCCCGGGTCCGCGCCCGGCTCGCCGCGCCGCCGCGCCGGCGGTGGCGGTACTGGCTGGCCTCGGCGCTCGCCGCGGTGCTGGTGGCGGCGCTGCCACCGGGCCGGGCCGCCGTCGCCGGCGCGGTGACCGGGCTGCTGCGGTTCGCCGGGGTCGTGGTCGACACCTCGGCCACCCCGGCGCCACCCACCGGTACCCCGTCGCCGCTGCCGGGGCAGCGTCCGGTCGCCCTGGCCGAGGCGCAGCGGCAGGTCCGCTTCCCGATCCGGGTGCCGACCCGGCTCGGCGCCCCGGAGCGGGTGCTGGTCGCCGACCCGGACGGCGCGGGCGCGTACCGGGTGGCCAGCCTGCTCTGGCAGGGCGGGGCGCTGCGCCTGGACGCGTTCGACGGCTCGCTCGACATCGCGTTCCACAAGCAGGCCGCCGGCGCGGACGTGACGTTCACCCAGGTGCACGGCGACTTCGCGATCTGGGTCGGCGGCCCGCACGCGCTCGCCTACGTCGACCGGGCCGGCACGGTCCGGGTGGCCACCGCGCGCCGGTCCGCGGCGACGTTGATCTGGCAGGACGCCGGGGTGAGCTACCGCCTGGAGGGCGACCTGACCCGGGACGTGGCGCTCGACGTCGCGGGCTCGCTGGGGTGAGCGGGGAACCTGACCGGCCCGGCCGGTGTCCTGCTGGTGAACGTCGTCGTCGATCGGGGGTGCCGGATGTCGCGTCCGGGCAGGGTCACGCTGGTGCCGGTGCTGCTGCTGGCCGGCTGCACGAGTGCCGGGCCGCCGGCCGGGCCGTCAGGCGGGCCGCCGTCGGCCGCGGCGAGCACCGCCGGGCCGGCCGCCTCGGTGGGCTGCCACTCCCCGGTGGCGACCGGCCGGCTGCCGGACTGGGCGGACGCCGGCTTCAGCGGGGACACCCGGATGCCGCACGTGCTCGGCGACCGGGGCGAGATCGTCGCGATCCTGTTCGGGCACCCGTTGACCGTCGGCCGGGGTGAGGGTCCGACCAACAAGATCCTGTGGGTGGGACGCCCGGTGACCGCCACGCCCGACCCGGCGGCGTCAGGCACGCTGGTCGTCACCGCGACGCGCGACGGCACCGGCGCCCGGGTCACCCGGGAGGTGGCCGGCGGTCCCGGACCGTCCACCGTCGACCTGCCCGCCGCCGGCTGCTGGCACCTGCGGCTGGACTGGTCCGGCCGGGTCGACACGATGGACCTCACCTACCGGGCGGCCGGCTGAGCGGGGCATGGGCGCGCCCGGTCCGGGTAACGCCGGGTCATGGCGAAGTACACGAAGCCGGAACTCCGGGAACAGCTCAAGGAGGAGATCAAGGCCTCCGACAAGGGGGGCCGGCCGGGGCAGTGGTCGGCCCGCAAGTCGCAGCTGCTGACCAACGAGTACAAGAAGCGTGGCGGGGGCTTCGAGGGCCCGAAGGACGCGCGGCAGCGGTCGTTGCAGCGCTGGGGCGGCGAGCAGTGGCAGACGCGGTCGGGCGACACCCGGGCCCGACACGACGGCGAAACCCGCCGTTACCTGCCGAAACAGGCATGGGAGGAGCTGTCGGAGAAGGAACGGCGGGAGACCGACACCCGCAAGCGGCGCGCGTCGCGCTCCGGCCGGCAGTACGTCCCGAACACCGGCCCGGCGAAGCGGGCACGCCGGGACGCGACCGCCGCCGAGCAGGTGAACGAGCTGCCGGTGGCCGAGGCGGTCAAGCTCGTGGGCGACCTCGACAAGCGCCAGCTCGACGCCGCGCTGCGCCGCGAACGCCGCGGCAAGGCCCGCAGCACGCTGATCCGGCGGCTGGAGTCGGCACTCCGTCGCCGCCGGACCGCGTGAGAGCGACGCCTACCGGCGCGGCTGCTGCGGCACGCGGGGCAGCACGAACGGCGGCCCCGAGTAGATCAGGTCGGCCTTCAGCTCCTGGTAGGCCCGCTTCGGCCGGTAGTTCTCGTCGTAGACGGTGGCCAGGCCCTCCGGCGGGTCCGAGAACGCGCCCGGCACCCACGAGTGCTTGTCGGTGAAGCCCCAGAGCGTGAACGACAGGCAGTGCCGCTCGGCCAGGCAGGCCCGCAGCAGCGTGCTGAAGTTGGCCGCGGATGCCTGCAACCGGGGGTTGATCTCGGCGGAGTCGCCCGCCTGCACGCCCGCGGTCATCTGGCTGCGCACGTCGACCTCGGTGAACGCCGTCGCCAGTCCCAGCCCGGCGAACTTCCGCAGCGCGGCGACGACCTGGAGGGTGTCGTAGTTGCCGTACTGGGTGCCCAGGTGCCCCTGGCTGCCGACGCCGTCGATCGGCACGCCCCGGGCGCGCAGGTCGCGGGCCATCTCGTAGACGAACTGCGTCTTGTCGTCGGCCGGGTTGCCGGAGCCGAACGCCTCGATGTTGTAGTCGTTGTAGAACAGCAGCGCCTTCGGGTCGGCGGCGCGGGCCCAGCGGAACGCGTCGGCGATGTAGCCGGGGCCGAGGTGCTGCGCCCAGAAGCCCTTGTAGTGCAGCGTGGACGGGGTGTCCCAGGGGTCGCTGACCGCTTCGTTCACCACGTCCCACTGCCAGATGCGGCCCTTGAAGTGGCGGACCACGGCGGTGATGTGGTCGCGCAGGATCTGCCGTAGCTCGACGGCGTCGATCGAGCCGTCCGCGACCCCCTCGGTGAGCCAGGTCGGCAACTGGTTGTGCCAGACCAGCACGTGGCCGCGGACCCGCTGGTGGTGCTGGCGGGCGAAGGCGACCAGTTCGTCGGCCGGCCCCCAGTTGTAGGTGCCCCGGGTCGGCTCCAGGCTCTCCCACTTCATCACGTTCTCGGCCGTGACGGTGGAGAACTCGGAGCCGGCCAGCTCGCGGTAGCGCGGCTCGGCGGCGTTGTCGAGGGCGGCCATGTCGACCGCGGTGCCCACGTACAGGCCGTGGCGTTCGGCCAGCTCGCGCAGGCTCTGCGCGGTCGGGTCGTAGGGGCGCCCGGCGGCGGCGGGCACGACGTTGAGGGCGGCGGCGGTCGCGACGGCGACGAGGCCGGCGGCGATCCAGCGGCTCGGTTTCATGGTGGTCCTTCCGGCGGGCGACGTCCGAAACTTCCGGGAACATTTCCGAAACTCGGCCGGAACGTTACGGCGGTCGATGTGGCCTCGTCAATCGCCGGCGGCCTCGGTCGATGCCTTGACGTGCGTGGGTGTTAACGTGAACATAGATGAACGTCGTTCAAAGGGGGTCGAGATGACGCGTGGTCGATCGGTGCGAAGTGCGCTGGCCGGGCTGGTGGCGGCCGTGGCCGTGACGGTCGGCGTCGTCGTCGTGTCGTCGCCGGCCACCGCCGGCACCAGCGGCTTCCGGGGCATGAACTGGGCCGTGCTTGGTGACAACTTCAGCACCGGCCCGCTCGTGGTGCAGGGCCTGAGCGCGTCCGACAGCAACGCGACGGTGCGGGCCAAGGCCAACGCCCTCTACGACGAGATGGCGGCCCGGATGGGGGTCAACACCGTCCGGCTGCCGATCAACACGCACACCGTGGGTACGGCGTGGTGGGGGGCCTACCGGGGCGCGATCGACGCCGCCACCGCCCGCGGGTTCAAGGTCATCCTCGCCTACTGGGAGGACGGCGCCGCCTCCGGCGGTCGGATCACGAACCTCGCCGCCTGGAACGCGATGTGGTCCACGGTGACCGCCACGTACGGCGCGAATCCGGACGTCTACTTCGAGCCGATGAACGAGCCGCACGGCTACACCTCGGCGCAGTGGCGCGACGTCGCGGCCGAGTGGCTGCGGTACCACTACTCGGCGGTGCCCGCCCGGGTGCTCATCGGCGGCACCGGCTTCAGCCAGGACCTGCGCGACGTCTGCGCCGACCCGCGCTTCGCCTCCACGCTGTTCTCCTTCCACCACTACGCGTTCTTCTACGAGCCGATGAGCTACGACGCCTTCCGGACCCACGTCCGGACCCGCCTCGGCGCCTGCGCCTCCCGTGCGGTGGTCACCGAGTTCGGCGCGCCGATGAACGACGGCCGCGACTACGCCGACGCGAACAGCGCCGACAACTTCGTCCGGCACATCCGGGCCGTGGCCCAGGTGATGCGCGACAACGGGATGGGCGGCACGTACTGGCCCGCCCTCGGCGGCAAGCCCGGCACCATCGGGTACGACTGGTACTCGATGTTCTCCCTCGGCGGCAGCGGCACCGACCTGCGCCTGACCGTCCGCAACACCTCGGGCGCCGACCGGATCCGCTACGGCTGGGGCGACACCGTCGGCGGCCCGACGACGCCCCCGCCGACGGGGGAGACGTTCTACCGGCTGCTCGTACGGCACAGCGGCAAGGCCATGGACGTCCAGTCGCCGAACACCGACGACGGCGCGCGCGTCGGCCAGTACACCTACGGTGGCAACGCGTGGCAGCAGTGGCGGTTCGCCGATGCCGGCGGCGGCTGGTGGCGCCTGGTCAGCCGGCACAGCGGGAAGTGCCTCGACGTGGTGGGCGCCGCCACCGCCGACGGCGCCGAGCTGATCCAGTACACCTGCGGCGCCGGCCCGAACCAGCAGTTCCAGATGGTCGCCGACGGCGACTGGTTCCAGCTCCGGGCGCGGCACAGCGGCAAGTGCGTGGACGTGCCCGCCGCGTCGACCGCGGACGGCGTGGTCCTCAAGCAGTATCCGTGCAACGCCGGCGCCAACCAGCGGTGGTCGCGCGCGGCGGTCTAGCCCAGCGGGCGGCAGGAGGCGCGCACCACCAGCTCGGTGGGGAGCCGGATGTGCGCGTCGCGCTCCACGCCGGCGATCAGGTCGATCAGCAGCCGCAGCGCCTCGGCGCCCATCCGTTGCAGTGGTTGCCGGATCGTGGTCAGCGGCGGGTCGACGAGCGCCGACTCCGGGACGTTGTCGAAGCCGATCACCGACAGCTCGTCCGGCACCGCGATGCCCATGCTCCGGGCGACGTCGAGCGTGGAGATCGCGGAGAGGTCGTTGCCGGCGAAGATGGCGGTCGGCCGGTCGGGGAGCGCGAGCAGTTCCGCCGCGGTGCCGGCGGCCCCCTCGATCCGGAAGCCGCCGACCCGGACCAGCCGTTCGTCCACCGCGACGCCCGCGTCGGCCATGGCCTGCCGGAAGCCGGCCTCGCGCAGGCGCGCCGACTCCAGGTCGGGGCGACCGCTGATGTGCCCGATCCGGCGGTGGCCGAGGGAGAGCAGGTAGGTGGTCGCGAGCACCGCGCCGGCGAAGTTGTCCGAGTCGACGGTGGGCAGGCCGGACGGGCCGGTGTGCGGGTCGACGGCGACCACGTGGAAGCCGTGCTTGGTCTCGACCACGGTCGGCGTCACGATCACCGCGCCGTCGATGAGCGTCCCGGAGAGCCGGGCCAGGGACCGCCGCTCCCAGCCGATGGCGGCGCCCTCGCCGTCGCCGCTGGAGTAGGCCAGCAGTTGGTAGCCGCTGCCGGCGACCTCCCGGGAGGCGCCCTTGAGCAGCTCGGTGGAGAACGGCTCGAACTCGGCGACCAGGATGCCCAGCACGTTCGTGCGGTGGCTGCGCAGGCTCTGCGCCCCCAGGTCGGCCTCGTACCCCAGCTCGTGGATGACCTGCTGCACGCGCGCGACGGTGGCCTGGGCGACGCCGTACCGGCCATTGACAACCTTTGATACGGTCGCCACCGAGACGCCGGCGGTGCGTGCCACGTCGGACATCTTGACGCGCTGCGGGAAGGTCACGCGGACGATGATAGAGGGCTCCCCGGGCCGCGTCGCGACGGTTTCGAAACCGTTATCGATACCGATTGACATCGAGTTACGTGGCTGTAACACTCCCCGACAGGTAACCCGACTGAGCGGTCGAGGAGACATCTAATGGCGATGAAGCGCCGCGCCGGTGCCGTCCTGGCACTGTTGATGACAAGCGCCCTCGTCGCCGCCGGATGCAGCGGCGGTGGCGACGACGAAGCAGACACGGGAAGCGAGCTGTACAAGAACCCGGTGACGTTGACCTGGTGGCACAACGCCTCCCAGGACGGCCCCGGCAAGACGTACTGGGAGAAGGTCGCCAAGGACTTCTCCGCCGCCCACCCGACCGTCAAGATCGAGATCGAGGCGATCGAGACCAACCAGCTCCAGCGCACCCGGCTCCCCGCCGCGCTGCTGAGCAACGACCCGCCGGACATCTTCCAGGCCTGGGGCGGCGGCGAGATGCGCGAGCAGGTGGAGGCCGACTACCTCAAGGACGTCACCGACCAGGTCAAGAGCGAGGTCGCCGACATCGGCAGCGCCGCGGAGATCTGGCAGGTCGACGGCAAGCAGTACGGCCTGCCGTTCCGGATGGGCATCGAGGGCGTCTGGTACAACAAGGACATGTTCGCCAAGGCGGGCATCTCGGCGCCGCCGACCACGTTCGACGAACTCAACACCGCGGTCACCAAGCTCAAGGCGATCAACGTCATCCCGATCGCCCTGGGCGCCGGGGACAAGTGGCCGGCCGCCCACTGGTGGTACAACTTCGCGCTGCGGGCCTGCTCGGTCGACACGCTGAAGAAGGCGGCCACCGACCGCACCTTCGACGACCCGTGCTTCGTGAAGGCCGGCCAGGACCTCAAGGCGTTCATCGACACCAAGCCGTTCCAGAACAACTTCATCGCCACCCCCGGCCAGAACGACCCGACCAGCGCGAACGGCCTGCTGGCCAACGGCAGGGCCGCGATGGAGCTGATGGGCGACTGGAACCGGGGCACGCTGGACACGGTCGCCACCGACAAGGCCAAGCTGGCCACGTTCCTCGGCTGGTTCCCGGTGCCGGCGATCTCCGGCTCCGCGGGTGACCCGAAGGCGGCCCTCGGCGGCGGCGACGGGTTCGCCTGCTCCAAGAAGGCCCCGGCGGAGTGCGTCGAGTTCCTCAAGTACCTGGTGAGCCCCGAGGTGCAGAAGGGCTACGCGGCCACCGGCACCGGCCTCCCGGTCGCCAAGGGCGCCGCGGACGGCGTGACCGACCCGGCGCTGAAGTCCATCCTCACCGCCACCTCCGAGGCCACCTACGTGCAGCTCTGGCTGGACACCGCCTACGGCAGCACGGTCGGCAACGCGATGAACGACGCCATCGTCGCCATCTTCGCCGGCAACGGCTCACCGGAGAAGGTCGTCGCGGCCATGAAGGCGGCCGCGAGCAAGTGACCTCCACCGACCAGACCCGGTTCCCCGCCGGCGGCGTCTCCGCGCCGCCGGCGGGCCTCCGGCCCACCGCCCGCCCGTCCGCCCGTCGGGCGCAGACGCGTCGCAAGTGGTACGAGATCGTCGGGCTCACCACTCCGGCGCTCGTCGTCTACGTGACGTTCGTGCTGGTGCCGATGGGCTTCGCGTTCTACTACAGCCTGTTCCGGTGGCGCGGGGTGGGCCCGCCCACCGAGTACGTCGGCTTCAAGAACTACACCCTGGCCTTCCAGGACCCGATCTTCCTCGACGCGCTGCGCAACAACGCCATCGTCGTGTTCGGGTCGCTGCTGATCCAGGGTCCGATCGCGCTGGGCGTCGCGCTGCTGCTCAACCGCCGCTTCCGCGGTCGGTCCACGTTCCGGCTGCTGGCCTTCGTGCCGTACGTGCTCGCCGAGGTCACCGTCGGCATCATGTGGAAGCTGATCCTGACCGGCGACGGCACCGTCGACGTGCTCCTGCGCGCGGTCGGCCTGGGCGGCCTGGTGCAGGCGTGGCTCGCCGACCTCGACGTGGTCATCTGGACGCTGCTGTTCGTGCTCACCTGGAAGTACGTCGGCTTCGCCATCATCCTGCTGCTCGCCGGCCTGTCCAACGTGCCGGACGAGCTGACCGAGGCCGCCGCCATCGACGGCGCGAGCTGGTGGCAGATCCAGCGCCACATCACGCTGCCGCTGCTGGGCCCGACGATCCGGATCTGGATGTTCCTCTCCATGATCGGCTCGTTGCAGGTCTTCGACGTGGTCTGGGTGACCTCGGTGCCCGCGGTCCGCTCGCTGGGCGCGTCGGCCACCATGGCGACCTACATGGTGGACAACGGGTTCTTCGCCCGGCTCTGGGGCTACGGCAACGCGGTTGCCGTGATCCTGTTCGTCATCTCCTTCGTCGCGGCGCTGCTCTTCCAGCGCTTCCTGCTCCGCCGGGACATCGAGGGCGCCATCACGAGAAGGGCGAACTGACCGTGACCGCGAACCCCGTCCTCAGCCGGCCCGCGAGCCGCCGCCCGCTCTCCTGGGGCACGCCGCTGACCTACGCGCTCGCGCTGGCCGTCGCGGCCGTCTCGATCGCGCCGATCGTCTACGTGATCGTCGGCGGTTTCCGCACCACCCCGCAGATCGTCGCCGACCCGGCCGGGCTGCCGGACCCGTGGGTCTGGGACAACTACGCCCGGGTGCTGACCCAGAGCGACTTCTGGCGGCAGGCGTTCAACAGCGCGGTGATCGCACTCGGCACCACGCTCGGCGTGGTGGTGCTCGGTCTCTGTGCCGCCTTCGTGATCGCCCGCTACACGTTCCGCGGGCGGGAGGCGCTGAACACCTTCTTCACGCTCGGCCTGCTCTTCCCGGCCGGCGCGGCCATCCTGCCGCTCTACCTGATGCTGCGGGACCTGAACCTGATCAACTCCTACTACGCGGTGATCCTCCCGCAGGTCGCCTTCTCGCTGCCGATCACGATCGTGATCCTGCGGCCGTTCCTGTCCGCCATCCCCCGGGAGCTGGAGGACGCCGCCGCCATCGACGGCGCGGACCGGCTCGGCTTCCTGTGGCGCATCGTGCTGCCGCTGTCGCGACCCGCGCTGGTCACCGTCGGGATCCTCGCGTTCGTGGCGAGCTGGAACGCGTTCCTGCTGCCGCTGCTGGTCCTCGGCGACGTCAACCTGCACACCCTGCCGTTGGGCGTGCAGAACTTCTCCAGCCAGTACACCACCGACACCGCGGGCGTTCTCGCCTTCACCTCGCTGGCGATGCTGCCGGCGTTGCTCTTCTTCACGCTCGCCGAGAAGCAGATCGTCGGCGGCCTGCAAGGCGCCGTCAAGGGCTGAGCGGCAGCGGCGCGAGCACAACCAAGGGAAAGGCACACCATGACAGAGGTCCACGCGGTGGTGGGCGGGCCGGCACCGGCCCAGGCAGCTCCGGACCACGACCGGCCCGACGGGCGCACCGGCGAGGCGCGGGTGCGGGAGCTGCTCGACCGGATGACGCTCGAGGAGAAGATCGCGCAGCTCGTCGGGTTCTGGGAGAAGGAGGACGGCGAGGCGGTCGCGCCGCTGCAGGGCGAGTTCGCCGACGCCGTCAAGCTGACCGACTTCGCCCGGCACGGCCTGGGTCACCTCACCCGCGCCTACGGCACCCGACCGGTAGACGCCACCGAGCGCGCGGCCTGGCTGTGGGGATTCCAGCGGGACCTGGTCACCGGCACCCGGCTGGGCATCCCGGCGATCGTGCACGAGGAGTGCCTCACCGGCCTGTCCGCGTGGAAGGCGGCGACCTTTCCCACGCCGCTGGCCTGGGGCGCCGCGTTCGACCCCGACCTGGTGACCGAGATGGCCGCGGCGATCGGGTCCTCGATGCGGGCGCTCGGCATCCACCAGGGGCTGTCCCCGGTGCTCGACGTGATCCGGGACCCGCGCTGGGGCCGGGTCGACGAGTGCGTCGCCGAGGACCCCTACCTGGTCGGCACCATCGGCACGTCGTACGTGCGCGGCCTGCAGTCGCAGGGGGTGCACGCGACGTTGAAGCACTTCGCCGGCTATTCCGCGTCGCGGGCCGGGCGCAACTTCGGCCCGGTACACGCCGGCCCCCGGGAACTGGCGGACGTGTTGTTCGTGCCGTTCGAGATGGCGATCCTCGACGGCGACGCGCGTAGCGTCATGCACTCGTACGCCGAGATCGACGGCGTGCCGGTGGCCGCCGACCCGGCGATGCTGACCGGCGTGCTGCGCGACCGGTGGGGCTTCGACGGCACGGTGGTGGCCGACTACTACGGCGTCGCGTTCCTGCACCTGCTGCACCACGTCGCGGCGGACAACGCGGGCGCGGCCGCGCAGGCGCTCGCGGCGGGCCTCGACATCGAGCTGCCGACCGGCGACGCCTTCCTGACCCTGGCCGAGTCGGTGCGGGCCGGCGCGGTCGACGAGGCGCTGGTGGACCGGGCGGTGCTGCGGGTGCTGCGCCAGAAGCAGGAGCTGGGGCTGCTCGACGCCACGTTCGCCGAGGAGCCGCCCGGGGCGGTCGACCTGGACCCGCCGGAGCACCGGGCGATCGCCCGCCGCCTCGCCGAGGAGTCGATGGTCCTGGTCGCCAACCAGGGCGTCCTGCCGCTGCCGGCGGGCCGGCGGGTGGCGGTGGTCGGCCCGAACGCGGACCGGCCGGGCGCGCTGTTCGGGTGCTACTCCTTCCTCAACCACGTGCTGGTCCAGCACCCCGGCGTGGAGACCGGGTTCGAGGTGCCGACCGTCCTCGACGCGATGCGTGCCGAGTTCGGCGGCGATCTCGTCACCTCGGCCGGCGGCTGCGACGTGGACAGCGACGACCGGTCCGGCTTCGACGAGGCGGTCGCCACCGCGTCCGCCGCCGACGTCGCCGTCCTGGTCGTCGGCGACCACGCCGGCCTCTTCGGGCGGGGCACGGTCGGTGAGGGGTGCGACCGGGACGACCTGGAGCTGCCGGGCGTCCAGCGGGACCTGGTCGAGGCGGTGCTGGCGACCGGCACCCCGGTCGTGCTGGTGCTGCTCACCGGCCGCCCCTACGCGATCGACTGGGCGCTGACCCGGTGTGCGGCAGTGGTGCAGTCGTTCTTCCCCGGTGAGGAGGGCGCGGGCGCGATCGCGGGCGTGCTTTCCGGGCGGGTCAACCCGTCGGGCCGGCTGCCGGTCACCCTGCCCGGCTCGGCCGGCGCGCAGCCGTACTCGTATCTGCACCCGACGCTCGGGGCGGGCAGCAACGGCACCAACCTACCGGCGACGCCCGCGGCGCCGTTCGGCCACGGCCTGTCCTACACCACGTTCGCGCACGCCGACCTGACCGTGCCGGACACCGTGCCGACCGACGGCGCGCTGTCCGTGACGGTGCGCGTCACCAACACCGGCGCGGTCACCGGCGACGACGTGGTCCAGCTCTACGGGCACGACGTGGTGGCGCCGGTGACCCGGCCGGTGGCGCAGTTGCTCGGCTACCGGCGGGTGCGCCTGGAGCCGGGGGAGTCGGTGACCGTCCGGTTGACCGTGCCCACCACCCGGCTGGCCTTCTCCGACCGCACGCTCACCCGGGTGGTGGAGCCCGGTGCGGTCGAGCTGTGGGTCGGCACGAGCGTGCGGCGGGACACCGAGACGTCGACCACGCTGGTCGGCGACACGGTCGCGGTGACCAACGCGTCCGCCCGCTGGACGACCACCGAGGTGAGCTGAGGCCGGGTCCGCCGGCCGGCCACGGGGACGGCCGGCGGACCACTCGCGGGATCGGTTTAACCGCATATGAGATGTATGCCGGACTTGCTCTCCGTAGGCTCCGGGATGTTTCAGCCCGTGCCGGCCGACAGGGATGCGTGAGTCGACGATGATGGACGCGGACACCATGGTCCTGCCCCGGCTCGGGCCGAGCGAGGCCGGTGTCGAGGACCCGTGGGGCGAGGACCGGCCGCTCGGCCGGAGCCGGGCCGCCGCCCGCGCCGCGACCGGCGCCGGCCGGTGGCGCACGGCCGCCTGGCTGGTGCCGGCGCTGCTGGCCGGTGGCCTCGGCGGCGCCGGGCTCGACACGCCACGGCTGCGGGCCGAGGAGTTGGCGACCTGGCGCGCGGCCACCTCCTCCTGGCGCGACGCGCTGACCGGCGGCGAACCCGCGTCGGCGCCGTACCACCTGCTGGCGCGGGCGTCGGTGGAGCTGTTCGGCGCCTCCGACGCCGCGCTGCGCCTGCCCTCGCTGCTGGCGGTGACCGCGGCCGTCGCGCTCGTCGGCGTGCTGGCCGCCCGGCTGTTCACGCCGGGCACCGGCGTGCTGGCCGGCGTGCTCCTCGCGGTGCTGCCGACCACCACCCGGTACGCGCAGGAGGCCCAGCCGCACGCGGTGGCGCTGCTGGCGGCGGTGCTCGCCACCTGGCTGCTGCTGCCGGTGCTCGACCGGCCGACCGTGCCCCGGCTCGTCGGGTACGCCGGCGCGGTGGTCCTGCTCGGCGCGGCCCAGCCCGGGGCGCTGCTGCTGCTCGCCGGCCACGGCTGGGTGGTGCTCGCCTTCCGGCGCCGGGCGGCGGGCCGCTGGTCGGCCGCCGTGCTGCCCGGCGTCCTGTCCGTGGCCGCGCTGCTGGCGTCCGGGGGGGCCGGCGGGTTCCTCCCGTCCGGCGTCCGGCCCGACCCGGCCGCGCTGGCGGCGGCACCACGGGAGTTGTTCGGCGTCGCCGCGCTCGGCCTGGTGCTGGCCGGGTTGGCCCTGTTCAGCCTCCCGCTGCGGTACGCGGCCGCGATCTGCACGGCCTGGGCGCTGGTGCCGGCGCTGGCCATGCTGCTCGCGGCGTGGGTCGTCCCGGTCTGGTCGCCGGCGGGACTGTTCTTCACGGTGCCGGCCTGGGCGGTGCTCGGCGCGGTGGCGTTGACCCGGTTGCGCGCGGGCTGGGCGGTGGCCGGGTTGGCGGCGATCGCCCTGATCGGCGCGCCCGCCCAACCGGCCGGGGCGACGGCAATCCGTCTGATTCATGCCTTCTTCGGTTGATTGTCGGCTTAGGATCGGTCGGGTCGGGTAGCCCGACGCAGACCATGGGGGAAACGTGGCCGTCGCCGCCGATACACGCCCGTCCCGCGCCGGCCGGCCGGGGACCCCGGGCGACCGCCCGCCACCGGCCGCGCCACCCGGGCGGCCGGCCGACCCGGACCCCGACCGCCGGCAGCGCAACATCCGGGCCCGCCTGGCGTACGCCCGCTGCGGCGCCACCGCCGGGCCGCTCCGCCCGCCCCGCCGCCCCGACGCGGCGGTCGAGCTGCGCCCCGCCGCCTCGGTGGCCGCGCGGCTGGTGCTGACCCTGCTGGTGCTGGTCAACAGCGCGGCCGGCCTGGTCTTCGTGGGCTGGCTGCTGCTGCCGCAGCACGTGCCCGGACCGGGCGTCGTCGGCCTGGGCGGTTGGCAGACGGTGGCCGCCCGGCTGGCCTTCTGCGTGGTCGTCGGCATCGAGCTGATCCGGCTGGCCCAGAACGCCGTGGTCTGGGTGTTCGCCTTCCACGCCAAGGACCCGGTGCCGGTCGACCCGCCGGTCGGCCTGCGGGTGGCCCTGCTCACCACGATCGTGCCGAGCAAGGAGCCGCTCGACGTCGCCGAGCGCACCCTGCGCCGGCTGCGCGAGATCGTCTACTGCGGACAGGTCGACGTGTGGATCCTCGACGAGGGCGACGACCCGGCGGTGCGGGCGATGGCGGCGCGCCTGGGCGTACGCCACTTCAGCCGCCGGGGACGGCCGGAGTACAACCAGCCGCGCGGCGAGTTCCGGGCCCGCACCAAGTCCGGCAACCACAACGCCTGGCGGGCCGAGCACGAGCACCGCTACGACGTGGTGGCCAACGTCGACCCGGACCACGTGCCGCTGCCCAACTTCCTGGAGCGCACGCTCGGCTACTTCCGCGACCCGGACGTGGCGTTCGTGGTGACCCCGCAGGTCTACGGCAACATGCACCAGAACTTCGTCGCCCACGGCGCCTCGGTCCAGCAGTACCTCTACAACGGGCTGATCGCGCGCGGCGGCAACGGCCTGGACGCGCCGCTGCTCACCGGCACCGGCCACCTCTACCGCCCGGCGGCCTGGCGGACCATCGGCGGCTACCAGGACTCGATCATCGAGGACCACCTCACCAGCATCCGGATCCACGCCGCCGTCAACCCGGCCACCGGCCGGCGGTGGAAGGGCGTCTACACCCCGGACGTGGTCGCGCTGGGCGAGGGGCCGACGTCCTGGGCCGACTACTTCAACCAGCAGAAACGCTGGGCGGCCGGCATCTGCGAGATCCTGCTCCGGCGGGAACTGCGCGCGCCGCGGGAGCTGCCGTCGCGACGCCGCTGGCAGTACCGCCTGCTCCAGTTCTACTACCCGAGCGTCGCGGTCAGCCTGCTGCTGGGCAACGCCGCCACCGCGCTGTACCTGCTCACCGGCGTCGCCGCCGGCCGGCTCGACCCGCAGGTGTGGGCGACGCTGTGGGGCGCCACGATCGGTACCTGGTTCCTGCTGTGGCTCTGGCTGCGCCGGTTCAACATCGCCCCGCACGAGCGGGAGGAGGTCGGCATGGTCGGCATGGCGCTCGCGCTGTTCGCCGGCCCGGTCTACCTGGCCGCGGCGGCCGGCGCGTTGCTGCGCCGCCGGCTCGGCTTCGTGGTCACCGCCAAGGGGGCGCTGCGCACCGCCGAGTCGCCGCGTACCTTCCGGCTGCACCTGTGCTGGGCGGGGGCGGCGGCGGGGCTGCTCGCGGCGAGTTTCCTGCTGGACCACGACTACCCGCTGCTGCGGGTCTGGCCGGCGCTGACGCTGCTCACCGGGCTCGCGCCGCCGCTGATCGCGTGGGTGGAGAACGCCCGCGCCCGCCGGGACGAGCCGGCGCCGGCCCCCGAGCGGCCGGCGCCGGTCGGTGGGGGCGTGCCGTGCTGAGGCTGACCGTGCCCCGGGTCGCCCTGGCGCTGGCCGGCGCGCTGCTGCTGGCGTACGCCTTCGTGGTGGCGCCCGGCACGTGGCGCGCGGACGACCCGGTGCGGCCGGCCCCGGTGGCGTCGCGGGCGCTCGCGACCGCGGCCGCCCCGGCGGACGCCCCCGCCGTCGCGTTTCCGCCGGCCGGCCGGGCGTTCGTCGGGGTGATGACCGACACCGGCCCGTACGACCTCACCGCGGTGGACCGGTTCGCCGCCGCGGCCGGCCGGGCACCGCAGGTGATGCTGTTCGGCGCCTCCTGGGCGACGGCCACCTTCGACCGTTCCCTGTTCGACCGGATCGCCGACCGGGGCATGATGCCGATGCTGGGCTGGGAGCCCTGGGACCACGCCGTCGACGAGGCGGCCCGGGACACCGGTCTGCCCGCCCGCCAGGTCGACCGGCTCCGGTCCACCCAGCCGGAGTACCGGCTGGCCCGCATCACCGCCGGCGACTTCGACGACTACCTGCGCTCCTGGGCCGACGGCGTCCGGTCGCTCGGCTACCCGGTCGCGATCCGGTTCGCGCACGAGATGAACGGCGACTGGTACCCGTGGTGCGAGCGGGCCAACGGCAACCACCCCGGTGACTACGTGCGGGCCTGGCGGCACGTGCACGACGTCTTCGCCGCGGCCGGCGCCACCAACGTCGCCTGGGTGTGGAGCCCCAACGCCAGGTGGGACAAGACGACCGCCGGGCTGACCGGGCTCTACCCCGGCGACGACTACGTCGACTGGGTCGGCGTCACCGGCTACTACGGCATGGGCGCCTTCACCAAGACCTACTCGTCCTTCGACCAGATCTTCGGGCCGACGATCGCGGAGATCCGCGGCATGACCCGTAAGCCGCTCGTCGTCACCGAGACCGCGGCCGCCGAGAGCAGCGGGCACAAGGCGCGGTGGATCCGGGAGACGTTCGACTCGCTGCCCCGCTACCGGGACCTGATCGGGTTGATCTGGTTCGAGGTGGACAAGGAGCAGGACTGGCGGATCGCCGGCTCGCCGACCGCGGCGGAGGCGTTCGCCGAGTCGGTGGCCGCCGACCGCTACGACGTCACCTGGTCCCCGGCCATGGCGCCGCGCACCGGCCCGGGCGGCTAGCCCCGGCCGGGCGGTCAGCGCGGCGTGGCGTCGCCGGGACGTCACCGTCCGTCGACACCGCCCGGGTCGCCGGTGACGACCTGGTGACGCGGACTCCGGCAGGGTCGCGGCACGAGGACGGCTCGGTGCGAGGGGGCGGCATGATCAGGACGATGCTCCGGCTGCGTGCGCGTCCGGGATGCGAGCCCGCGGTGGGACCGGCCTGGGAGATGATCGCCGGGCAGCTCAGCGCGCTTCCCGGCAGCCTGCGGCACGAGTTGCTGCGCGACGCGCTGGACCCGTACGGCTTCGTCGTGGTCACCGAGTGGGCCGACGAGGAGTCCCTGCGCGCCTACCGGGACGGGCCGGTGGCGGCCCGGCTGGCCGACCTGCTCCGGCCGCTGACCGAGCCGGCCGACCCGCCCGACTATCCGCCGATGGCCGAGACCGAGGAGGGGACCGGCCCGGTCTACGTGGACGTGGAGCTGACCGTGCCCGGCTCCCGCCTCGCCGAGTTCCACCACGGCTACCCCGAGGTGGTACGCCGGATGGCCGCCGTGCCCGGCTACCGGCGTGAGCAACTGCTCCGCGAACCCGGCTCGGACGTGCACCACATCTTCGCCGAGTGGGACGGCGCGGCGGAGTTCCTCGACTGGATCGCCGATCCCGCCCACGCCTCGGCGCAGGCCGGGCCGATCGCGCCGTTCCTCCTCGACATCCGCCGCCGCCTGTTCCACGTCGCGCCCGACGCCGACGGCCGGCGGTCCCACATCACCGGCAGGGAGGCCGACGTGCAGAGGACAACGGACGTACTTGTCGTCGGGGCGGGCCCCACCGGGCTGACCGCCGCCGTCGAGCTGGCCCGGCGCGGCGTCGACTGCCTGGTGATCGACAAACGGGCGACCCCGGCCGGGCAGGCCGACAAGGCGATCGGCGTGCACTGCCGGACCATGGAGATCTGGGAGGAGCAGGGTGTCGTCCGGGAGGCGATGGACGCCGGCATCTGGCTCACCGGCAACATGGTCTTCGTCAACGGTGAGCAGACCCACCGGATGAGCTGGGAGCTGCCCGGCCTGCCCTACGACCACCTCGGCCTGCCCCAGTACGAGACCGAACGCATCCTCACCGCCCGGCTGGCCACGCTCGGGGTGCGCCCCCGGCTCGGCGCCGAGCTGGTCGACTTCACCCAGGACGCGGACGGCGTGACCGCCACCGTGCGCACCGCCGACGGCACCGTCGAGACGGTACGCGCGGCGTACCTGGTCGGCTGCGACGGCGCGCACAGCCGGGTGCGGGACCGCCTCGGTCTCACCTTCACCGGCGGGCTGGGCCGCTTCCCGCAGCTCTTCATGCTCGTCGACGTGGACGTGGACTGGGACATGCCGGACGGGCACCTGCTGCGCTTCCTGCACACCACCGACGGGCGGATGGACGGGATGCTGGTCTGCGTCCCGCTGCGCGGCGAGCATCGCTACCGCATCGCCACCCTGGCCCCACCCCGGTTCTTCGCGCGGACCGGCGGGCAGGACGCCCCGCCCGGGTTCAGCGAGGAACTCGGCGAGCCGACCCTCGACGACGTGCAGGCCGCCCTCGACCGTCTCGCCCCGCCCGGCACCCGGGCGACGAACCTGCGCTGGTCGTCGGTGTTCCGGATCAGCCACGGCATCGTCGACCGCTACCGTCACGGCCGGGTCTTCGTCGCCGGCGACGCCGCCCACCTGCACCCGCCGGCCGGCGGCCAGGGCATGAACACCGGCATCCAGGACGCCTGGAACCTGGCCTGGAAGCTGGCCCTGGCGGTACGCGGGCAGGCCGCACCCGGCCTGCTGGACAGCTACGAGGCGGAGCGGCGCCCGGAGGGCGAGGAGATCGTCGGCCGCGCGGTGCGGATGGCCGGCACCGAGGAACTGGACCGGGCCGACCTGGAACGGCAGTTCCTCCAGGAGATGTCGCTGCTGCTCAGCTACGCCGGCAGCCCGCTGGTCGGGGAGACCGTCTCCGACCCGGCCGCGCTCGGCGACGCGCCCCGCCCCGGCGACCGCGCGCCGGACGTCGAGGGCCTGCGTCGCCGTGGTGTCGGGCACCCGCTGCGGCTGCGGGACCTGACCCACGGCACCCGGCACACGCTGCTGCTCTACGCCGACGCCACGGCCGACCCGGGGGAGCTGGCCGGGTTCGCCGCCCTCTGCGCCGACGCGCGGCGGCAGGCCGGCGGCGAGCTCGACGCGTACCTGCTGCTCGATCCGGACGCCGACGAGCCGCGCCTGGCCGACCCGCCGGTGCTGCGCGACGCCGACCGGCGGTTCCGCGCCGGGTACGGCCTGGCCGGCACCGGCCTCTACCTGATCCGCCCGGACGGGCACGTCGGGTTCCGCGGCGCCCCGGTCGACGCGGACGCGCTGCGCAAGCACCTGCACCTGATCTTCGGCGGCGAGCGGTGAGCCGGGTCCGCACGGTGCTGGCGATGCGCACCCGCCAGGGCTGCGAGGAGCGCTTCGAGGCGGAGTGGCGCGCCGCCGCCGAGGAGATCCGCACCCTGGACGGCTGCCTGCACCAGGACCTGATCCGCGACGCCGACGACCCGCGCGTCTACCTGGTGATCAGCGACTGGGCGGACCGGGAACGGCTGGACGCGTTCGGCCGCAGCGCGCACCGCGACCGGCTGCTGCGGGTGATCCGGGAGCTGCGCGAGTCCGCGGAGCGACACACCTACCAGGTGCTGCACAGCGTGACAGGCGAACCGGGGGAGGCCCGATGACCGAGGACGTGGTGCCGGCGGCCGAGCTGTACACGGACGCGTTCGCGGCCGATCCCTATCCCACCTTCGCCCGGCTGCGCGCGCAGCGGCCGGTCTGCCCGGTCGGCTCGCCGCGGTTCGACTCGTGGCTGATCACCCGGTTCGACGACGCGCGCACCGCGCTGACCGACCCGCGGCTGTCCAAGGACCTCTACGGCCCCGACCAGCACTACCTGCGAATCTTCGGCCCGAACTCGGAGGGCCTGAACCGCAACATGCTCAACTCCGACCCGCCCGAGCACACCCGCCTGCGCCGGGTCGTGTCGCAGGCGTTCGCGCCGCGGCGGATCGAGGCGCTGCGTCCCCGGGTGGCCGCGATCGTCGACCAGCTCATCGACAAGATGGTGCCGCGGGGCGAGGCGGACCTGATGCGGGAATTCGCCATCCCCCTGCCGATGACCGTCATCTGCGAGCTGCTCGGCGTGCCGCCGGCCGACCACGACCGGGTGCTCGACTGGACCCAGGTCATCCGCACCTCCGGGTCGACCAGCCGGCCGCCGGCCGAGGAGCGGGCCGCGGTGCAGGAGGCCCAGCTCCGGCTGCACGACTACCTGGCCGACCTGGTCCGGGCCAAGCGCGCCGACCCGGCGGACGACATCATCGGCGCGCTGGTGGACGCGGTCGACCGGGACCGGACGCTGTCCGAGGCGGAGCTGGTCACCACCACGTTCCTGCTGCTGTTCGCCGGGCACCAGACCACCGCCGACTTCCTCGGCAACGCGGTGCTGGCCCTGCTCACCCACCCGGAGCAGATGGAGCTGCTGCGCAGCACGCCGCGCCTGCTGCCGACCGCGATCGAGGAGCTGCTGCGCTTCGACGGCCCGCTGCCGGTGGCCAGCCCGCGCATCGCCACCGAGGACGTCGACTACCAGGGGGTACGCATCCCGCGCGGCGCGATCGTCGGGGTGGCGATCAACGCGGCCAACCACGATCCCGCGCACTTCACCGATCCGGACCGGCTCGACCTGCGCCGGGTCCGGGGCCCGCACCTCGGCTTCGGTCACGGCGTGCACTACTGCCTGGGCGTCTCGCTGGCCCGGATGGAGGCGCTGCTCGCGCTCTCCGCCCTGCTGCGCCGGCTGCCCGGGCTCCGGCTCGCCGTGCCGCTCGCCGAGGTGCGCCGGCTGCCCGCCGCCTCGCCCTTCCGCGGCCTGCTGGAACTGCCGGTCGCCTTCACCGTCTAGCCCGCCCACCAGTCAAGGAGCACGTCATGGTCTTCCGGAACGTGATCGTCTGCCACATGGTCCCCGGCAGCGAGGAGATCGTCGGGAACGTCTTCGGTCACTACGACCAGATCACCCGGCCCCAGGACCTCGGGGTCATCGGCCGGTACCTGCTGTCGCACCACGACCTCTACCTGCACGTGATCGAACGGGAGCAGGACCCGAGGATCTCCGGGCAGACCCGCGGGCTGCCGGCCTTCCAGAAGATCGCCGAGGAGATCGGCCCGTACGTGACGCCGTACCCGCGCTACTGGAAGAACCCGTCGGACTCGGTGGCCAAGGAGTTCTACCACTGGGCCCCGGACGGCGAGCCGCCCGCGGACACCACGCTGACCGTGATCGTGGGGCGGATCAAGCCGGGCGCCGAACCGGACGTGGCCCGGGTGTTCGGCGAGTCCGACGCCGGGTCGCTCCCGAGGGACCTGGGTGTCACCGGGCGCTGGCTCTACTCGATCGACGACGTCTACGTGCACCTGCTGGAGCAGGAGTCGTCGGCCGCCGAGGCGACCCGGAACCAGCACGCCGAGAAACCGGCCTTCGGCAAGGTGATGCAGGACCTGGGCCCGTACGTCGAGCCGTACCGGCCGGACCTCAGCCACGGCCCGCAGGACCAGGTGGCGACCGTCTTCTACCGCTGGCGCGCGCAGGACTGATCCGGCGGAGAAACCGCTCCCCGACGCACCCCCGTGGGCCAGGCTGAGACCGGAGGCGTACGGGGGTGTCGGGTGTCGACCAAGCAGATCATCCAGCACGTCGGGGCGTTGCTGGACCTGGCCGGGGTGCTGGTCATCGCGGTGGGCGTCGCGGTCGCCTCGGTGGTGTTCGCGGTGCGGTGCGGTCGCTCCCGGCAGGTGGTGCCGCACTACCGGGCGTTCCGGCAGGGGGTGGGGCGGGCCATCCTGCTCGGCCTGGAGTTCCTGGTCGGCGGCGACATCATCCGTACGGTCGCGGTGTCGCCCACGTTCACCAGCGTCGGCGTGCTGGCGCTGATCGTGCTGGTCCGGACGTTCCTGAGCTTCTCGCTGGAGGTGGAGCTGGACGGCCGCTGGCCCTGGCAGGGCAAGCCCCCGGTCGCCCCGTCCGGCTGACCCGCCGGACGTGAGATGTATTGCTGGTCGACACGTGTCCGCAGGTGAGAGGTTTGATCCCGACTCACCGGGTCACTGATACCGGGAGTGCCGACGGAAGGGGAACACCGGTGCCCGAGACGAACCGGACCAGGTCCAGTCAGGACGCCGCGCTGCCTCGCGGCGTCACCGACCCGCTGCTGTGGCGTTCCGCCTACGACGTGGCCGCCGCGCACCGGCCGGACGCCGCCGGCCGGTGCTCCAGCCTGCTCTGCGCCGGCCGGCCGGCGCCCTGCGAGCCGTTGGAGGCCGCGCGCCGGGCGATGCGCCTGGCCGGGGACGCCGACCAGCGCGCCGACCACGGTGAGCGGGCGGGTCGGGTCGCCGGGCAGCGGCGACGGGCCGCCTGATCGCCCCCGGGCGCCGGGCGGTTCGAACCATGGCCGCCCCGCTTCCGTGTTTATGATCGACAACTCGGTCGGAATGCGGGAGATGAGGAGGGTTCGTGACCGTCGACGCCCACGCGTTCTGGCTTCGCGCCCCCGGTGAGGGCGAGATCCGCCCGGTGCGCCTCGACCCGCCGGGCCCCGGCGAGGTGCTGGTACGCACCCGGTTCTCCGGCGTCAGCCGGGGCACCGAGACACTGGTCTTCACCGGCCGCGTCCCCGCCGACCAGTACGCGACCATGCGCGCGCCCCACCAGGAGGGCGACTTCCCGGCCCCGGTCAAGTACGGCTACCTCAACGTGGGCACGGTCGAGGCCGGCCCGGCGGAGCTGCGCGGCCGGACCGTGTTCTGCCTGTACCCGCACCAGAGCGCGTACGTGGTCCCGGCCGAGGCCGTGGTGGTCGTGCCGGACGGCGTACCGGCGGAACGCGCCGTGCTGGCCGGCACCGTGGAGACCGCGGTGAACGCGCTCTGGGACGCCGCGCCGCTGGTCGGCGACCGGGTCACCGTGATCGGTGGCGGGATGGTCGGGTGCGGCGTGGCCGCCCTGCTGGCCCGGTTCCCCGGCGTCCGGGTCGAGCTGGTCGACGCCGACCCGGCCCGCGCCGGGGTGGCCGACGCGCTCGGCGTCGACTTCGCCCTGCCCACCGACGCGACCGGGGACCGTGACCTGGTGGTGCACGCCAGCGCCAGCGCCGACGGGCTGCAACGCGGCCTGGACCTGCTCCGCCCGGAGGGCACCGTGCTGGAGCTGAGCTGGTACGGCGACCGCCCGGTCACCCTCGCGCTCGGCGGCGCGTTCCACTCCCGACGGCTCGGCATCCGCAGCAGTCAGGTCGGCACCGTCTCGCCCCGGCGCGCCGACCGCGGCTACGCCGACCGGCTCGCCCTCGCCCTGGACCTGCTGGCCGACCCGGCGTTCGACGCGCTGCTCACCGGCCGGTCCCGCTTCACCGACCTGCCCGACGTGCTGGACCGGCTCGCCTCGGGCCGGCTGCCGGCGCTCTGCCATCTCATCACCTACGGCGAGGAGTGATCGTGTTCAGCGTGACCGTCCGGGACCACATGATGGTCGCCCACAGTTTCCGCGGCGAGGTCTTCGGCCCGGCCCAGCGGCTGCACGGCGCGACCTTCGTCGTCGACGCCACGTTCCGCCGGCCGGAGCTGGACGCCGACGGGATCGTGGTCGACATCGGGCTGGCCACCGAGCAGCTCCGGGCCGTGCTCGGCGAGCTGACCTACCGCAACCTGGACGACGAGCCGGCCTTCGCCGGGGTGAACACCACCACCGAGGTGCTGGCCCGCACCGTCGCCGACCGGCTCGCCGACGCGGTGCACGCCGGCCGGCTGGGGGAGGGGGCGCGGGGGCTCGCCGGGATCACCGTCACCCTGCACGAGTCGCACGTCGCGTGGGCGAGCTACGAGCGGTCGCTGTGACCGGATGACCACGGTCCACGTGGTGCTGCCGGGCGACATCGACGACCCGGTGAACCCCAGCGGCGGCAACGCCTACGACCGGCAGGTCTGCCGCGGGTTGGCGGCGCTCGGCTGGACCGTGCGCGAGCACCAGGTGCCGGGCGGCTGGCCACGGCCGGGGGAGCCGGAGCGGGCCGCGCTGGGCGGGCTGCTCGGCGGGCTGCCCGACGGCGCGACCGTGCTGCTCGACGGCCTGGTCGCCTCCACCGTGCCGGACGTGCTCGCCCCGCACGCCGCGCGGCTGCGCCTGGTGGTGCTGGTGCACCTGCCGATCGAGGGCGAGACCGAGCGGCGGGCCCTCGACGCGGCGACCGTGGTGGTCGCCACCAGCGAGTGGACCCGCCGGCGGCTGCTGGCGCGCTACCCGCTCGCCCCCGACCGGGTGACCGTCGCGCCGCCCGGCGTCGACCCGGCGCCGGTCGCCGCCGGCACCCCCGACGGGGGGCGGCTGCTCTGCGTCGCGGCGGTCACCCCGGTCAAGGGCCACGACGTGCTGGCCGCGGCGCTCGCCGAGGTCGCCGACCTGGGCTGGACCTGCGACTGGATCGGCCCGCTCGACCGGGACCCGGCGTTCGTCGACCGGCTGCGCGAGCGGCTCGGCGGGACCGGGCTGGCCGACCGGGTCCGGCTGGCCGGCCCGCGCGCCGCGGCGGAGCTGGCCGGCGCGTACGCCGCCGCCGATCTGCTGGTCCAGCCGTCCCGGCGGGAGACGTACGGCATGGTGGTCACCGAGGCGCTGGCCCGGGGCGTACCGGTGCTGGCCGCCGACACCGGCGGCCTGCCGGCCACGCTCGGGCACGCACCCGGCGGTGACCGGCCCGGCCTCCTGGTGCCGCCGGACGATCCGGGCGCGACCGCCGCCGCGCTGCGCCGCTGGCTCACCGATCCCGGCCTGCGGGACCGGCTGCGTCGCGCCGCCCGGCGGCGGCGGGACACCCTCACCGGCTGGCCGGTCACCGTGGACCGGTTGGCAACGGCATTGAAGGAGGCGACCGCGGCATGACCACCTCACTCCCACCCGGCTTCGCGGACTGGCTGCGGCTGCGCGAGCCGGCCGACGCGGCCGCCCGCTCGGTCGAGCTGGCCGACGCGGCCCGCGACCGGCTGCCCGCCGACCGTCCGCTGGTCGTGCACGACCTGGGCAGCGGCACCGGCTCGATGGCCCGCTGGCTCGCCCCCCGGCTGCCCGGCCCGCAGCACTGGGTGCTGCACGAGCGCGACCAGGCGCTGCTGGCGCTGGCCGGCGGCGGGCTCACCGCCGCCGACGGGGCTCCGGTCACAGTGACCACCCGAGGCTCGGACATCACCCGGCTGACCGCCGACGACCTGGCCGACGCCCACCTGGTCACCGCGTCGGCGCTGCTGGACATGCTCACCGCCGACGAGATCGACCGGATGGTGGCGGCGTGCGCCGGCCACCCGACGCTGTTCGCGCTCACCGTGTCCGGCCGGGCCGAGTTCACCCCGGCCGACCCGCTCGACCGCGAGCTGGCCGACGCGTTCAACGCCCACCAGCGGCGCACCGTCGGCGGCCGGACCCTGCTCGGGCCGGACGCGGTGGCGGCCACCGTGGCCGCGTTCGGCCGGCACGGCGTCGAGGTGGCGGTGCGGCCCAGCCCGTGGCGGCTCGGCCCGGCGCAGGCCGCGCTGACCGCCGAGTGGCTGACCGGGTGGGTCGAGGCGGCCGTCGAGGAACACCCGCATCTGGCCGGGCCCGCCCGGACGTATACCCAGTGGCGGCTCGACGAGGTCGCCGCCGGCCGGGTCGAGGTGGTGCTGCACCACGCCGACCTGCTCGCCGGCTGAACCGTACGGCCCGCCGACACGTGACATCCGGTGGGAACGAGGAGGACCGCTTGTCACACGTCGCCGTCGCCGTAGCCGTGCCGCCCAGGCCGGCGCCCGTCACCGTGGCGCCGGTCGTGCCGCCCGGGCCGGCGTCGGGCGCCGCGTCCGCGCCGGAGCCCGTCCGGGCCCGCGCGGTCCGGCGCGGCGCGGCGTGGGCACGCCCGGCCGCCGGGCTGGTCGTGCTCGCGGCGCTGGTCGCCGCCGTGGGCACCGGCCCGTTCCTGGCCGGCCTGCGGCTGATCGACGCGCCCGCGCTCGCCGCCGCGCTGGGCATCGGCGTGGTCACCACCGTCTGCTGCGCCTGGCGCTGGTCGCTGGTCGCCGGCGGGCTGGGCGTACGGCTGCCGATGCGGGCCGCGGTGGCGCACTGCTACCGGGCGGTCTTCCTCAACTCCACCCTGCCCGGCGGGGTGCTCGGCGACGTGCACCGCGCGGTGCGGCACGGCCGGGACGCCGGTGACCTGGCCCGGGGCGTACGCGCCGTGGTGTGGGAGCGCACCGCCGGGCAGGTGGTGCAGTTGGTCATCGCGGTGGCGGTGCTGGCCGCGTTCCCGTCCCCGGTGCGCCCGTACCTCCCGGCGGTGGCCGCCGTCGGCGCGGTGGCCGCGGTGGCGCTGGTGCTGGCCGCCCGCGCGGTGCCGCGCTCCGGGGCGTCCCGGCTGGCCCGGGCGGCCCGCACCGCGGTCGCCGACGTCCGCTCCGGGCTGCTGGCCCGCCGGACCTGGGCCGGCGTGGTGATCGCCTCGACCCTGGTGTTCGCCGGCCACCTGGCCACGTTCATGGTGGCGGCGCGCACGGCGGGGACCGACGCCCCGCTGTCCCGCCTGCTACCGCTCACCCTGCTCGCCCTGCTGGCCATGGCCCTGCCGCTCAACGTGGGCGGCTTCGGGCCGCGCGAGGGGGTGGCCGCCTGGGCGTTCGCCGCCGCCGGCCTGACCGCCGCGCAGGGTGTGGCCACCGGCACGGTCTACGGCGCGCTGGTCCTGGTGGCCAGCCTGCCCGGCGCGGTGGTGCTGCTGGCGCGTCGGCTGCCCCGGCGGGAGCCCGGCAACTGTCGGTGATCCCGCATACGGTGAGGGTGCGAGGTGTGTGTCGCCGGGTCAGCCCGGCGACCGGACGGAGGAGAACCATGGACGAAACCCTGCCCACCGCGACGGTCCGGACCCGGGTCTCGGTCCCGCTCCGGTTCCCCGACGGCTACGGCACCACCGCCCTGGTGCACACCTTCCACGGCCTGGTGGACGGCCGCGAGCACCTGGCGTTCGGGCTGGGCGAGCACGGCAGGGCCGACCCGCCGCTGGTGCGCCCGCACAGCGAGTGCCTCACCGGTGACGTGTTCGGCAGCCAGCGCTGCGACTGCGGTCCGCAGTTGCGCGAGGCGGTCGAGCGGATCGCCGAGGCCGGCGGCTACCTGCTCTACCTGCGCCAGGAGGGGCGGGGCATCGGCCTCTACGCCAAGCTCGACGCGTACGCCCTGCAGGACGGCGGCCTCGACACGTACGAGGCGAACCTGGCGCTGGGCCGGGGCGCCGACGAGCGGGACTACACGGTGGCCGCGCAGATGCTCGCCGCGCTGGGCGTGGACCGGGTGGCGCTGCTCAGCAACAACCCGGACAAGGCGGCCCAACTCGACCGCCTCGGCGTCACGGTGGCCGACCGGGTGGTCACCGGCGTGCACCTGTCCCCGGCCAACGCCGACTACCTGGCGGCCAAGGTCAGTCGCGCCGACCACGCCCTCGACCTGCCGTTCGTGCCGTGAGCACCCGCCCGTACGTGCTGCTGAGCTGCGCCATGTCGATCGACGGTTACATCGACGACGCGACCACCGAACGGCTGCTGCTCTCCAACGACGACGACCTGGACCGGGTCGACGCGACGCGGGCCGGGTGCGACGCGATCATGGTGGGCGCGGCCACGGTCCGCCGCGACGACCCCCGGCTGCTGGTCCGCAGCGAGCGGCGGCGGGCCGAGCGGGTGGCCCGGGGGCTACCCCCGTCGCCGGTGAAGGTGACGGTCACCGGCAGCGGCGACCTCGACCCGTCGGCCCGGTTCTTCACCGTTGGCGAGGGGCTCAAGCTGGTCTACTGCCCGAGCGGGGTGGTGGAGAAGGCCCGGGAGCAGGTCGGCGCGGTGGCCACCGTGGTCGACGCCGGTGAGCCGGCGACCGCGCACGCGGTCGTCGCGGACCTGGCCGGGCGCGGGATCGGCCAGTTGATGGTCGAGGGCGGCGGCACCATGCACCGCCAGTTCCTCACCGCCGGTCTCGCCGACGAGCTGCACCTGGTGGTCGCCCCGTTCTTCGTGGGGGACGGGCGGGCGCCCCGGTTCGTCGGGGAGGGCCGCTTCCCGTGGCACCCGGGCCGCCGCGCGCGGGTGGTCGAGGTGCGCCAGATCGGTGACGTGGTGCTGACCCGGTACGCGCTCTCCGACCGCTGTCAGGCCTGACCGACGCTCCCCGGTTCGCTCTTGTGCAAGCTCACGGTCGAGATTAGTTTGTTGACCATCCATACGAACACTCCACCGTGCATCCCTCCGAAAGGGGGACCGATGAGCGTGCACCACCCCGAGCCGGGCTCCTCCCGCCGCCACTTCCTCGGCCTGGTGGGCCTCGGCGTGGCCGCCACCACCGCCGGCCCGCTGCTCGCCGGCTGTTCCGAGAAGCCGGCCGGCTCCGGCGGCGCCCAGCAGCTCGACGCCGTCTCCGGCGTGCTGCCGACGCACAAGGATCTGACCGGCGCGATCAAGCCCGACATCGTCGGCACCCGCCCGGTGCCCGACGGCTACACCAGATACCCGGCCACCCTGGTCGACGCGATCACCGACAAGCCCGGCACCAGCGGCAAGCAGGTCACCGCGATGACGCCCGCCTGGGGCCCGGCGCCGACCGGCATCGCGCAGAGCGCCTACCTCCAGGCCGTCAACGCCGAGCTGGGCACGCCGGTCAACTTCACCGTCCAGGACGGCAACACCTACGCCGACAAGCTCAACGCGATGCTCGGCGCCCGGGACGTGCCGGAGCTGCTCTGCGTGCCGAGCTGGGAGGTGGAGAAGATCCCGCGCTTCGCCGAGGCGATCAAGGTGCTCTTCGAGGACCTCACCGACCACCTCAGGGGCGACGCCGTCAACGCGTACCCGATGCTTGCCAGCTTCCCGACCGGGGCCTGGCGCCAGGCGGTCTGGAACGAGCGGCTGGTGTCCGTGCCCAACCCCACCGACGGGCCGTTCGCCTGGGCGCTGTTCGCCCGCCAGGACCTGCTCGACGCGCGCGGCCTGGCGCTGCCGGCCAACCTGGACGACCTGCTCTCCGTCGCCAGGCAGGTCACCGACCCGGCCCGCAAGGTCTGGGCGTTCGACGACGTCTTCGCCATGATCCAGATGTTCCACCGGGTACCCGGCGCCAACCAGGGGTGGCGGGTGCGCTCCGACGGCACGCCGGAGTTCAAGTACGAGACCCCGGAGTTCCGCCAGGCGCTCGAGGTGATGGCCAAGATCTACAAAGACGGCCTGGTCCACCCGGACATCGTCGCCAGCAAGGGCGCGGACGCCAAACAACTGTTCGCCAAGAACGGCGCGATCGTGTTCAAGCAGGACGGCGTCGGCTTCTGGCAGGGCGCCCAGGCCGAGCACCAGAAGACCAACCCGAAGTTGAACATCCAGCCGGTGCCGGTCTTCTCCGCCACCGGTGGCGACCCGCTGGTCTGGGGCGAGGACAAGCCGATCTCGTTCACCTTCGTCAAGAAGGGCCTCGGCAAGGACCGGGTCCAGGAGCTGCTGCGGATCATCAACTGGTGCTCCGCGCCGCTGGGCAGCCAGGAGGCCCAGCTCCGCGACTTCGGCGTCGAGGGCAAGCACCACACCACGTCGCCGAACGGGCCGGTGAAGACCGACCTGGCGTTCAAGGAGATCGCGAACCAATACTTCTTCATCAGCGGCCGCAACCCCACCATCGGGCCGTTCCCGGAGACCCCCCGCTACGTGCCGGACGTGCTGAACTATTCCAACCGGATGGTCACGTTCATGGAGAAGAACCCCTGGGCCGGGGTCAAGCTGGAGATGCCGGCCGCCTTCAAGGCCAATCAGGTGCCGACGGAGGACAAGTTCACCGACGTCCTGCGCGGCCGGCGTCCGATGAGCGACGTGGACGCCATCGTCAACGAGTGGAAGGCCAACGGCGGGGAGGAAGCCCGCAAGCTGCTCGCCGACTCGCTGCCCAAGGCGGCCAAGTGAGCGGGCCGGCCGTCGTGGTCGGGCCCGAACGGACCCGACCCGACGCGCCGGCCCGCGTGCCCCGCCGCCGACGCGTGCCGCTGGCCGGCCGGCTGCGCCGCGACTGGCAACTGCTGGCCATGGTGGCGCCCGGCTTCGGCATTCTGCTGGTCTTCAGCTACCTGCCGATCGCCGGCAACGTCATCGCGTTCCAGGACTACAACCCCTACCTGGGCGACAACCCGTGGGCGGCGTTCACGCACAGCAACTGGATCGGCTTCGGGCAGTTCCAGCTCCTCTTCGACGACCCGGCGTTCTGGGACGCGTTCCGCAACACCCTCGCCATCACCGCGTTCCAGCTCGTGTTCTTCTTCCCGCTGCCGATCCTGCTGGCGGTCATGCTGCACAACCTGCTCTCCAGCCGGCTGCGCGGGTTCGTCCAGACGGTCGTCTACCTGCCGCACTTCTTCAGCTGGGTGCTGGTGATCAGCTTCTTCGTCGCCATGCTCGGCGGCGCCGGGTTGCTGGCGCAGACCATGCGCGAGGCCGGCATGCAGCCGTGGAACGTGATGACCAACCCGGACACGTTCATCGTCCTGGTCACCGCGGAGGCGGTGTGGAAGGACGTGGGCTGGGGCACCATCGTCTTCCTGGCCGCGTTGTCCACCATCGACCAGAACCTCTACGAGGCGGCGGCCGCGGACGGCGCCGGGCGGTGGCGACGGCTGTGGCACATCACGCTGCCCGGCCTGCGCCCGGTGATCGTGCTGCTGCTCATCCTGCGTCTCGGCGACGCGCTGTCGGTCGGCTTCGAGCAGTTCCTGCTGCAACGCGACGCGGTCGGCCGGCAGGCCGCCGAGGTGCTCGACACGTTCGTCTACCACTTCTCCATCGCCACCGGTAACTACGGCTACGGCGCGGCGGCCGGGCTGTTCAAGGCCGTCGTCGGCCTCGTGCTGATCCTCGCCGCGAACCGGGTGGCGCACCTGCTCGGCGAGCGAGGGATCTACTCGAAGTCATGACCGTGAGCATCCGCCGGCCGTCCGGCGCCCGCGCCCGCCGCCCGGCCTGGGAGGAGCCACCGACCCCGGTCGGCCAGGGGCTCAAGGCCGTCCTGCTCACCCTGCTGGTGCTCGGGGTGCTCTTCCCGCTCTGGGTGGTGCTGGTGACCAGCCTCTCCTCCCGGCAGACCATCGCCGACGCCGGTGGCCTGGTGGTCGTGCCGAAGGGCATCGACACCTCGGCCTACCAGACCATCCTGGCCGGCGGCGCGGTGACCCGGGCACTGTGGATCAGCACGCTGGTCACGGTATGCGGCACCCTGGTCGCGCTGACCGTCACCGTGCTGGCCGCGTACGGGCTGTCCAGGCCGGGCTCGCTCGGTCACCGCTGGCTGCTGGCGTACTTCCTGATCCCGTTCCTGGTCTATCCGCCGCTGGTGCCCCGCTACCTGGTGGTCACCGGCCTCGGGTTGAAGGACACCATCTGGGCGCTGGTCCTGCCGCCGGCGATCAGCGTGTTCAACCTGGTCGTGGTGCGCGGCTTCTTCCAGGGCATCCCGCAGGAGCTGCTGGACAGCGCCCGCATCGACGGCGCGAGCGACTTCCGTACCCTGGGTCGGATCGTGCTGCCGCTGTCGCGCGCGGTCATCGCCGTGGTCGGCCTGTTCTACGCGGTCAGCTACTGGAACGTCTGGTTCGACGCGCTGCTGTTCATCGACCGCAACGACATGTACCCGATCCAGCGGGTGCTGCAGAGCTACCTGCTGGCCGGGCAGGCGCCGCACACCGCCGGCGGCACCACCGGGGTGAGCATGCCACCGACCGAGGCGATCAAGATGGCGGTGGTGGTGCTGACCGTCGCGCCGATCGTCGCGGTCTACCCGTTCGTCCAGCGGCACTTCATCAAGGGCGTGCTGATCGGCGCGGTGAAGGGCTGACCTTCAGAGCACCTGGGACAGGAACCGGCGCAGCCGGGGATGCTCCGGCGCCCCGAACACGGCGGCCGGCGGCCCGGCCTCCAGCACCACGCCCGCGTCCATGAACGCGACCGTGTCCGCGACGGTGCGGGCGAAGCCCATCTCGTGCGTGACCACCACCATGGTCATGCCGCCGGCGGCGAGGTCCGCCATCACCGCCAACACGCCCTTGACCAGCTCCGGGTCCAGCGCCGAGGTGGCCTCGTCGAAGAGCATCACCTGCGGGCGCAGCGCCAGCGCCCGCGCGATGGCGACGCGTTGCTGCTGGCCGCCGGAGAGCTGCGCCGGCCGGGCGTCCGCCTTCGCGGCCAGCCCGACCAGGTCGAGCTGGGCGCGGGCGAGCGTCACCGCCTCGTCCTCGTCGAGCTTCTTCAGCCTGCGCAGCGCGAGCGTGACGTTGCGCAGCACGCTCAGGTGCGGGAAGAGGTTGAACTGCTGGAACACCATGCCGATCCGCTGCCGCAACGCGTCCGGGTCGTCGCGCAGCACGCTGCGCCCGTCCAGCAGCACGTCGCCCCGGTCCGGCTCGATCAGCCGGTTGATCGTGCGCAACAGGGTGGACTTGCCGGAGCCGGACGGCCCGATCACGCAGGCCGTGCCGCCCCGGGCGACGTCCAGGTCGGCGCCGCGCAGCACCCGGTGCGCGCCGAAGGCCAGGTGCACGTCGCGTACGGCGAGGCTGACCGAGCCGGCGGTGGTCGTGGTCATCGCGGGTTCCCTCCGGTCGGGGTGACGCCGGCCGGCGCCGGTTCGGGTTCGGGCTCGGGCGGCGCGCTCGGGCGGCCCTGCCGCAACCGCCGGTCCAGCCAGTTGACCGCGTGCGTCAGCGGCACGGTCAGCACCAGGTAGAACAGGCCGGCCAGCAGCAGCGCGGACTGGTTGCCGGTGTTCGCCGCGTAGTCCTGGCCGATCCGGAACAGCTCCCGCTGGCTGGCCAGCAGGCCGAGGAAGTAGACCAGGCTGGAGTCCTTGATCAACGCGATGAGCTGGTTGACCCAGGCGGGCAGCACCCGGCGCACGCCCTGCGGGATGACCACCAGGCGCATCGCCTCGCCCCAGGAGAAGCCGAGCGCCCGGGCGCCCTCCAACTGGGCGGCTTCCACGCTGAGGATGCCGGCGCGGAAGATCTCGCCCAGGTAGGCGGCGGCGATCAGCGACAGCGCCAGCACACCCAGCGGGTAGGGGTTCGGCCCCCACACCCGCATGCCCAGCGGCGCCAGGCCGACGCCGATGAGCAGGATGGTCGCCGCGGCCGGCAGGCCGCGGAACACGTCGGTGTAGACCCGGGCCGGCCAACGCAACCATCGGGTACGCGAGATGCCGGCGACCGCCAGCAGCATGCCCAGCACCGAGCCGAGCAGGGCGGCGGAGGTGGCCAGGATCAGCGTGTTGGGCAACCCGACGGTCAGCATCTCGGGCAGCGCCTCGCGCATCGAGTCACCGTCGAAGAAGGTCTCCCAGAGGGTGCGCAGGGGATCCATCGTTCCTCCGTCCGCTCTGCTCGGTCCCGGCTGCCGGCTCAGGAGCCGGCCGACGGCGAGGGGACCGGAACCGTGCCGCTGCCCGGGGTGAAGTCGGCCGGGATCGGCCGGCCCGGGTAGTACCGCGCCTGCAGGCGGCTCCAGGTGCCGTCCGCGATCACCTGGTCGAGGCCCTTGTCCAGCGCCTCGCGCAGCCTGTCGTTGCCCCTCGCCACCGCGTACGCGGTCGGGGCCGGGCTGAGCTGCTTCGCCGCCACCGTGATCCGGCCCTTGCTGTCGGCGGCGGACTTGTCGCCGATCTCGGCCGGGGCGATCCAGGCGTCGGCGGTGCCGGCCTTGAGCTGGTTGACCGCGCCGTTGTAGTCGGGCACCCGCACCGGGTCCAGGTTCTGCCTCGTGGCGAAGTCGTCCTGCACGGTGCCCTGGACGACCACCACCCGCTTGCCGGCGAGCTGGTCGAAGCCGGTGATCGAGGAGCCGGTCGGCACGTCCAGGCCGAAGTAGCCGAAGTCGTAGCCGTTGCCGAAGTCCACCGTCTTCTTCCGTGCCTCGGTGACCGTGATCGACGAGCTGCCGACGTCGAACGTGCGGTTGTCGACCTGGGAGAGCAGGGCGGAGAAGTCGGTGCCGACGAACTCGACCTTGAGGCCGACCTTGCCGGCGACGGCGGTGAGCAGGTCGTTGTCGAAGCCGGTGAACTTCCCGTTCTTCAGGTAGACGTTCGGCGGGGCGTCGGTGAGCGTGCCGGCCCGGATCACGCCGGGCCGCAGCAGGCCGTACGGGTTGTCGGCCGCGTCGTCGGCCCCACCGCCGCAGGCGGTCAGCGCGGTGGCGGCGAGCACGGCCGCGGCGCCGAGCGCGGCGACGCGGGTCAGGGCGGTACGGATACGCACGATGTCTCTCCAGAGTGGACGGACACGCGGGACGCGTGCCGGTGCCGGCGGCGCCGGGGCACGGCGGAGCCGGGAGGGTGGATCGGGAAAGGGGGCGGAACGCTCGCTCAGCGCGCGACGCGACAGCGGTCGCTGCACACCCGCATCAGGTCGACGTGGCGACGCCTGACCAGCGCGGGGCGGGACGGTGCGGGGGGTGGCGCGAACATGGTTCTCCCTGGTCGTCGGTGCTGACCTGGGTGCCAGGCCACGCTTGCGCCGACGGCTGCCGGCGCCTGGTCCTCACCCGGAGCACCCCACCGTGGTGGAGGGTTGCCGGCCAGCGAGCCGGGGCTTGACGCTGGCGCTCATGACCTGCCGAGAAGGCTAGCAGCACCGGGACGCCGGCCGTCCAGCCGTTATGACCACGGTCACGACCGGCCCTTACCTCGATCGGATCGGGGCTTGCTATGCAACAAAGTGCATAGCAAGATGACCGGCATGTCGCTGGAGCACGCCATCCTCGTCTCGCTGCTGGAGCAGCCCGCCTCCGGCTACGAGCTGGCCCGGCGCTTCGACCGCTCGATCGGCCGCTTCTGGACCGCCACCCACCAGCAGATCTACCGCGTGCTGCGGCAGATGGCCGAGGACGACCGGATCACCGGCGTCGAGGTCGGCCAGGAGAACCTGCCGGACAAGAAGATCTGGTCGGTCACCCCGGCCGGCCGGGCCGCGCTCGTCGACTGGCTGCACGCGCCGGTGCGCCCGGAGGCGGTCCGGCACGAACTCGCCGTCAAGATCCGCGGCGCCGCGTTCGACGACGCGGCCGGCCGCGCCACCCTGGTCGCCGAGGTCGAGCGCTACCGCGCCGACCACCAGAGCGTCCTCGCCGGCTACCTGGCCGGCGAGCGCCGCGACTTCGGCGACCCCGCCGCACCCGACGCCCGCGCGGCGCTCCAGCACGTCGTGCTGCGCGGCGGCATCGCGTACGAACGGATGGTGCTGGCCTGGCTGGACGACGTCCTGACCACCCTCCGCCACCTCGACCCCGACCCGGAAAGGCCCTCCGCGTGAGCGACCCGCTGCTGTTCCACCCGCACCGCTATGACCCCGCCGACCTCGACGAGACCTCGCGGCGGCTGCTGCGCGCCACGATCGACTGGTTCGAGACCCGCGGCAAGCGCGCCCTGGTCGACAGCTACCACGCGCGCGAGTGGTACGCCGACTTCCTCGACTTCGCCGCCCGCGAAGGTCTCTTCGCCACCTTCCTCACCCCGGCCGCCGACGGCGCGGACGACAAGGACAAGCGCTGGGACACCGCCCGCAACGCGGCGCTCAGCGAGATCCTCGGCTTCTACGGCCTCGGCTACTGGTACACCTGGCAGGTCACCGTGCTCGGCCTCGGCCCGGTCTGGCAGAGCGGCAACCCCGCCGCCCGCGCCCGCGCCGCCGAACTGCTCGACCAGGGGCACGTGATGGCGTTCGGCCTCTCCGAACGCGCGCACGGCGCCGACATCTACGCCACCGACATGCTGCTCACCCCAGACGGCGAGGGCGGCTTCCGGGCCACCGGCGGCAAGTACTACATCGGCAACGGCAACGTCGCCGGCCTCGTCTCGGTCTTCGGCCGGCGCGCCGACGTCGACGGCCCCGAGGGGTACGTGTTCTTCGCCGCCGACAGCCGCCACCCGGCCTACCGGCTGGTCCGCAACGTGGTCAACGCCCAGATGTACGTCTCCGAGTTCCGGCTGGAGGACTACCCGGTGCGCGCCGAGGACGTGCTGCACACCGGCCCGGCCGCGTTCGACGCCGCGCTCAACACCGTCAACGTCGGCAAGTTCAACCTCTGCACCGCGTCCATCGGCATCTGCGAGCACGCCATGTACGAGGCGGTCACCCACGCCCACGGCCGGATGCTCTACGGCCGGCGGGTCACCGACTTCCCGCACGTGCGCCGCGAGCTGACCGACGCGTACGCCCGCCTGGTGGCGATGAAGCTGTTCAGCGACCGGGCGGTCGACTACTTCCGCTCGGCCGGCCCGGACGACCGCCGCTACCTGCTGTTCAACCCGATGACCAAGATGAAGGTCACCACCGAGGGCGAGAAGGTGGTCGACCTGCTCTGGGACGTCATCGCCGCCAAGGGCTTCGAGGCCGACACCTACTTCGACAAGGCCGCCAAGGACATCCGCGGCCTGCCGAAGCTGGAGGGCACGGTGCACGTCAACCTGGCCCTGATCCTCAAGTTCATGCCGAACTACCTGTTCCGGCCGCAGTCCTACCCGACGGTGCCGGCCCGGCGCGACCCGGCCGACGACGAGTTCCTGTTCCGGCAGGGCCCGGCCCGCGGCCTCGGCGCGATCCGCTTCCACGACTGGCGCGCCGCCTACGACGCGCACGCCCACCTGCCCAACGTGGCCCGGTTCCGGGAGCAGGCCGACGGCCTGGTCGCGCTGCTCGCCGCGCACGCCCCGGACGAGACACAGCAGCGCGACCTGGACTTCCTGCTCACCATCGGCCAGCTCTTCGCGCTCGTCGTCTACGGCCAGCTCATCCTGGAACAGGCCGGGTCCACCGGCCTCGACACGGACCTGCTGGACGAGATCTTCGACCTGCTGGTACGCGACTTCTCCGGCTACGCCACCGAGCTGCACGGCAAGCCGGCCAGCACCGACGAGCAGGCCGCCTGGGCGCTCGCCCACGTCCGGCGTCCGGTGGTCGACGCCGACCGCACGGCCCGGGTGTGGCAGCGGGTCGCCGACCTCGCCGGGGCGTACGAGATGCGGCCCTGAGCGGCGGAATCCGCGGGCGCGACGGCACCCCGGGCCGGTAGGTTGCACGGATGTTCGCGATCGCCCTGACCGACGACGCCGAGCTGCGACCGTTGCAGCCCTGGCACGCCGACGAGTTCCTCGCCAACCTCGACCGCTGCCGGGAGCACATCGCGCCCTGGGTCGGCGCGTCGTTCGTGGCCACCGACGCCGAGTCGGCCCGCCGGGTCCTCCAGGCGTACGCCGACCGGTGGGCCCGCGACGACGGCGGGATCTGGGGCATCTGGCAGGGCGGCACGCTCGTCGGGGGAGTACTCCTGGTGTCGCTGAGCACCGCCCGCGGGGTGTGCGAAGCCGGCTGCTGGCTGGAGGCGGACGCCCAGGGTCAGGGCCTGGTCACCCGGGCCGCCCGGATCGTCGTCGACTGGGCGGTCCGGGAACGCGGCATCCACCGGGTCGAGTGGGTGACCCGGGCCGGCAACGAGCGCAGCATCGCGGTCGCCCGCCGGCTCGGCATGCGCCGCGACGGGGTGCTGCGCGGCGCCGCGCCGGTGCCCGAGGGCCGCGCCGACATGGAGGTCTGGTCGGTGCTCGCGCCGGAGTGGACGGCCTGAGCGTCTTTCTTGTCGTACCCGGACGTCAACATGTGTCCATGGCTGTCCCCGCACTGGCCGACCGGTCCCCCCAGCCGCGCGCCCTGCCGCTGCGCGAGGTCCGCACCCGGCTCACCCAGCTCGTCTCCCTCGCCGAGCTGACCGACACCGTCACCGTCGTCACCCGCGACGGCGACCCACGCCCGATCGCCGCGATCGTGCCCGCCCCGGCCGCCCGCACCGGCGCCCAGGCCCGCGCCGACGCGGAGCGGGTCGCCGCGATCAGCGCCGGCTGGGCCCGCCGCCTGGAGGAGCTGCACCGCCAGTCCAGCCGGCGACACGCCGCCGAGCTGCGGGCGCTGACCGACGCGCTCGCCGAGGCGTGGGCCGAGCTGGACCGTCGCGCCCCCGCCGGAGACCCCGCACTCACCCGCCTCAAGGCCGCCCACAGCGACCTCCTGCGCCGCCCCTGACCCCCTCCGCTCCCGCCCCACCTTCCGCGCGGCTCCCGCCCCGCCCGCCTCGCCCTGCCCGCCCGGGTCGCCCCGCCCCGCCCTGCCCGGCCCGCCCTGCCCGGCCCGCCCTGCCCGCCCCGGGTCGCCCCGCCCTGCCCGCCGATCTTGGACTTGTGGTGCCAGAAATTGTCCTGTTCGGACCGTTATCTGAGGTGCCACAACTCCAAGATCGATCGACGGATGGGTGTGCGGGGCGCCGAGTCCAGGCCGGGCCATGGGGGCGCTGGTGGGTGGGCGGTCATGATGAGGGTGGCGCTCGGGTGAGCGCGCCGGCGGGGCGGCAACCGTCGCGCGGACCGGTTCCGGTCTGCTCGTGAGGGCTGCGGTCGAGGTGAGAGCTGCGGCCGGGGCGGGAGCTGCGGTCGAGGTGGGAGCTGCGGTCGAGGTGGGAGCTGCGGTCGCGTGGGCGCAGCGTGTCCTCAGCGGTCGTTCGGCAGTCGGGTGGAACGCCATGGGTGTCTACGGGGCACTGGCACACCCGTGCTGTTCCACTCCCGGGCAGAGTGGGCCCTGAGTGGAACGCCATGGGTGTCAACGGGGACCTGACTCACCCGTGGCGTTCCACCCATGGGCCGGACGGGGCGCCGAGGGGCGGTCACCGGCGGAAGGCACCTCGACCCGTCGGCTGGTCAGCCCGCCCGCGCCCGAAGAGCCCGGCGGCGGTCTCGGCGGCGGTGCGGCGCGGCAGCCGGTCCGGCAGCGTCCCGGCCAGGTGCGGGGCGGAGCCCTTGCCATGCACCTGCCGCCGCGGCGGCTCGTCGAGCTGGTGGCGGGTGGTGACCACGAAACAGCGGGACCGCGCGCCGTGGAGCGGCGCGCGGAACCCCGGGTTGGCCGGGTCGACGCGGTGGTGCTGCGGCGACGCCCGGGCGGCCGGACCGCCCGGGCATCGCCGGTCGGGTCAGCTCCGGCCGCGCTCGGCGCGGTAGCGGCGGATCAGCTCGGCGGTGGAGGTGTCCACCTCGGTCAGGTCCGGGGTCGACCCGGTGAGCTTCGGGGCGAGCTGGTTGGCCATCACCTTGCCCAGCTCCACGCCCCACTGGTCGAAGGCGTTGATGTCCCAGACCGCGGCCTCGGTGAAGACGATGTGCTCGTAGAGCGCGATCAACTGGCCCAGCGTCGCCGGGGTGAGCTTCGGCGCCAGGATCGACGTGGTCGGGTGGTTGCCGGCCATCACCCGGTGCGGCACCACCTCGGCCGCGGTGCCCTCCGCCTCGACCTGCTCGCGGGTCCGTCCGAAGGCGAGCGCGGCGGTCTGCGCGAAGAAGTTCGACATGAACAGGTCGTGCATGTCGCCCAGGTCGTGGTTGGGCCGGCTGAACGCGATGAAGTCCGCCGGGATCAGCCGGGTGCCCTGGTGGATGAGCTGGTAGAAGGCGTGCTGACCGTTGGTGCCGGGCTCGCCCCAGAAGATCTCCCCGGTGGGGTACGTGACCGGCGCGCCGTCGATGCGTACCGACTTGCCGTTGCTCTCCATGGTGAGCTGCTGCAGGTAGGCCGGGAACCGGTGCAGGTACTGCGCGTACGGGAGCACGGCGTGGGTCTCCGCGCTGAGGAAGTCGGTGTACCAGACGTTGAGCAGGCCGAGCAGCGCCGGCACGTTGCGCTCGACCGGCGTCGCGCGGAAGTGCTCGTCGACGGCGTGGTAGCCGGCCAGCATCTCGCGGAACCGGTCCGGGCCGATCGCCAGCATCACCGACAACCCGACCGCCGACGGCAGCGAGTATCGCCCGCCCACCCAGTCCCAGAAGCCGAACATGTTCTCCGGGTCGATGCCGAAGTCACGGACCCGCTGCTCGTTGGTGCTGACCGCGACGAAGTGCCGGGCGACGGCGTCGTCGTCGGCGTCCAACCCGGCGAGCAGCCAGCGCCGCGCCTGGTCGGCGTTGGCCAGCGTCTCCTGGGTGGAGAACGTCTTCGACACCACCACGAACAGCGTGGACGCCGGGTCCAGGTCGGCGGTCTTGTCGTGGATGTCGGTCGGGTCGATGTTGGACACGAACCGGCAGGCGATCCCCGCGTCGCGGTAGGCTTTCAACGCCTCGTACGCCATCACCGGCCCCAGGTCGGAGCCGCCGATGCCGATGTTGACCACGGTGGTGATCCGCTCGCCGGTGTGGCCGCGCCACGCGTCGGAACGCACCCGCTCGGCGAACGCCGACATGCGGTCCAGCACGGTGTGCACGTCGGCGACGACGTCCTGGCCGTCGATGGTGAGCGAGGCGTCGCGGGGCAGCCGCAGCGCGGTGTGCAGCACCGCCCGGTCCTCGGTGACGTTGATGTGCCGGCCGGCGAACATGGCCGCGATCCTCCCGGCCAGGCCGACCCGCTCGGCGAGCGCGGTGAGCAGCGCGACCGTCTCGTCGGTGAGCAGGTTCTTGCTGTAGTCCACGTGCAGGTCGGCGACCTCGCCGGTGAGCCGTTCGCCCCGCTGCCCGTCGGCGGCGAAGAGGTCACGCAGGTGGGTGCCGCGCATCGCCTCGGCGTGCTTGCGCAGCGCCTGCCATTCGTCCGTGGTGGTGACGTCCACAGCCATCGGGTCGATCTTCTCCTTCACGACGGGCGGTCGGCGTTCGCCGGCGACCCCACCAGCCTGCCACCCGCGGCCGGTCGCCGCGACGCGACCCGGCGTCACCCACCCGGTGAGCGTGGCCGGCGCGACACGCGGTTCCGACATCTGTACGACACGCCGTCACTGGCTGGCATGGTCCGATAGCCGAACGTAATATCCTGCTGCCCGATCGTCGCAGGAGGTGCCATGGCCGGGGTGGTCCGTCCACGTCCCGCGTCCGATTCGTCGGAGCCGGACGAGCCGTCCGGTGACCCGACGCTGCCGGAGCTGGTCGATCCGCACTGGATGCACCGCGCGACCGAACTTGCCGACACCGGCTTCTGGTCGGTGGCGCGGCGGCTGCCCGAGCTGGTGCGCGAGGCGGTCAGCCTGGGCTGGTCGAGCAGTCGCCAGGACACCGCGGCGTCGCTCGGCCTCAACGTCGCCGCCGGGGTGCTCACCACGCTGGGCCTGCTCGCCACCACCGGCGTACTCCAGCAGCTCTTCGCGGCCGGGCCGACGCCGACGCGGATCCGCGCGGCGCTGCCCGCGCTGGCCCTGGCCGCGGCGGCCGTCACCGCTCGCGGCGCGCTCACCGTCGCCGCCGGGTGGGCGCAGGCCCGGCTCATCCCGCAGATCAACTACACGGTCGAGCGGCGCCTGTTCGAGACGACCTCCGAGGTGGAGCTGGCGGCGTTCGACGACGCGGGCTTCGCCGAGGAGATGGACCGCGCCCGCGACCGCGGGGTGGCGGAGGCGGGATCGCTGGTCAACGACACGGTCAACCTGGTCACCGGCGTGGTCGGTGTGGTGGCCACCGCGGCGGCGGTGACCATCATCCACCCGGTGCTGCTGCCCTGCCTCCTGGTCGCCGCCGCCCCGGAGGCGGTCACGGCGGTGCGGATGGCCCGCCGGCAACGCGTCGACTGGCTTGCCCGGATCACCCGGCGCCGGCGCAAGTGGATGCTGGGCGACCTGATGGCCAACCGGCACACCGCGGCCGAGATCCGCGCCTACCAGATGCAGGACTTCCTGCTCTCGGAATTCCGGCTGATGACGCGCCTGGAGACGCGTGCCGAGCTGCGGCTGGCCCGCGCCCAGACGGTCACCCGGGCGCTCGGCCTCTCCGTCACCGGGGTCGCCACGTTCGGGCTCTACCTGGTGCTCGGCGGCCTGCTGCTCACCGGCGTGGTCGCGCTCGCGGCGGCCGCCACCGCGCTGCTCGCCCTGCAGTCCGCCCGCGGCAGCCTGCACACCGCGATCTTCGCCACCAACTCGCTCTACGAGGACGCCCTCTACTACCAGGACTACCGGGACTTCGTGGACCGGGCCCGCCGGCGGGTCCCGACCGGCGGCGACCGCCCGGTCGACGGTTTCGACCGGATCGACCTCGACCGGGTCAGCCTGCGCTACCCGGCCACCGAGACCGCCGCGGTGGACGAGGTCAGCCTCAGCTTCCGTCGTGGCGAGGTGGTCGCGCTGGTGGGGGAGAACGGCTCCGGCAAGACCACGCTGGCCAAGCTGATCGCCGGCCTCTACCGGCCCACCGGCGGCAGCATCCGCTGGGACGGCGTGGACGCCGCCGAGCTGGACCCCCGGCAGACCGCCGCCCAGGTGGCGGTGATGAGCCAGGAGTGGTGGAAGTTCCCGTTCACCGCCGGGCAGAACATCCGCGTCGGCCGCCACGACCGGACCGGCCCGGGCGGCCCCAGCGTGGAGACCGCCGCCCGGGACGCCGCCGCGCACGACATGATCAGCGAGCTGCCGTTCGGGTACGACACGTTGCTGGACCGGCAGTTCAAGAACGGCCAGGACCTGTCCGGCGGGCAGTGGCAGCGGCTGGTGGCCGCGCGCGGGCTCTACCGGGACGCCCGGCTGCTGATCTGCGACGAGCCCTCGGCGGCCTTGGACGCGCGCGCCGAACACGCCCTCTTCGCGCACCTGCGCCGGCACCCCGACCGGACCGTCGTGCTGATCACCCACCGGCTCGCCAACGTCCGGCACGCCGACCGGATCTTCGTCATGGACCACGGCCGGCTCGTGCAATCCGGCGACCACGACACGCTGATGGCCACCGACGGGCCCTACCGGGAGCTGTTCGAGCTGCAGGCGTCCGGCTACCTGGCCGGCGCCGGCGGGCCCACCGCCGACCGTTGACCTCCAGCGCACTCGAACCCCTACCGTGACCGGACCGGCCGCCGCCCGGTCAGTGCGGCGTCACACACCCTGGAGTTCCCATGCGCTACCGCGTCCTCGGCGGCACCGGCATCGAGGTCAGCGTCCACTGTCTCGGCACCATGATGTTCGGCGCCGTCGGCAATCCCGACCACGACGACTGCGTCCGGATCGTGCACGCCGCGCTGGACCGCGGCGTCAACATGGTGGACACCGCCGACATGTACTCGGCGGGGGAGTCCGAGGTGATCGTCGGCAAGGCGCTGCGCGGCCGGCGCGACGACGTGGTGCTCGCCACCAAGGTGCACTTCCCGATGGGTGAGGGCCCCAACCGGGGCGGCAACTCGCGGCGCTGGATCGTCCGCGAGGTCGAGGAGAGCCTGCGCCGGTTGGGCACCGACTGGATCGACCTCTACCAGGTCCACCGGCCCGACCACACCACCGACATCGAGGAGACGCTGGGCGCACTCACCGACCTGGTCCGCGCCGGCAAGATCCGCGCGTTCGGCTGCTCGACGTTCCCGGCCGACGAGATCGTGGAGGCCCAGCACGTCGCCGAGCGGCGGGCGCTCGGTCGGTTCCGCACCGAGCAGCCCCCGTACTCGATCCTGGCGCGCGGGATCGAGACCTCGGTGCTGCCGGCGTGCCGCCGCCACCGGATGGGCGTGCTGGTGTGGAGCCCGCTGGCCTCCGGCTTCCTGTCCGGCCGCTACCGGCGCGACCGGCCGGTCGACCTCACCGCCGGCCGGCCCGCGCTCACCCCGGCCCGGTTCGACCCGGCGCTGCCCGGCAACGCCGCCAAGTACGCCGCCGTCGAGGACCTGGCGGCGCTCGCCGACGAGGTCGGCTGCACGCTGCCGCACCTGGCCGTGGCGTTCACCGCCGCGCACCCGGCGGTCACCTCCACGATCATCGGTCCGCGCACCATGGCGCAACTGGACGCGCTGCTCGACGGCGCGGCGCTGACGCTCGACGACGCGGTGCTCGACCGGATCGACGAGATCGTGCCGCCCGGGATGAACCTCTACCAGCCCGACGGCGCCTGGTCCCCGCCGACGCTCACCGATCCCGCGCTGCGCCGTCGTCCGCTGCCGGAGCGCGCCGCCGCCTGACCGGCGCGCACCCACATCCCGCCGCCGCGTGTGGCGGTGCCTCGTTCGGCCGCCGGCAGATCTTGGTACCGAACGGCCCCTCCGGGGGCCGGTTCGTTCCAAGATCTACGACCATCCTGTGATGCGAGACGTCTATCCCGGAAACAGGACTCGCCGGGTAGGCGGCGAGACGGATGGGGCGGAGGACGGGTGAGGTGTACGGGTGGTTGCCGGGGAGTGCGGGGTGGGGCAGGATCGCCGGAATGCTCCGTCCCCGCCCTCGCCGCGCCGCGGTGCTCGCCGTGCTCGCCCTGGTCACCGCCGGCTGCTCCGCGTCCGGGGCCACCACCGGAACCGGCGCCACCGCCCCCGACGCCACCTCCACCGCCCTCGGCGCCACGTCCGGTGCCGGCGAATCTGCGGCCGGCGGTGGGCCGGGCGCGCCGTCGGCGTCGTCCGCGCCGGCCGCCCGGGCCGGGATCGGCGCCCGACCGAGCGCCCCGGCGGCCCGAGCCTGCAGCGTGTTCCCGGCCGACAACGTCTGGCACGCCGACGTCTCCCGGTTGCCGGTGCACTCCCGCTCGGCCGCGATGGTCGGCGCGATCGGGGCGGGCGCGAACGTGCACGCCGACTTCGGCTCCGGGCAGTGGGAGGGCGCGCCGATCGGCATCCCGGTCACCGTGGTCCCGGCCGGGCAGCGGAAGGTCCCGGTGACCTTCGGGTACGCCGACGAGAGCGACCCGGGCCCGTACCCGATCCCGCCCGACGCGAAGGTGGAGGGCGGACCGTCCGGCACCGGCGACCGGCACGTGATCGTCTGGGACCGGACCGCCTGCCGGGCGTACGAGCTGTTCGACGCGCACCGCTCCGGCAGCGGCTGGCGGGCCGGGTCCGGCGCGGTGTTCGACCTGCGGTCCAACCGGATGCGCCGGGCGGGCTGGACGTCCGCCGACGCGGCCGGCCTGTCGGTGCTGGCCGGGCTGGTCCGCTACGACGAGGTGGCGGCCGGCCGGATCGACCACGCGATCCGGGTGACCGTGCCGCGTACCCGCACCGGCTGGACCTGGCCGGCCAGCCACTCCGCCTCGTCGGCCACCGACCCGGCCCTGCCGCAGCTCGGACAGCGGTTACGGCTCAAGCGCTCGGTCGACCTGTCCGGGCTGCCCCGGCAGGCGCGGATCGTGGCCGAGGCGATGCGCCGGCATGGGCTGATCGTGGCCGACCACGGTTCGGCCTGGTACATCTCCGGCGCCCCGGATCCGCGCTGGGACAACGACGCGCTGCACGCCCTGGACCGCCTGCGCGGCAGCGACTTCGAGGTGGTGGACGCCGCCGGCCTGATGGCCGACGCGACGTCGGCCGCCGTCCGCTGAGCCGGCCACGGGAACCCGGTCGACGCGGGCCGGGCCGGTCGCCCACACTGTCGGAGTGGAACACCGTGACCTGGTCCGGGTGAGCAAGCGGATGTCGCTGGCGTTGCGCCACCGTCCCGACCGGTTCGGCCTGACCCTCGACCGGGCCGGCTGGGTGCCGGTCGCCGACCTGCTCGCCGCGATGCGGATCGGCCGCGCCGACCTGGACGCCGTGGTGGCCGGCAACGACAAGCAGCGCTTCGCGGTCGAGCCCGGCCCGGACGGCGTCGAGCGGATCCGCGCCAGCCAGGGGCACTCGGTCCCGGTCGACCTCGGGCTGGCCCCGGCCGACCCGCCCGGCCGGCTCTTCCACGGCACCGCCGAGGACGTGCTGCCCGCCATCCTGGCGCAGGGGCTGCGCCGGGGGCGGCGACACCACGTACACCTGTCGGCGGACGTGCCGACGGCCCGGCGGGTCGGCGCGCGTCGCGGTGGCGCGGTGGTGGTGCTGGCGGTCGACGCCGTCGCGATGGCAGCGAACGGTCACCTGTTCCACCGGTCCGCGAACGGGGTGTGGCTGACCGACGCGGTGCCGCCGGCCTACCTGACGGTCAGCACGCCGTGACCGGGTGCGCCACCACGCCGTCGAAGAGGTACGCGAGGTCGTTCGGCGCGGCCCGGTCGGGTTGACCGGCGCCGGTGCGGTCGGTGGCGCGGGCGCGCAGCGTGTGCCGGCCGGCGGTCGGCGGGCGCCAACGCGCGGTCCAGCGCTGCCAGGGGCCGCCCCGGTCGGCGGCGACCAGGTCGGCCGGGCGCCACCCGTCGCCGGTGTCCACCTCGACCCGCTCGATCGGCCCGGTGCCGGACCAGGACCGGCCGCGCAGCAGCAGCTCCTCGCCGGCCGGCACCCGGGCGTCCCAGGCCAGCTCGAACGCGCTCTTCACCGGCTGCGCGCCGAGCACCGTGCCGTCGACCGGGTGGCTGGGGCCGAACAGCCGGTAGAACTGGGTGTTCCAGGGTGAGAACAGGGGCGTGGTGGAGACCTCGACCGGGCCCACCCACTTGATCGAGGAGATGCCGATCCAGCCGGGCACCACCACGCGCACCGGGAAGCCGTGGTCGGCGGGCAGCGGCTCGCCGTTCATCTCGTACGCCAGCAGCACGTCGTCGAGCGCCTTGGCGACCGGCAGGGGCCGGCGGACCCGGCCCAGGTTCACCCCGCCGGTGACGTAGTCCGGATCGAGGCCCTCGGGCATCACGTCGACCGCGTCGTCGCGCAGGCCGGCCCGGCGCAGCACGGTGCCCAGCGGTACGCCGCGCCAGCGCGCCACGCCGACGCCGCCCAGCCCCCAGGCCACCCCCGGCGTCGGGTCGCCCTGCTGCTCGGCGAAGAACCGTCGCCCGTTGCCGGCGCACTCGACGAGCGCGGTGCTCTCCTCGGCCGGCAGCCGGCGCAACTCGTCGAGGGTGAACTCCACCGGCGCGCTGCGGGTCGGCGCGCCGCGCAGCCCGTCGCCGAACAGGCGCAGCCGCCAGGTGGTCGGGTCCAGGTGCGGGGTGACGGTGTGGTTGCGGACGAAGAAGCGGTCGGTCGGCACCACGTACCCCTGACCGGCCATCGCCGGCCAGCGCATCTCGGCGTTGGTGCCCAGCGGGCGCAGCAGGTGCGGCGGCAGCGGCTTGGCGATCGGCGGGTCCACGCCGACCGGGGCGGAGACGACCGCGACCGGCTCGCGCTCGGCCGCGGCGGCGGTGACCGCGGTCATCGCGGCGCCCACCTCCCGGAGGCGGTCGCGGTCGACACCGGCGCCGCGTGCCGCACCGGCGAGCCACTGCCGGCTCCGCTCGGCGTCGTGGGCGGCTTCGGTGGGGGACAGGCTCACGGGTGACCTCCGGTGCTCGGCGACGCTGCCATTCCTATTACATCAGTAGGAAAGGCGGGCTCGCCATGCGGTGCATACCCCTGGCAGGGTGTGGTTGGCGCGGGCCGGGCTCGCCATACTTCGAGTCATGAACGCGAGAGGACCGCTCGGCGAATTCCTCCAGGCCCGGCGCTCCCAGCTACGGCCGGAGGACACCGGCGTGGCGACGTACGGTGAACGGCGCCGGGTGCGCGGGCTGCGCCGGGAGGAACTGGCCCTGCTGGCCGGGGTGAGTGTGTCGTACTACTCCCGGCTGGAGCAGGGGCAGGCCGTGAACGCCTCACCCGAGGTGCTCGACGCGCTCGCCCGGGCACTGCGGCTCGACGACGCGGAGCGCCGCCACCTGGGCGAGCTGGTGGCCGGGACCCGCCGCCGGCCCGCCGTACGCCGCCCGGCCGCGGAGCGGGCGAGTCCGGCGGTCCGCCAGCTCGTCGCGACGCTCGGTGACGTGCCCGTGGTGGTGCTCGGTCGCCGCGCGGACGTGCTGGCGTGGAACACCGCGGGTCATGCCCTGTTCGCCGGTCACCTGCCTCCGGAGATCCCGGAGCGACCGGGCCAGGGCCCGAACATGGCACGGCTGGTGTTCCTGGACGCGCACACCCGCGACCTGTACGCGGACTGGCCCACCAAGGCCCGCGCGGTGGTGGCGACGCTGCGAATGGCGTCCGGGCAGGATCCGGACGACCCGCTGACGGCCGCGTTGGTCGGCGAGTTGACGGTGCGGAGCCCGGAGTTCGCTGCCATGTGGGCCGACCACCGGGTGAAGGCCGGCGGCGACACGGTCCACCGGATGCGTCACCCGCTGGTCGGCACGATGGACGTGACGCAGCAGACCCTGCGTACCGAGGACGGTCAGACCGTCGTCGTCGCCACCACCGAACCCGGTTCGGCCTCGCACGCGGCGATGACGTTGCTCGTGCATGGGGCCGTCACCACCCGTGCCGGCGCTCCGCAGCCGCCTGCCATGCGCGCATAGCGCCATCCCAACGCTCGACGCGAGGTGCTCCGAAAGGAGCGCCGGATCCGTCGCGCCCATCAACAGGAATCTGATCAGGAGACAAGAATGCGCAAGAGAATGACGACCCTCGCCGTCGCGCTCGCCGCGGCGGGGATGGGCGTGGTGACCGTCGCCCCGTCGAGCGGGGCGCCGGCCGCACCCGGACGGGCCCCGACCATGGGGGCGGCCCGACCGTCCGCCTCGCCGGTGCCGTCGCGGATCGCGGTCCACTTCGACCTGACCGAGGGGCAGATGCCGGAGAACGTCGCCCTCGACCCGGACGGCACGGCCTACGTCACGTTCGCGGCCTCCCGACAGGTCGCCGCGGTCACCCCGTCCGGCGGGACGCGGATCCTGGCCACGCTGCCGGCCCCGGCCGACGGCGGCGTCCACACGCCGGTGCTCGCATTCGCGCTGACCACCGGCATCGTCCGGATGACCGACGGCACCCTCTATTTCCTGTACGCCAGCGGCGACGCCGCCTCCACCGGGCTGTACCGGCTACGCCCCGGCGGGACCCCGCAGCGCATCGCGGCCCTGCCGGCCGCCGGACTTCCCAACGGCCTGGCGTTCGACGCGGCGGCGCGGAGGTTCTACCTCACCGACTCGGTGCTCGGCACGATCTCGACCGTCCCCCTGCACGGCGGCCGGGTCGAGGTCTGGTCGGCGGCCCCGGAACTTGCCGCGACAGGTTTCCTCGGCGCCAACGGCATCAAGGTGCGCGACGGCGCGGTGTGGGCGACCAACCTCGACCAGGGCACGCTGCTGCGTGTCCCGGTGCGGCACGGCCGGCCCGGGCCCGTCCGGGTGGCGGCCACCGGTCTGGTCGGCATCGACGACTTCACGTTCGTCGGCGCCGGTGAGCACCAGGTCATCGCCGCCCTGGACGGGCCGAACACGGTGGTGGGCATCGACGCGTCCGGTCGCTCCCGGACGCTGCTGACCGCCGCCGACGGGCTGCAGAACCCGACCTCGGTGGCCGTGCGCGGCCGCACCCTCTACGTGCTCAGTGCCGCGTACACCACGGGCGTCGACCCCAATCTGACGCTGGCCAGCCTGCCGGCCCGTTGACCCGGCCCCTCTCGGATCGCCCGCCGCCGTCGGATGACGGTGACGGGCGATCCGAACACCACGGGAGCGGCCTTGCCGACGCCTCAGGTGGCGCCGAGCAGCGTCACCACGCCGGCCGCCACCAGCACGCCGGCCCAGAGCCGGTCCACGTTGAACCAGGCCCGGCGCAGCACCCCGACGCCGAGCACCTCGTACACCAGCAGCGCCACGACCAGCGCGACGCCGAGCATGGCGGCGGTGTGCACGGCCGCCGCGGCCAACCCGGTCAGCGCGCCGGCGGGCGCGGCGGCCAAGTGCCCGGCGTGCGGCCCGCCGCCGACCGCCGGCTCGGCGAGCAGCACCGGCAGCAGCATCAGGCCCGCGCCGTGCGCCGCCGACATCAGGAACGACCAGGCGGTGAGCTGGGCCGCCGACAGTCGCATCCCGGCCCAGCGGAAGTGCCGCTCGGACAGCAGCCGCCACAGCCCGAACCCGACCAGCACCAGCCCGCCGGTCACCGCAACCACGGTGCCGGCGGTCGCCGAGCGGGTCGCGCTGACCAGCGCAGCGACCACCGCCACCGAGGCCAGGTGGCCGGCCGCGATCGGCGGCAGCGCGGCCAGGAGCGCCGCCCGGCGGCGCTCCTGCAGCCCTCGGGCCACCGCGAACAGCCAGCCCATCGCCGGGTTCAGGCCGTGGAACGCGCCGAGGCCGGCCAGCGCCGCCCAGGTCGCACCGGTCACGGGAAGCAATACGAGTCGGACGAGGCGTCGCCGCCCTGCAACCGGGTCTGGTGCACCCGCCGGCCGCGGAACTCGTCGCCGCGCGGGAAGAAGCGCGGGTCCGGGACGAGGCCGCCGTGCTCCGGGTCGACGTCGAGCTTCGCCACCCAGGCGCCCACCCCGTCGGGATAGAACTGGTCGTCCCAGGCGCCGTAGAGCGAGTTGCTGACGTAGACGCGGCGGCCGTCGCGGCTGATCTCCACCATCTGCGGGCCGCCGGCGAGCGGCTCGTCGGGGAACGCCGGGTGCGGGGTGCGGTGCACGATGCCGCCGAGGCGCACCGAGCCGACCCGGACCGGGTGGAACGGGTCACTGACGTCGTAGCGGATCAGTTCGCCGGTGCCCCAGCAGGAGACGTGCAGGAACCGGTCGTCCACCGACAGGTCGATGTCGGTGACCAGTGGCGGCACCGCGCCGAACGGCTTGAGCAGCTCCGGCAGGTCGGCCGGGTCCGCCGGCTCGGCCGGGATGTCGATCACCTTGGTCACCGCCCAGGCGTCGCCGTCGCGGTGCCACAGCCACACCGAGGCGGACAGGTCCTCGACGCTGATCACCACGCCGACGAAGCCGTACGACTTCGTCGGGTCGTGCGCGGGGCGCAGCTCCAGCGCCATCTGGTGCTGGTCGCCGAGGTCGACGCGCTGCACGTGCCGGCGCTTCGCCAGATCCCAGAAGTGGATCGCGTGCCCGTAGCGGCGGCCCAGCAGCAGCTCGCCGACGATGCCGTCCTCGATCATCGAGGGTGTGCCCCACTCGCTGGTGACCAGCACGTCCTGCGTGTAGTGCCACCAGAAGTCGTACGCCAGGAACTGCGGTCCCCGGTCGGCCTCCCACGCCCCGCGTACCTCGAAGGTGGTGTGGTCGAGCACGGCGATGCCGCCGGGGCCCTCCTGGCCGTCGGCGCCGCCGAGCGCGGAGACGTAGATGCCGTCCGGCCCGCAGTGCACGGTGTGCGGGCGGGAGTAGCCGGCCCGCTTGCCCAACTCCTCCGGGCCGATCACCTTGACCAGTTCGGGGCGGCGCGGGTCGGTCTTGGTGTCCAGCACGTGGATCCGGGACGAGCGCAGCCCGGGCACGATCAGGTAGCGGCGTTCCACGTGCGGGTGCGGCGCGGTCGGGCAGAGCGCGCTGCTGCACGCGTTCCACCCGAAGTGGTGCACCTCGTCGCCGGTGTGCGGCAGCTCGGTCCAGCCCACCACCCGGCCGTACTCCTCGGAGTCCGGGTCGGTGTCCAGCACCGCGATGGCGTCCGGTTGCTGCCCGGCGCGGTCGAACGCGGCCACGTAGGCCGGCTTCTCGGCCGGTGCGGCGGCGGCCGACGCGGGGGAGGGATAGAAGGACGGGTCGGGGGTCCAGCGGGTCATCGGGTCTCCCTGGGTTCAGGCGGTGGGCACGCCGAGGCGGTCGAGCAGCCGGCGGCGCAGCGCGCCGAAGGCCGGCTCGTCGGGGCTGCGGGTCGGGCCGAGGTGGACCGGGATCTCCTCCGCGATGATGCCGCCGTCGAGCAGCAGGACGCGGTCGGCGAGCAGCAGCGCCTCCTCCACGTCGTGGGTGACCAGCAGCGCGGCGAAGCCGTGCTGGGTGCGCAGCCGACGCAGCAGCCCCTGCATGCGCAGCCGGGTCAGCGCGTCCAGCGCGCCGAACGGCTCGTCCAGGAGCAGCAGATCCGGCTCGCGGACCAGCGCCCGGGCCACCGCGACCCGCTGCGCCTGCCCGCCGGAGAGTTCCGCGGGCCAGGCCCGGCCCCGGTCGGCGAGCCCCACCTCGGCCAGCGCGCGGGCGACCCGGGCGCTGACGTCCGGGCCGCCGAGACCGAGCGCGACGTTGTCGGCCGCCCGCTTCCACGGCAGCAGCCGGTGTTCCTGGAACACCACCGCGGCGGTGCCGTGCACCGTCCAGGCGCCGTCGGCGGCGTCGTCCAGCCCGGCGAGCACGCGCAGCAGCGTGCTCTTGCCGGAGCCGCTGCCGCCGAGCAACGCCACCGTCTCCCCGGCGGCGACGGTCAGGTCCACGCCGGCCAGCACCTCGGTGGGGCCGAAGGACCGGGTCACCGCGCGGGCGGTGAGCACCGGCGTGGTCAGGTCGCGCGCAGCCCGCGTCGCCATGTCAGCGTCCTCCTCTCCGCGTACCGCAGGGCCAGGTCGGAGGCGAGTCCCAGCAGCGCGTAGATGACCAGGCCGAGCACCACCACGTCGGTCTGGCTGAACTCGCGCGCCTCCATCATCAGGAAGCCGACGCCGGTCTGGGCGTTGACCTGCTCGCCGACGACCAGGCTGAGCCAGGCCGCGCCGATGGCCAGCCGTAGCCCGAGGAAGAGGGCGGGCAGCGCGCCGGGCAGCACCACGTGCCGCAGCCGCGCGCCCGGGCCGAGGCCGCAGGTGCGGGCCGCCTCCACCAGCCGCTCGTCGATGTCGCGGATGCCGGCGTACAGGTTGAAGTAGATCGGGAAGAACGCGCCGAGCGCGACCAGGGTGACCTTCAGCGACTCGCCGATGCCGACCCAGATGATGAGCAGCGGGACCAGGCCCAGGTGCGGCAGCATCCGGGCCGCCTGCACCGGTGGGTCGACCAGGTCGTCGCCGAGGCGCAGCAGCCCGGCGGCGGCGCCGAGCGCCAGCGCCAGGCCGCCGCCGATGAGCAGGCCGAGCGCCGCGCGGGTGAGCGAGTCGAGCAGGTGGACGCCGAGCGTGCCGTCGCGGGCCAGCCGCCAGCCGGTGGCGAGCACCGTGCTCGGCGCCGGCAACTTCTCCGGCGAGAGCAGACCGGCCCGCGCGGCGGCCTCCCAGGCCAGCACCAGTGCCACCGGGCTGACCACCCGCCGCCACCGCCAGGCGGTCGCGGCCCGCGGTCGTCGCGGCGCCGGCCGGGGTACGACCGGCGCCGGCGCCTCGGCCAGCGCCGGGCCGCTCACCGGAACGCCTCGCCGAACCGGCCGTCCACCCGACCGGCGATGTCCACCGGCCCGGGGACCAGCTTCAACTCCACGAAGCTGTCCGCGATGGCCTGCAACTCCGTGCCGATCTCCGGGGTGACCGGGGCAAGTGGCTTGGCGCTGCGGGCCAGCGCCCGGGTGGTCACGTCCAGCGGGATCTTCAGCTCCGGGGCGAGGACAGCGGCCCGCTCGTCCGGGTGGGCGATGCCCCAGTCGGTGGTCTGCCGGTAGGTGTCCAGGAAGGCGCGTACGTGGTCGGTCCGGTTCTTCACCGCGTCCGGCGCGGCCAGCACGTACTCGCGGTTGCCGGCCAGGCCGGTGGCGTCGGCGAGTACCCGCACGTCGGGCCGCTCGGCAAGCGCGAAGTAGGGATCCCAGATGATCCACGCGTCGACCTGCCCGTTGTCGAACGCGGGCCGCCCCTCGGCCGGCTTGAGGTACTTGACGTTGACGTCGGCCAGCGTCATCTTGTTGGCCTCCAGCAGCTTCACCAGCAGCCAGTGCACGTTGGAGCCCTTGTTCAGCGCGACCGTCTTCCCGCGCAGGTCGGCGAAGCTGCGGTACGGGCTGTCCGCCTTCACCAGCACCGCCTCGCCCTGCGGGATGGGCTCGGAGGTGCCGATCACGGAGAACGGAATCTTCCCGGCGGCGGCGAAGACGGGTGGCGCCTCCCCGGTCTGCCCGATGTCGATGGAGCCGGCCTTGAGCGCCTCGGTCAGCGCCGGGCCGCTCTCGAACAGCGACCAGGTGACGTTCTTCGCGGCGCCACGCGCCTTGACCAGGCTGAGGCCGCCGAAGCGTTGGTAGCCGACCCGCAGCGGGGCGTCGTCGCCGCGGGCGCCGGCCGGCTCGCCGCCGCAGGCCGCCAGCGTGGTGGCGGCGAGCAGCGCGAGCGCGGCGAGCAACGCGCTCACCCGGCGGCGGCGGGGTCTCGACGGGGTACGCATGGCGACTCCTCGGGGAGGGGGATGACCCGGCCATCGGCGGGCGTCAGCAACCTACCAACCCGATAGGATTTATGGGTAGTCTGTCGGCGCGGTCGTCCCACCCCTCAGGAGATGCCCGCCCGATCCCCGCCGGAGGCCACCATGTCGCTCACCTTCCACTGGTTCCTGCCGACCTACGGCGACAGTCGGGCCATCGTGGGCGGCGGACACGGCGTGCCGGTCGGCACCGCGGGCGGGGCCCGCCCGGCAAGCGTCGCCTACCTCGGCCAGATCGCCCGCAGCGCCGAACAGCTCGGCTTCGCCGGCGCGCTCACCCCCACCGGCGCCTGGTGCGAAGACGCCTGGCTGGCCACCGCCATGCTCGCCGAGGCGACCGAGCGGCTGAAGTTCCTCGTCGCGTTCCGGCCCGGCCTGCTCTCACCCACGCTCGCCGCGCAGATGGCCTCCACCTTCCAGCGCCTCTCCGGCGGCCGGCTGCTGCTCAACGTGGTCACCGGCGGCGAGTCCACCGAGCAGCGGGCGTACGGCGACTTCCTCGACAAGGACGCCCGCTACACGCGTACCGACGAGTTCCTGCACGTGGTGCGCGCGCTGTGGCGCGGCGAGACGGTCGACCACGACGGCGCCCACGTCCGGGTGGAGGGCGCCCGGCTGGGCCGGGTGCCCGATCCGGTGCCGCCGATCTACTTCGGCGGGTCGTCCGCCGCCGCCGGCCCGGTCGCCGCCCGGCACAGCGACGTCTACCTGACCTGGGGCGAGCCGCCCGCACAGGTCGCCGGCAAGCTGGACTGGATCCGCGGGCTGGCCGGCGCGGCCGGCCGCGAGGTGCGCTACGGCATCCGGCTGCACGTGATCAGCCGGGACACCGCCGACGAGGCATGGGCGCAGGCCCGCAAACTGCTCGACGGCATCGCCTCCGACGACATCCGCGCCGTCCAGGAGGGGCTGCGGCGCAGCGAGTCCGAGGGGCAGCGGCGGATGCTGGACCTGCACGGCGGCTCCCGCGACAGCCTGGAGATCGCGCCCAACCTGTGGGCCGGGGTGGGCCTGGTGCGCGGCGGCGCCGGCACCGCGCTGGTCGGCAGCCACACCGAGGTCGCCGACCGCATCGCCGAATACCACGCGCTCGGCATCGACGAGTTCATCCTCTCCGGGCACCCGCACCTGGAGGAGGCGTACTGGTTCGGCGAGGGGGTGCTGCCGATCCTTCGCCGGCGCGGGCTGTGGCGGCACCCGGCCGGCGAGCCGGCCACCGAGGCGCCGGCCGCAGTGCCGTTCTCCCCCCAGCCGATGCCGGCCCGAGGCTGACGATCAGACCGGGTGTTGCCCGGCCAGGAAGTCGGCCAGCACCCGGGTGTGCGTGGAGAACGCCAGCTCGACCGGCTCGGTGAGCACCAGCCACTCGGTGGCCTCCTCGGTCGGCGCGGACGGCGGCAGGTCACCGGCCGGCCGCTCGGGCAGCACACCGAAGACCATCATGGTGCCGCCGGCCGGCGCGCCGTGCACCGCGAACAGTCGCGCCTCGCCGGCCTCGGCGTGCAGCCCGGTCTCCTCCCGCAGCTCCCGCACCAGCGCCTCGGACCACTCCTCGCCGTACTCGACGAAGCCGCCCGGCAGCGCCAGCTCGCCGCGGGCCGGCTCGATGTCGCGGCGGACGGCCACCACGCCGAGGCCCTCGGGTGTGCGGACCGGCAGCACCGCCACCGCGACGGGCAGCGGATTGCGCCACACCGTCTCGCCGCAGGCCGGGCAGACCCGCGGCCACCCGGCGCCCGCCGGGTAGGCCGCGCCACAGAAGGAGCAGTGCGAGTACGCGGTCACGCCGCGCACGTTACCCGCCCAACCTCGGACCGTCGTCGCTCGAGGGCGTGCCGGCCGGGCGCGGGCGCCCGTCACGGCCGGCCCGCCACCTGGGCGCGTGCCTCCATCAGGGCGAAGCCGAGCAGGTTCTCGCCCCGCCACGTCCCCGGGGCGGCGGCGCGCGGATCGTCGGCGGTCAGGCCGATGCCCCAGATGCGGTCCGTCGGGCTCGCCTCCACCAGCACCCGGTCGCCGGTGTCGAGCAGGAACCGCCGCAATGGCTCGTGCTGGCCGAACTTGGCCACGTTGCCGGCCACCACGACGTCCCAGCGGCGAGCCGTCCAGACCGCCTCGTCGAAGCCGCGCACCCGCCGCCCGAGCGCCTTCGCCCGGTGCGGATGCGACGCGGTGAGCACCCGCTCGGCGATCGCGTGGTCGCCGAAGAGGGCGGCCTTGTGCCACATCATCCAGTGCTCGGCGGTGGCGAACTCCCGACCGTCCACGGTGAACGGCGCCGGCCACCACTGGCTCAGGCAGCCGGCGCCGACGCTGCCGTCCCGCTGCGGCTGATGACCCCAGAAGCGTAGGTATGTGACGGTGGCGCCGGAGTCGAGGGCGGCGGTCAGGTCGGCGACGGATCGGATCAGCACACCAGCATTCTGCCCACCCCCACCCCGCCGGCGCCCCGGCGCCTCGGCTCGGCGGTTAGGCGGGGCCCCTTCCTCTACCGAATGCGTTAAGCAGGGGCCCCGCCTTACACCTCGGCGCCGGTGTAGAAGGCGGCTACCCGCTCGCCGGCGGCGCGGGCCTGGTCGGCGGGGGTGCCGGCGCTCACGCTGGCCGCCGTCCAACGGTCACCGGACTCGGTGACGAACCGGCGGCCCTCGTCGGAGCCCATCCACTCGGCTGCCGAAGCCGGGTCCACGCCCTCGCCGGCGGCGCCGAAGTGCGAGGCGAGACCGAGAAGCGCGAGGTCCCAGCCGATGCCGACCGCGCCCGGCCCGTACTCGGCCCACCGCTGGTCGTCGACGTGTGCGACGTGCTCCAGCTCGAAGCGGGTACGTCCGGCGCCGGCGTCGCTCAGCCGTACCTCGATCCAGCTCACCTCGCCGCCGAACTCCCAGGTGGCGGCGAAGCCGTGCGGCGGATCGCACCGCTGCACGGTGCCCTCGGCGTTGCCCTCCAGCCGGTACCGGCCGCCGACGCCCAGGTCGCCGGAGACCGGCAGGAACCAGCGCGGGATCCGCTCCGGGTTGGTGCAGGCGTCGAAGACGTCGTCCACCGGCGCGTCGTACGTCTGGCTGATGGTCAGCACCCGCGCCTGCCCGGCGGGCAGCGTACGGTCGCCGATCCGGCGCTCGACGGCGCTGATCTGGCCGGTCACGTCGATCATGGGTTGGTCCTCTCGTCGTCGGGGTCGTTCTCGCGCAGCCTCCGTTCGCGGCGGCCCCGGGCCAGCTCGGTGGCGAGCGCGGCCAGCGGCGGCGCCCAGAAGCGGCGGAAGCCGGCCAGCCACGCGTCGATCTCGCGCAGCGGGCCGGGGTCGACCGCGTAGAGCCGGCGGGTGCCCTCGGCGCGCACGGTGGTGAAGCCGTGTTCGCGCAGCACCTTGAGGTGCTGGGAGACGGCGGGCTGGCTGATGCCGAACTCGCGCCGCACGGTCTCGCCGAGCGCGCCGGCCGGCTGCTCGCCGTCGGCGAGCAGCTCCAGGATCCGCCGTCGGACCGGGTCGCCGAGGACGTCGAAGGCGTGCACGACCCCTTTGTATCATGCTGCGCTTATATAAGCGAGCGCTGTAGTGTTAAGCAGGGCCCCTTCCTCTACCGAATGCGTTAACAAGGGGCCCCGCCTTACACCTCAGGCGCCGAGGCGGGCGGCGACGGTGCGGCGCAGCTCCGGCAGGCGGTCGTGCAGCAGGCCGGGGCACTGGGTGGAGTTGAAGTCCTTGTGCCCGTAGATCTCGGTGGGCGCGATGCCGTACTGCTGGCAGGTGAACGCGCAGAACCAGACCAGGCTGTCCCACAGCGCCTGCGGCGGCTGCACGTCGAGGTAGATGCCGTCGTTCTCGATGCCGATGGCCTGGCTGTTCTGCCCGACGCAGTGCGCGCCCTGCACCATGCTCTGCCCGTGCAGCAGCCCGTAGAGGCTGCCGTGCCGGCCCTCGGTCAGGTAGCCGCCCCGGCTGTTGGTGAAGTGCTGCCCGGAGTCGAGCCAGCCGTTGGAGTCCATGTGCAGGTTCTGGATGTCGCGGGAGTTCCGGTAGGCCTGGGCGAGGCTGTAGTCGGTGGTGTTCGGGAACGCCGTGTGATGAATGATGATCTTGTTGGGTCGGCTCTGCACCACGCTGACCGGCGACGAGGGCGGCCGGGCGGCCCAGGTCGCGCAGTTGGCGATGGTCGGCTGGTCGACCCGGGCCGCGGCGGCCCGCGCGTCGCCGGCGCCGACCTGGGTCAGCGCGCCGGCGCCGGCCGCGGCGCCGAGCAGGACCGCGCCGCGCAGCACGGCCCGCCGGGGGAGAGGAACGGACATCGGGGCCTCCTCGTCGGTACGGAACGCGGTGGCGGGACGGACCGTCGCGGCCCGTCCCGCCGTCGCCGGGTCAGCAGGTGCCGTTGCAGGCCAGCACCCGGAGCCGGTCCAGGGTGCCGTTCCAGACGTTCTGGTCGCCGGGGAAGGTGCCGGAGGAGGACCACTGCCAGAAGGAGTACGTGCCCCAGCCGGCCGGCAACGTGCCGACGCTGCTGGAGTAGCGCGCGATCCACAGTGGGTTGTTGGCGGCGAACTGTGAGGTGTTGCCGGTGCAGGTGCTCCACCAGTCGGTGGTGGTGTAGATGGTGGCCCACCGGCCGGTGCGGGCGTAGTACTGGTTGACGAACGAGGCGATCCAGCTCCGCATCGACGCCTGGCTCAGCCCGTAGCAGGTGGCGCCGTACGGGTTGTACTCGATGTCGAGCGCGCCGGGCAGCGTCCTGCCGTCCCTCGACCAGCCGCCGCCGTGGTCGACGAAGTAGTTGGCCTGGGTGGCGCCGGTCGTGGTGTCCGGCCGGGCGAAGTGGTACGCCCCGCGGATCATCCCGACGTTGTACGAGCCGTTGTACTGCTGGGCGAAGTACGCGTTGGTGTAGTAGGTGCCCTCGGTCGCCTTGACGTAGGCGAACCGGGCGCCGTTGGCCCAGGCGGTGGACCAGTTCACGTTGCCCTGGTAGCTGGAGACGTCCATGCCGGGCAGGCCGGCCGGGGCGGCGTGGGCGGGGGCCGCGCCGACCAGGGCGGTCGCGGCGGCGGTGACGGTGGCGAGCACGGCGGCGCCGGTGGCGCGCAGCGCTGTGCGCAGGAGACGGTGCATCTTTCCTCCCGGGGGGTTGCCGCTCGGGGCGGCGGGAGTTGGACGAAAGGAACTGTCAACATTAGGTCACACGACGGAGAAACTTTTCAATAGACGTATCGAAGATTTTCTTTGGATGTGACTCAGTCGAGCACCTCGGCGGCGGCGCGCTCGCCGGCGGTCACCGCGCCCTCCAGGTAGCCGCTCCACCGGGTCGCGGTCTCCGTCCCGGCCCAGTGCACCCGGCCCACCGGCGCCCGCAGCTCGGGGCCGTAGTCGCACCACGAGCCGGGGGTGAGCAGGCCGCAGAAGCAGCCGCGGGTCCACGGGTCGGCCGACCAGTCGTACTCGATCAGCTCCGCCGGCTCGGCGGCGGCCGGGCCGAAGAGCGCGACCAGCGCGTCGCACAGCGCGGCGCGGCGCGCGGCGTCCGGCAACCGGCGCAGCGCCCGGGCCTGCGCGCCGTAGCTGAACCCGGTGAGCACCCCGCCCGGCAGCCCGGGCAGCGAATTGTCCACCGTCTCGGTCAGCGGGCCGGTGTCCGTGGTGGCCACCCCGGAACGGCCGTCGGCGCGCCAGAACGGCGTCGGGTAGCGCGCGTGCACCTTCAACGCCGCGCCCATCGGCATCCGCTGGGTCAACCCGTCGCGCAACGCCGGCAGCGGCGGGTCGTAGCGGACCCGGCCGGCCAGCGCCGGGGCCAACGCGACCACCACCGCGTCGCCGGCGTGCACCTCGTCGCCGGCGCGGACCCGCACGCCAGCGGCGTCCTGCGCGATCGCCTCCACCGGCGCGCCCAGGCGTAACCGCCCCGGCGGCAGCGCGTCCGCCATCCGCTGCGCCAGCGCCGCCGGCCCGCCGACGATCCGGTCCTGCTGCGCGCCACCGGCCATGCCCAGCAGCGAGCCGGCCCCACCGCCGCTGCGCAGGTAGAACAGCATCTGCAACAGCGACACCTCGTCGGGGGAGGCGGCCAGCAGGCCACCGGCGAGCAACCGGCCGGCGTAGCGGGCGGTGACCGGGTCGCCCGCGGTGGCGTCGAGCCAGCCGCCCAGCGTCATCCGGTCCCACTCGGCCGCCCCGGTGGCCCGCCACGGCGCGACCGGGTCGACACCGGCCGCCAGCTCGTCCAGCGTGTCGAGCAGCCCGGCCAGCCCGGCCGGCTCCCCGGTCGCCGGCCGCCCGTCCAGCAGCCGCGTCGGCGCACCGACCGCCGGCGACGGAAAGGTCTCCAGGCCGTACGCGGCGACCAGCGCGTACATCCGGTCCTGGGTGGGGCCGATCCACTGCGCGCCGAGGTCGAGCCACCCGCCGCCGGGCAGCGGGCGGCTCAGCGTCCGGCCGCCCACCCGGTCCCGCGCCTCCAGCACCAGCGGCTCGGCGCCGGCCTCGGCCAGGGCGAGCGCGCAGGCCAGCCCGGAGAACCCCGCCCCCACCACGATCACCCGGCCGCCGCCCACGCGCCGGCATACCCCGATCCCGGCGAGAATCCCGCCCGCCCGGCGTGTCGAAACCGGCGTCCGCCGTTCGTGTGAAGGGTGGAGGGCGGCACCGGGCCGCCGCCGGGCACGAGGAGGAACCTGTGAAGCAGTACCTGATCAGCATGTACCAGCCGACCGGCGCGGACCGGCCGGACCCGGAGTTCCTGGCCGGGGTGATGCGCGAGGTCGAGGCGGTCGGCCGGGACCTGCGGTCGGCCGGGAGCTGGGTGTTCGGCGACGGACTGCACGAGCCGGAGACCGCCACCGTGCTGCGGGCGGCCGGCGACGAGGTGCTGGTCACCGACGGGCCGTTCGCCGAGGGCAAGGAGTACCTGGGCGGCGTCACGATCATCCGCGCGCCCGACCTGGACGCCGCGCTCGACTGGGGTCGCCGTTACGCCCGCGCCACCGGCCTGCCGATCGAGGTGCGCCCGTTCCAGGGCGAGGGATGACCGCTGTCGAACGGGTCTTCCGGGCCGAGTACGGCCGCGCGGTCGCCGTCCTGGTCCGCTTCCTCGGCGACATCGACCTCGCCGAGGAGGCGGTCCAGGAGGCGTTCGCGGTCGCGGTGCGGCGCTGGGCGGTCGACGGCCCGCCGCCCAGCCCGGCCGGCTGGATCGTCACCACCGCCCGCAACCGGGCGATCGACCGGCTGCGCCGCGAGTCCACCCGCGCCGCCCGGCACGCCGAGGCCGCCCTGCTGCACGCCGCCGACCCGCCCGCCGAGGAGGGGCCCGTGCCCGACGACCGGCTCCGCCTGATCTTCACCTGCTGCCACCCGGCACTGCGTCCCGCCGCCCGGGTGGCGTTGACGCTGCGCCTGCTGGGCGGCCTGAGCACCGCCGAGATCGCCCGGGCCTTCCTGGTGCCGGAGTCGACCATGGCGCAGCGCCTGGTCCGGGCCAAGACCAAGATCCGCGACGCCGGGATTCCGTACCGGGTGCCCCGCGACGCCGACCTGCCCGACCGGGTACGCGGGGTGCTGGCCGTGGTCTACCTGATCTTCAACGAGGGGCACACGGCCAGCGCGGGGGAGGAGCTGGGCCGCGCCGAGTTGGGCGCCGAGGCGATCCGGCTCGGCCGGCTGCTGGTGACGCTGATGCCGGACGAGCCGGAGGCGCTCGGCCTGCTCGCGCTGATGCTGCTCACCGAGGCGCGCCGGGCCGCCCGGACCGGGCCGGACGGGGTCGCGGTGTCGCTGCCCGAGCAGGACCGCGCGCGGTGGGACCGGGCGCTGATCGCCGAGGGGCAGGAGCTGGTGCGGCGGTGCCTGCGGCGCGACCGGCCCGGCCCGTACCAGATCCAGGCCGCGATCAACGCGGTGCACGCCGACGCGGCCACCGCCGCCGGCACCGACTGGATCCAGATCCTCGCGCTCTACGACCAGTTGACGGCCCGCGCACCGGGGCCGGTAGTGGCGCTGAACCGGGCGGTGGCGCTGGCTGAGGTACGCGGGCCGGCCCCCGCCCTGGCCGTGGTGGACCGGCTGGACCTGACCGGCTACCACGTGTGGCACGCCGTCCGGGCCGACCTGCTGCGCCGGCTCGACCGGCCGGCGGAGGCCCGGGCCGCGTACGACGCGGCGATCGCCGGCACCGCCAACGCGGCCGAGCGGGAGTTCCTGCGCCGGCGTCGCGACCGGCTCACCGGGTAGCGCCACGGCCGGTTGCCTGCGTCGACGCCGTGGCAGGGCGGCCGGGTGGCGCTACTCGTCGCGTAGCCGGCGCAGGATCCGGGTCAGCTCGGCCTGGTCGCCCGCGTCGAGCGAGGCGAAGAACCGTTCCGCCTCGGTGGCCCGGGCCGCCTGGATGGCGGCGCCGACGCGGTCGCCCTCGGCGGTCGGCGCGACGAGCGTGGCCCGCCGGTCGCCCGGGTCGGGCCGCCGCTCGACCAGGCCACGCTCCTGGAGCCCGTCGACCACCTCGGTGGCCGAGCGGGGCGCGATGCGCAGGTGCTCGGCGAGCGTGCCGGGCCGCAGCGCCCCGTGCCGCCGCAGCACGCCCAGCGCCCGCGCCTGCCCGGGGCTGATCTCCCACGGTTCCAGCGCGCGTTTGGTCTGGTGGCGCAGTCGCCGGGTCACCGCCCAGAACGTCTCGGCCAGGCTCTCCTCGTCGCTGCCGGTCACGGGAATACGGTAGCAGCATCTCCTGTTGTTCCCTCATGATGAGGTAACCTCAGCATTGTTGCCCGACAGAGGAGAACCCCTTGGCTCGCACCCCCGACGGCCGTGGAACCGGCCGAACCGTGTCCGCCGCCGAGAAGGCCCAGGCCCGTGACGTGTCCCTGCGCCGCATCGGCGGCCTCTTCACCGCCCACCGCGGCCCGCTCGCCGCCGTGGTGGCGATCATCGTGGCGTCCTCGATCATCGCGATGGCGTCGCCGTTCCTGCTGCGTACCGTCATCGACCGGGCCCTGCCCGACCGTGACCTGACGCTGCTGGCCTGGCTGGTCGCGGCCATGGTCGCGGTCGCCGCGGTGACCGCCGTGCTCGGCGTCGCCCAGACCTGGATCTCCACCCGGGTCGGCCAGGAGGTCATGCACCGGCTGCGCACCGACGTCTTCGCCCACCTCCAACGCCAGTCGATCGGCTTCTTCGTGCGCACCCGCACCGGCGAGGTGCAGTCGCGCATCACCAACGACATCGGCGGCATGCAGTCCGTGGTCACCTCCACCGCCACCTCGATCGCCGCCAACCTCACCACCGTCGTCGCCACCGTCGTCGCCATGCTGGCGCTGAGCTGGCGACTCACGCTCGTCTCGCTGGTCGTGCTGCCGCCCGCGCTCTGGCTCACCCGCCGGGTCGCCCGGCTGCGCCGCGAGATCACCGCCCGCCGCCAGCGGGAGCTGGCCGACCTCACCGTCACCATCGAGGAGGGCCTGTCGGTCAGCGGTGTCCGGCTGGCCAAGACGCTCGGCACCGGCACGGCCCTGGTCGACCGGTTCACCACCTCCTCGGCCCGCCTCGTCGACCTGGAGCTGCGCTCCGAGCTGGCCGGTCGCTGGCGGATGGCCGCCATGACGGTCGTCTTCGCCGCCATCCCCGCCGTGATCTACCTGGGCGCCGGCCTGCCCGGCACCGCCGGCACGCTCACCATCGGCACGCTCGTCGCGTTCACCGCGCTGCAGGGCAACCTGTTCCGCCCGCTGATGGGCCTGCTCAACGTCGGCGTCACGCTGACCGCCTCGCTCGCGCTGTTCGCCCGCATCTTCGAATACCTCGACCTGCCGGTGGAGGTCGCCGAGCCGGCCCGCCCGGCGACGCTGGACCCGGCCACGGTCCGCGGCCACCTGCGCGTCGAGGACGTCACCTTCAGCTACCCGGGCAGCGACACCGCCGCCCTCGCCGGCGTCAGCCTGGACGTCCCGGCCGGCACCAGCCTGGCCCTGGTCGGCGAGACCGGCTCCGGCAAGAGCACGCTCGCCGCCCTGCTCAGCCGGCTGCACGACCCGGACGCCGGCCGGATCACCATCGACGGCGTCGACCTGCGCGACCTGCGCCTGGCCGACCTGGCCGCCGTCGTGGGCGTGGTCAGCCAGGAGACCTACCTGCTGCACGCCACCGTGCGCGACAACCTGCGGTACGCCCGACCCGACGCCACCGACGCCGACATCGAGGCCGCCGCCCGCGCCGCCCGGATCCACCACGTGATCGCCGCGCTGCCCGACGGGTACGACACCATGGTCGGCTCCCGCGGCCACCGCTTCTCCGGCGGCGAGCAGCAGCGCCTGGCCATCGCCCGGACGCTGCTGCGCGACCCGCGGATCCTGATCCTCGACGAGGCGACCAGCGCGCTGGACACCGAGACCGAGCGCGCCGTGCAGCGGGCCCTGGACGAGCTGGCCCGGGGCCGTACCGTGGTGACCATCGCGCACCGCCTCTCCACGGTCCGCGACGCCGACCGGATCGCCGTGCTCGACCACGGCCGCATCATCGAGTCCGGCACCCACCAGTCCCTGCTCACCCACCAGGGCCGCTACGCCACCCTGCTCGGCTGACCGACCCCCTCCCCACCCGACCGCGAGGAACCGTCAGGTGTGTCGCTGTCCCACACCGCACCCCAGGACCGAAGCTCGCACCCCGACCACGGCCCAGACGAGTGACCGCCCAACCGGAACCGAACCCGTGAGCAAGGAGTTCGCGTCGGAGTCGATCTCCGCGGCGACGCCAACTCCTTGATCACGCCTGCCGCCCGCCCTGCCCGTCGATCTTGCAGTTACTGCCCCGGCAGAACGGCCGAAAACTGATATTTCGGGGGCCGTAACTGCAAGATCGCCGCCCTCGGGGTCGGAGCGGGGCCACGGGGATGCGTCGATCATGAAGTTGGCGGGGACGAAACGGACGAGGTTTGCCGTCAACTTCATGATCGACGCGCTGGGGTGGGGGTCCGGGGTGGGGGTGGGGGAGTAAGGGCTCCAGGGGGTGAACGTTTCTACCGGGGTGTCGGGGCGGGGGTTGCGGCGTGTGGTTGCCGGGGGTGCGGGGTTCCGGGGTGGTCGGCTCGGGTCTGTCGGGTCCGGTCGGGTGGGATCGGAGCGGCGGGGCGCGGGGGCGGCGGGTCGGGTGGGGTGCTGCGGTCGCGTTCCTGGGCGTACTCGATGCGCCGCCGGGCCAGGTCGCGCTCGCACTCCAGCGCGATGCGCTGCTCCCAGTACGGCTGGAGCAGCCGACGGACCCGCTCGTCCAGGTGCACCGTCACGTCCGGCTCGCAGGCGAACGACACCTCACCGCGAGCGTACGTCCAGGGTGGCGGATCGTCGGCGGCCAGCGCCGCGGTCAATGCGGCGAGCAGCTCGCCCGGCCGGTGCGGCGGCACCTCGACCGCGCAGCGGACCGCCAGGCGGCGCAGCCGCTGCGTGGCCTGCGGCTGGAAGTAGTCGACGTACCAGCCGAACAGCTCCGGCCGGGCGGTGTCGGAGGACCAGGTGAAGGTGGCGCGGACCAGGAACACGTAGACCTGTCCCTGCGCCGGCGCCACCAGCGGCTCCGGGAACCGCCGGTCGACGGTGGTCACCGGCGTTGCCGGCGCCTCCGACCACCAGAGCTGCCGCAGCGTCGGCTGCGCGCCGGCCCAGAACCTGCGGGTACGCGAGCGCGCCGCGTCCCCGAGCGCCCGCGCCCGGGCGGCCCAGCGTCGCCGCCGGCCGTCGACGGGTACGCCGGGCGTCGGCCGACGGCCGGGGTCGTCCGGCTCTCCGGTCATCGCACCCCCTCCGCCGGGCGGCAGCCACCCGCCCGGAAGTCGGGTTCGGCGGCTTCCGGGCCGGTCGGGCGAGGGGTGCGTGGATCGTCGTGTGCGGCGACCCGCGATCCAACCTAACAACCGGGGCCGGCCGTGTCGGGCAGCCGCGCGGGCGGCTCCTCGGGATACCTGATCGGCCGATCGGACGACGCCTCCCCTGGTCCTATCGGCGGGACTTGGAGCCGAGAGTCTGTTAGCGTGCTCATGCGGTCGGTCCCGTTGACGGGACCGACCGTCCAGACCGGACGCCGATCTCCGCGTGACGTCTTGATTCCGCCAGGTCGCGCTCCGTAGCGTGAGGCTCCGCCATCGGACCGACGGTGGGGCGCCGCCGGTCCGATGCAGCCGTCACTGTGGGGTGGGAATGCTGATCGCCGGAGCCGTACCGGTCGCGAGTGTCATGGCGGAGTTGAGTACCGAGCGGTCCCTGTTCCACTCCGAGGCCGACTTCCAGCACGCGTTCGCCTGGACGGTGCGCCGGCTCGACGGCGGCGTGCGCGTCCGCCTCGCGGTGCGGCAGGAGCAGCACGAGGACCTGGACCTGCTCTGCCACGGCCCGGGCGGCCGGACGGCGATCGAACTGACCTACGTCACCATCCGCTGGAACGGCGCCGACCCACGCACCGGCGAGGAGTACGGCCTGCGCAGCCACACCGCCGCGGAGATCGTACGGAATCGCTTCGTCGCCGACGTCGAGCGGCTGGAAGCCCTCTGCGGCACCGGCCGGGACGGGACGAACGGGCTGGCCCTCCTGCTCACCAACGACCACGCGCTGTGGCGGGCGCCCGCCACCGACCAGCCCACCCGGGACCGCGAGTTCCGGCTGCACAACGGCCGGCGACTCACCGGCGCGCTCCGGTGGGGCGTCGACGGCCGCTACTTCCTGCCGAACGAGCGCCACCTGACCGGCGACTACCGGCTCGACTGGCAGGACTTCACCCGCCTGCCCGGACGCCACGGCCAGTTCCGCTGGCTCGCCGTGCCGGTGGCGGGGCGGGACTGACCGGATGGGCGTGGAGGCGCGGCAGGCCGCCGGCCGGACCGTGGAGTTTCTCAGGTCCCTCGCCGAGCGGCGCTACGACCGGGTCTGGACCCCCGGCGTCCTCCGTCGTACCCCGGATGTGCAGGGCTTCGCCGTGTTCCACCGCGGCGGCCTGGCGCTGGCCCAGGTCGCGGTCGCCCCGGGAGACCCGACCCGCTGCCGCGTCCGGACGGCCTGCGCGGCCGGTGCCGACGTGACGGACGTGTCCGAGGCGACGGTCTGGGCGGACATCAGGAACCAGTTGACCGAAGAGGGCAACTACCGTTGCGTCGTCGCGCCCGACCGGCACGCCTGCCACGTGGTGTTCACCCGGGACCTCAGCGTCCCACCGATCGAGGACGCGACCGCGCCCGCTACGCGCTCCGCGCGCGATCTGCTCGACGGCGCGCTGGCGGCGTGCGTGCACAACGCCACCGCCGACTTCCGCGACCTGTCCGCCTACCTCGCGGCCCGACCGCTCGAGCCGACCGAGGCCGACGCCCGCACGCTGTTCGCCTGCACCCGGGGCTGAGCCGTCCGGCGGCGCGGCGTCGGCTCCACAGCCCTCCGCGGCCCCGCGAACTGGACGACGACCTCCGCTCCGCAACGGCGACGCCACGCCGGGCCGGGACGTCAGCGGCCAGCCAGGTCCCACCGGTGTACGTCAGCTCGTCCCCACCGCCGCGACCCGGAAGGCCCGCCGGTACGCCGATGGCGAGGTCCTCATCGCCCGCGCGAAGTGGTGCCGATAGGTCACCGCGCTCTCGAAGCCCGTCGCGGCGGCGATCTCGTCGATCGACGCGGTGGTCGTCTCGAGCAGCGCCAGGCTCGCCTGGATCCGCTGCGCGACCAGCCACCGGATCGGGCTGGTTCCGCTGGCGAGCTTGAAGTGACGCAGGTAGGTGCGGGTCGACATGTGCGCCTGCCGGGCGAGTTCGCCGACGGTGAGGGGCCGGTCGAGGTTGCTCATCGCCCACGCCATGCTCCGGCTGATCCGGTCGTCGTCGTGACCGACCGCGACCGGAGTCTCGATGAACTGCGCCTGTCCGCCGTCGCGGTGCGGCGGAATGACCAGCCGGCGGGCCACCGCGTTGGCGACGGTGGGGCCGAAGTCGGTGCGGATCAGGTGGACGCACAGGTCGAGCCCGGCCGCGCTGCCGGCGCTGCTCAGCACACCGTCGTCGTCGACGTAGAGGACGTTCGGGTCGACCCGGACCAGAGGGAAGCGTCTCTGCAGCAGCTCCGCGTAGCGCCAGTGGGTGGTGGCGCGCCGGCCGTCGAGCAGCCCGGCGGCGGCCAGCGCGAACGCGCCCGAACAGATCGAGACGATCCGGGCTCCGCGCCGGCGCGCCCGGCGCAACGCGGCGGTCACCGCGGGCGAGAGCGCGCCGTGCACGTCGCCGACCCCGGGAACGATCACAGTCTGCGCGGACTCGAACACGTCCAGCCCGTTGGCGGTGGACAGCGTGGCGCCGCCGAGCATCCGCACCGGCTCCGGGCGCTCGGCGCAGACCGCGAGGTCGTACCAGCCGACGTCGAGTTCCGGCCGGGGCAGCCCGAACACCTCCGTCACGATGCCCAGCTCGAAGGCGGACATCCCGTCGTAGGCCAGCACCGCCACGCTCCGGCCGGCGTCGTTCCCGGCGGGTGCCACGGTCATGGCGCGAACTTAGCGGATGTCGGCACTGTCGCCACTGCCCGCCGGACGACGCTTCGGCAAGCATCGAGGCCATGTCTTCCGTACTTTCCGCCGCCCCGGCCGATCCCGCCGCCGCGGCCGCCCACTTCGCCGCCCGACTGAGCTTCGAGACCGACGTCAGCGACGTGCACGCCGATCTGCACACCGCCGTGACCGGATTGCTCGTGGTCGACTCGCGCAGTGCCGAGGCGTGGGACCAGGGTCACCTGCCCGGCGCGGTGCACCTGCCCACCACGGAGGTCCCGGCGCGAGCGGCGGACCTGGTCCCGCCGGGCGCGGTGGTCGTCACCTACTGCTGGGGGCCGGGTTGCAACGGCGCCACCCGTGCCGCGCTGGCCTTCGCCCGACTCGGTCACCATGTCAAGGAGATGCTCGGCGGATACGAGTACTGGGTGCGGGAGGGTTTCCCGGTGGAGAGCGCCGCCGGTGTGGTGAGCCGGCCGGTCGACCCGTTGACCGCGCCGCTGCGGGCGGCGGCCGGCTGCGGCTGCTGAGACGCGGCGCCCCACTCCGGGCGCCCGTCATACTGTCCCGGATGGCCGTGGTCGTGCGTACCGAAGATGGTTGTCGCCTGTGGGCCGACCAGGCCGGCGCCGGGCCGCCGCTGGTGCTGTGTCACGGCGGTCCGGGCATGTGGGACTACCTCGGCCCGGTCGCCCGGCTGCTCGACGACCGCGTCCGCGTCATCCGGTGGGACCAGCGCGGGTGTGGGCGCTCCGAGCGGCGCGGGCCGTACACGGTCGACCGTTTCGTCGCCGACCTCGACGCGGTCCGCGAGCAACTCGGCGGTCCCCGGGTCGCGGTGCTCGGCCATTCGTGGGGCGCGCACCTGGCCCTGCGGTACGCGCTCGACCACCCCGAGCGGGTCAGTCACCTGGTCTACGTCTCCGGCACCGGCATCGACCCGGAACGCGGCTGGCACCCGCACTACGAGCGGAATCTCCGGCGGCGGCTCGAACCTCATCGGGACCGGTGGGAGGCGCTGGAGGCCGGCCCGCACACTCCGGCCGTGGAACGCGAGCAGGCGGTCCTGCAGTGGTCGGCCGACTTCGCCGACCCGGACACCGCGCTGCGACACGCCGAGGACATGGCCACGCCCTGGCTGGGTCTCAACCGCGACTGCAACCGGGCCGTCAACGCCGAGGTGAAACGGGAGCTGAGAGAGGCCGACCTGGCCGCGCGGTGCCGGGCGCTCGACCTACCCGTGCTAATTATCGACGGCCCGGAGGACATCCGTCCCCGCTCGGGAGTCGACTCGCTGCACCAAGCGCTGTCGAACTGCGAGCGGGTGAGCCTCCCCGGATCCGGTCATCTGCCGTGGGTCGAGAGTCCGTACGACTTCCGTCTAGCGGTCACCACCTTCATCGACGCGACGGCGTGAGCCGTCGTCCGAACCTGAATCGGTAGCGGCCTGTCGATGAGCTCGGTACGTACGGGTACCCCCGTCCCGTCGACGGGACGGCTAGAGTCTTCGCGTGACCGACCGGAAACTGCTCTTCTTGACCTGCAGAAGCAGGCCAAGAAGCTGGAAAAGGACCTGCGGGAGCAGGCCGAGTCAGTCGACGAGCTGCGCCGCGACGACGACGCGCTCACCGTCGCCGGCATCTACGCGCCCGGTCGGGATCTCGGCAAGGTGAGTGCCGACCTGATCGCCGACGAGCACGCGCCGCACCTGGCCGACTTGCGCTACAAGGAGCCGGGGCTGGCTAAGCGGGCCGACTGGGAGCAGATGTGGGACCTGCAACGGCAGGAGGACGCGCTGCCCGACGAGGCCGCGAAGCGGGAGTTACGCAAGGGGATCCCGGTGCCGCCGAAGTGCACCTCGGCGGATTTCCTCAAGGGCGGCTACTGCAAGCACTGGGGCAAGCTCGACGTAACCCAAGGACGCTTCGTCTTGTACCCCGATGCCCGCCGCGACGGTGACCCATCCCTGCTGGTCGGCTGGGCCGGCCGGGACCACCGCGAGCATGCCCAGGCCCTCGCCACCCCGGTCGTCGCCCGCGAGCAGGAGGATGGCTGGGCCGCCGACCGGCTCTTGCCGCTGGTCGCGGGATTGCGCGAGATCCTGCCCTGGGTACGCCACTGGTACGGCGAGTTCGACCCGACGTGGGGTGCCTCGCCGGCGGACATCTACGCCGGCTTCCTTGCCGAGACGACCAATCGGCTACACCTCACCGATGAGGCACTCACTTCGTGGCGCCCGCCGAAGGCCACCAGCGGCCGCAGAACCAAGCAGTGAACGAGTAGTAGGCGCCCCGTCCATCCCCTCGCGCACGTCAGGAGTCGGACAATGAACGACGAGATTCAGCTGATCAGTGACGGTGACGGGCTGGCGGTCATCGGTGATTCGGCCGCCGTCGAGCGCTTCCTTGTCTCCGAGGGACTGCCGTCGAAGGACCTCGGACTGCGTCGGCTCGGGCCTGCTCTCCACGCCGGGGCCGCCGTAGTGCAGGCGGGTTCCGACATCGCCGCCCACTCGGGTCGCTGGATGAAACTGACCAAGGAGTCCGCACAGCTCGTGCAGAAACACGGACTGACGCCGACCAAAACGCCGGGCGTCAGCCACGCCATGGTCGGCAAGCCCGGCTCAATCAAGTCATGGCTCCAGTTTGACAAGGCGTCGGTGGCGGGCAACCCGGCGATGCTGGCCGGCGCCGCCGGCATCATGGCCCAGCTTGCCATGCAGCAGAGCATGAAGGAGATCACCGACTATCTCGCCGTGATCGACGAGAAGGTCGACGACGTGCTTCGCGCCCAGAAGGACGCGGTGCTGGCTCGCATGATCGGAGTCGGCCTTGTCATCGAGGAGTCCATGACCGTCCGGGATGCGGAGGGTCGGGTCGACGAGGTCACGTGGTCCAAGGTGCAGGGTGCGCCGGCGGCGATCGCCGAGACCCAGGCTTACGCGCTGCGTCAGCTCGACGCGCTCGCGGAGAAGCTGGAAAGCAAGGCCTCGATAGGTGACCTCGCCAAGGCGGCCAGGGAGGCTGAGTCGAAGGGCCGCGAGTGGCTCGCCGTCCTGGCGCGCTGCTTCCAACTGCAGGACGCGGTCGCCGTGCTCGAACTCGATCGGGTGCTGGACGCGTGCCCGGAGGAGCTGGACGGGCATCGCCTCGGGCTGAAGACTGCCCGGCAGAACCGGCTGGACCTCATGTCACGGTGCACCGCGCGACTGCTCGACCGGATGGATGCGGCCGCCGCCAGGGCCAACACCAAGGTGCTGTTGAATCCGATGGACTCGCCGGCGGTGGTGCAGTCGAGCAACCAGGTCTCGATCGCCATCGTCGACTTTCACGGGTTGCTCGGTATCGAGGGCGACCGCCAGTCGTCGGAGGCGAGGCGATGGGCGGACGCGGCGAAGGAGGTGCGGGATAAGGCCCTTGACACTGGAGCCGAAGGCGTTGGCGCCGCTGTGCGCCTGGGCAACGAGACGCTCGACCGGGCCAAGTGGGTGACCGGAAGGCTCTCCAGCCGGATCGCCGAGCGAACCCTCCGCCGCGGCGGCAGCGACGAGGAAGATTCGGGCGGGCGTGCCGAGTCGAACAACTGAGCCCCGGAACCCAGCATGGTCTCCCGACCCCCTTCCGGGTACCAGATCAGGAAGGTTCACCCCATACGGGGCAGGCTGCGGCGGTACACCCTGGACAAGCCGCTGACGTTCCGGTGTGTGACCTGCCGGCGCACCACCATGTCGAACTCCGTCGTGACGGTCTCCGGTGACTGGTCGCAGTTGCTCTGCAGCGGCTGCCACGGGCGGCAGGCGGCACCGCAGGCCGCCCGGCAAGGGACAGCCGTGCAGCGCGATCCAGGGCCCCGGAGCGAGAGCCGACCCCAGCCGACCGCCGCGAGCCCTCTGCCCAGGGACATGGTCTGGCTCGCCGCCATGCACCGGTCCGTCGCCGAGGGCAAGCAGCTCTCCCCATCCGAACAGGAGCTGCACCGTCGATGTGCCGGCGAACCCTCATCCATCGCCGCGATCCGGTATGCCGAACTGCTTGTCGATATGGACGAACGGATAGCCCGGCTCGGCGGGAGCGAAGCCGAGGAACTGGCCGCGACCCGCGAAGAGCTCGCACTTCACCGGATAGAAGCCGTCGACACCTTCCGTGCGACCTGCCACGCCCGAAGCCAGCCGGCACCCGGTGGTGCGGTCGAAGAGCCAGTGGAGGCTCGGGTCATCCGTCGGGTCGCCCCTCAAGCCTTCGAGGAGGCGTTCACGAAGGCGCTGCGCCGCCGTGGCATCCGGTCGGATTCGCTCGAACCTCCGACCTCGGACGTCTGGAGATGGTTGCAGAGTCACGACAAGAGGCATCCCGAGCTGCCCGCCGAGGTCAAGCGCCTGCGCAAGCTGGACGTCGCCGGTTTCACCCGGGAAACCGTCGCCGAGGTCAACCGCTGGGAGCATGACCAGTGGCTGGCCCACCCCGCGGTCGCGGAGCAGTGGGTGGCCTGCACCGAGGAGATCCTCACCGAACTCGTGGGCGCTCGCCACATTCTCGAGGCCGAATTCTCCAGGGGCGGAAAGGGCGTCGTGCCGCGTTTGCGTCGGGCCGCCGAGGCGTACGCCCGAGGCAGCGCGCGGTGCCTGGAAGCACAACTCATGGTGGCCGAGATGCGGGCTCAGGCAGGCCATCTCCACCGTGTCCGGAAGGTGCGGACGGCACGCGTCGAGGCCGGGACCGAGGCGTCGAGGGCAGTGCGGCAGTCAGACCCGGCCCTGGCCCGACAGGTCGACCGGGTGTTCGAGGAGCACCGGAAGAACTGCTCGAAGCAGCCTTCCCGAGCGGACCATGCCGGCTGCGCATCGTCGATCGCCCGGGTCGTCCGCTCGCGCCTCGAGCCGGTCGACCTGCCGCGGAGAGCCGAGGGCGAAATCGGAGAGACGGAGGCCGTGACGCCCACCGCCGGCGTGGCGAATGCCCCCGATGATCCGTCTGAGGCGTTCGTCTGCGAAGCCGTACGGCGACAGGTTCCTCGGGAATCCGCGGGTCTGACCGCAGTGGTGGCCGTCGACTTCGACCAGAGCACCGGAGTCTTCGGGTATGCCTGGCTGACCGAGGAAGGCGAACTTCGCACGGGCACCGATCGAGCTGTCGATGTCCAGGATTGCGGAGTCCAGGCCATCTGCCGCACCGCGCTCGATCTCGTTACCGGGACGTCGACCGTCCAGGTCGTCTGTCGAGATGATCGTGCTGCCGAGGCTGTCGGCCACGTCCTGCGGACGGGTGTCGTGTCCGGGGCGCTCGGCTTCCCGGTCGCGAGGCACACGCGGCAACTGCTGGCGGAGGTGATCAGGCATCGAAGGCGGCTCCTGGTCTCCGCCGACTCCTGTCTGGAGCGACATGGTGGAGCGGCTGCTGCCGCCCACCTCGCCGACCTGGCGTCGCGGGCCGGCAGAGGATCCGAGCCGCGTGCCGTTGTCCAGGCCGAGGCCGACCGGGTCTCGCAGAGCTTCGGCCGAGCGCTAGACCAACACCTGATGGCTCCGGCCGAGGAAGATGATCACGCGTGGTGGTTGTCGGGCAGCGCGCAGAACAACGACGATTTGGTGTGGCAGACGGCCCTGTACCGGATGCATCTTCAGGGTGGCTGGTGTTTGCTTCCCGACGGTGAGCTGCCGTCGAGGGGTGACCGACGACTGAGGCTCCGGCTCGACCACCAGGAGCAAGGACCAGCTCCGGCCGCCGCGATCCAGACCGTGGCCTTACGTCGCCGGGGCGGGCAATGGGAGATCAGCGGCATTCAATGGCCAAAGGGGCTTCTGCCCGGGACCTTGGTCACCTTCAAGTGGCGGTGCGGCAGTGCTGACATCGGCGCTCGCACAGCTCGGTTGCCGCGCCCCGAGCAAGTGGACGATGTCGAGTTCCAGCACCACTACGACCGTCAGGTCGTCACGCGCGAGACAGCCCCGGGGTCTGACCAGGATCGCGACGTACCGGACCTGTCGGATGCGAGCTGGGCGATGCGGACGCTGCGCAAACTGGGCTATCTCAGCGTGGATGGCGAAGCCGTTCTTGCCGAGGACGCCCTGGTGCGGAACTGCCTGGATCTCGGTCTGCCGCGGCACCGCGCGGACCGGATAGGCCCAGCGGTGGAACAGCTCCTCCTCGGGGGCCGGCTGCTCCGGGTGGAAGGCAGCGTTGATCACGACGGTCGACCCTGGTATCCGCCCCGACCGGGCCACGTTCGTACCCTGCTGCTGCGGTACGTGCCGCAGATTCAGTCCGTGACGCCGCAACGCCAAACCGCCAACGAATGGCACCGCCACCGTCGAGGTCACTGGGTCACGGGCTTCGTTCGGCGCCTCCCACCCGGCGCGCAGGCATCCGCCGAGCAGGTTGAGGCCCACCGGGACGCCGTCCTTGCCTCGGAGGTGGTGGACCGGGACCTTCCCGAGGGCTTCACCTACGTGCGGCGTCACCGCCGGGCACGCTGACTGCGACGAGTCCCACGGCCGCCAGCGAGCGTGGTGCGGGCCTACGCCCGCCGACGGAAGCGCGACCGCCCGCCCTTGATCAGTCGCCGGGCCTCGGTGATGCACCGTTTCGGGACGGCTCCCGCGGTTCGGCCGACGCTGCCCGCCCGTGCGACTTCAGCCGCTCGGCGAGGAGGTCGAACGAGGTCTTCCTCTCGTACTCGTCGTCGCTGCGGAGGCCATCCTCGATCAGGTCATTGAGTCGCTGCGTGGCTGCCTGCTGTTGGGCGATGAGTTCCTGGACGACGGCGGCAAAGTTCTCATCGGTCATCTTGGCCGCGCCGCCGGCCGCCGGATTGTCCACCAGCTTCCCCAGGATCGACAGCCACTGCCGGCTGAGCCGATCAGCGTTCTGCGCGCGCTTCACGTCGACGTCGTACTCGCAGTCGAGCTTGATGAGCTGTTCCCAATAGGGACGAACCGCCTGCTTGACTCCCTCGTCCAGTTCCACCCAGACGTACGGTTTGCAGGCGACCTCTGCGCCGCCGCGTTCGTAGCGCCACGGTCCGGTCGCGGCAAGCTCACGCTGCAACTCCACCTCCAGGTCACGGGCTCGATGAGCGGCGAAGTTGCGGGCGCGAGCCGCGGCGAGATTGGTCAGAGCGCGAACGGCGTAGGGCATGAAGTACTGCGCGGATCCGCTCAGCATCTCCCGAGGGATGCCGTTGGACGACCAGACGAACATGGCACGGATGCGGAACGTGAAGACATAACCGCGGGCCGGTACGACGATCGGCGTTGAGATCTCCCGTCGTTCCGTCAGCCGGCCGGGTGGCGGCGGCGGTGGTGCCGACGAGATCGGTGCCGCAACGGGCTCCGGCCCCTGCAGCAGCACGAGCAGACGACGCCACAGCGCCAGGAACCACATCCCCGCCCTCCGCCAGAACCCCGCTCGGGGCTCCTTTGCGCCAATAAGGTCCGTCATGTCACCACCCCCTGATTGCATTCACGAGCCACCCGGGCAGGCCGCTCTGAAACTCGTCGAGTCGTACGAGATGAAACTCCAGACGACGCCGTAGGGCCGGCATGGCAGCCAGGTCGGTCACCAGCATGCCGATGGACTTGCGGAGGGCGTCATCTGACTCGGCCTCATGCAGCCACTGACCGAGGATCCGCCAAGCCCGGCGGGCGGGGACCGTGGCGAGCAGCGCCACCTCCCATAGTCGACTGAGAGCAGCGGTGTCGACTTCATTCGCTGCGAGCTTCGTCATCAGGATGGGTCCCGCACTGGACAGATTCTCAGCCAGGGCGAGGAAGGCGTTGCCGGCGTGCCGCCGCAACTGGCGGTCGTCCGACCATCGGGCCAACTCCAAGACGATCTGATTCGTCTGGTCGGGAGAGTGGTTGTATAGCTGATACACACTCTCGGCCACCGCCCAGGTGTGTTGCTGCATCCGGTCCCCGGCTATGCGGCGGAGGTCTGCCAGACTCCAGCTCAGGTCAGGTTGTTGAAGTCCACTGGCGTAGACGAGGGCGGCCGTGTCCCGTTGGTAGTTGCGATGACCGCCGGCCCAGTCGCGTACCTTATGGCGGACGAGGTGGCGCACGTATCCACCCATGTCCGCCGCGACGATCGCCCTGGCCGCGGCTTCGCGGATCCGGGGCCTCGGCGCGGCAGCCCATCCGTCGATCAGGTCTGCGCAGACGCGATCGAAGTCGTGGTGAGCAAGCAACCCCGCCACCTCGGCGGCCCCGTGGCGCACGGCCTCGTCATCGGAAGCGACCAGGGTGTCGAGCCACTTGAGTAGGGCGGGCCTTGTGCTGTCGAACTCGTGCCATGCCTCGTCGATGATGGCGCCCCGCATGGCGCCGTCGTGCAGCCATGCCGACCGGGACACACCGCCCTGTGAGCGTACGGACTCCCGCCCATTCCGCCAGTCGACGTCGAGTGGCCCCAGCAGTTCGGACACCGGATACTGCAATGCCATCCGGCCCCACTCCGGCCGTTTGGCTTGCCCATCGATCTCTTCGAGGAGTAGGCCCGCGGCTTCGAAGACGTAGTGGAGCGGTTGCCGAGCGAAGACGGCGTACGCGATGCGGAAGGCCCGTTCGTGCTGGTCGACTCTTCGAGGACGGCGTTCTCCCTCGGTGGCCCCGGAACGGAGGATCTCGGCGGCGCGTTTCCTTCGCCTCGGTTGGGACATTCCCACGATCTCGGCGACTGCGTCATCGCCAGCGGGATGGCGACGCGCGACAGCAAGTGCGAGTGGCACCACCTCACGTGGCCCGTACGTGCTTTCGATCGATGTGGCCAGATTCTCGATCTGAACGTACGTCTCGACGTGTCGCCCGGCTTCCTCGTCGTCCAGTCCGGCATGACGGCGCAGGTAGTGCCGCAGGTGCTGGCGGAAGACGGCTAATGGGTCCGGTCCGCGGTGCGGGACCTCCGCGCTGTGCCTGTTGTCGATAGGTAGGTCGTCATCCCGAATGAGGAGCAGGCTGGCCGAGTGTTGTCGGAAGACGTCTGCCAGTGAGCGCATCGCCTCAACGTGTTTGTCACCAGGTAGCCGAAGGACGTAGCCATGATCTTCATCGAGGTTGTCCGTCGCGTGGCGGAGCGCCCCCGGCCCCACCTCGTCCGGCAGCAGCACCTCGTGTACGCGAAGTGGGTCGTGACGCTGCGCCAGCGCGGCGCACGCGGTGCTGAATCGGCCGGTGCCAGGACGGCCGGTCAAACACGCGGTGGAACGTTCACGCAGCAGATCCGCGAGCCGTCCGCACGCAGCCGTCTCGGAGTAGACCTCGAGAAGGGCCGGCACTCCGACAAGATCGCGGATGATCGGCTTTGCGGCCGGCTGACCCTCATAGGTGATGTGCTGGATGGTGTTGTTGTCGCCAAGGGCGTTCACTCCGCTCACGCTGAGCCGGGAGTATCTGGCATAGGGGCCGTACAGATCCTCCCCGACTCGTGGGTCCAGTCGGAGCGAGTCCGGAGGGATCTCGTCCTCCTTCCGGCCGTCTGGCTGGTCCCGGTGCTCCACCCGCACCGACGAGTCGTCCGGCTTAGCCGGATACTCGACGACCGCCTTCCGCCCGCTGTCCCCCTCCGGCGCGGCAGGCGCGCTGGTGGCCCCTTCTGGCTGAGTTTCGGTCACGAGTTCGACCGCCGTGCAGCGGTGTTGTCCGTTAGGCCCGAGGTGGAGATGACGTTGCCGTTTCCGAACGCGTTCACACCGTGCGAGGTGATGTGGTGGAAGCTCTGGCCGCCGGAGGACTGAGGTGGCGGCCCCGGGCTGGTACGGCCAACGGCACCGTCACTGTCCGCCTCCGGATTGTCACGAGAGCGTGGAGCCTCCACACCGTCGTTCATGGCGGCGTCGGCGGCGTTCTCACCCGGGACGTAAATCCAGGCGACGGCTTCGAAGTTCTTCTCCGGCAGGTGGACCGCCACCCGTTGGAAGTGCTCCGGCCGCAGGTCCTGATAGTGCCGGACGATGTCCTGGTGGATCCGGTCAGAGAGGATCAGAGCCACCGCGGCACCGGCGAACCGCCGCAGCGCCGCCTTCAGTTGTGGTGAGTCGATCAGCCGGCAGACGGTCACCACCGCATCGCCCGGATAGCCGTTCGCGCCGTCGAGGTGGACCAGGCCCTCGTGGATGCCGATTCGTAGCCGGACTCGCGCCTCCGGCGCCAGGCCCCGGTTGTACTCACGCAGTAGGCGGTCGACCACCGGCGTTAGCCGGGTCACCACTGCGCGTTCGCTCGTTCCGGGAGGAAGGATCGCGAGTTCCCCGTCGCCGCCCTGCTGGATGAGCCAGTTGACCCGGTCGAAGCCCAACTCCTCACAGGCGTGCTTCATGATTTTCTGGAATGCCATCTGAGCCCGGTACTGCAGGACGTTGTCCCGCCCGCTGTAGCTCTCCATGTCCACGGCGACGAGAACGCGACGGTCAGGATCCGTGAGATCTGGCACGCGATCCACCCTTCAGTGACGACGGCGGGTTTTCACCGTCATCTCTATCTGCTCGGCGTGCCGGGAACCCCATAGAAATACGCTTTCGGCCGCACCGTCAGGTGCCCGACATCCCGTACTTCGACTCACAGCTGAGCCTGCGCCCGCCTTCACTTGACTCATGGAGAACGTTCGACGAACGCCCAGACACCCCCACCTCGACCCGTGGCGTGATCTTCAGGTCGGCTTGGCTACGGCAGCCTCGTTCCAGAGCGCCATTCGATACGCCGACACCAAGGCCCTCGCCCTCTTGGCGATCGAAGGCGGCGTGGCCACCGCAGTCGTGGACAGAGTGGTCCCGCAAACGGTTGGCGGTACCCCGAGCGCAGCCCTGCTGGTCGCATCCCTGGCACTTCTCTTCGTCGCGGGTCTTGCGATCGCCGCCTGGCAGCTCACCCTGGCCCTGCGGCCTCGGCTCGACAGTGCCAGGAGCACCAACCGGTTCGCCTTTCCGAACCTTGCTCGCAGACAGGACAATTCGCCTCCCGCGCCTGTCCGACAGCACCGGGACGAGGTGTGGGATCTCGTCACCGAACTCGCCCACATCGCAATGGCGAAACACCATCGGGTACGCCGGAGCATGCCTTGGATGATGCTGGCGATGGCGTCCGCCGGAGGACTGATGCTCCTCTCGATCCTCCGAGGCGGGTGACATGTCGCGGCAGCCGCCGGTGAGTAGCGACCTTGTTGCTGAACGTGAAAGATGATCTATTGAGAGTGGCGGAGGTGATAGATGACCGACAGGATCTGGTTGTCCGGGACCCTCCTCGGCCGACTCGACGAGACCACTCGAGATCGCCTCCTGGCTGTCGGGATCCGTCGTTCGGTCAAGGAGTCGCAGGTCGTGCTTCGCGAAGGGGCGCTCGAGTCCCACGTCGTCCTGCTGGACGACGCCCTCGCCAAGGTGACCGTGGAGATGGCCGACGGCCGTCAGGCGCTGTTGGCGATCCGTATGTCCGGTGACATCGTCGGTGAGATCTCCGCGCTCAACGGCACGCCGAGAACCGCAACAGTCACCGCTTGCCGCGCCTCAATCGTCCGAATCATCCACCGCAACGCCTTTCGCGCGTTCCTTCGGTCCAATCCGGACGCTGCCACGGAGGTCGCCGGCATCGTCGCTGACCGGCTGCGCTGGGCAAATCGGCGCAGAGTCGACTTCGCCTCCTACCCGGTGAAGGTCCGACTGGCGCGCGTTCTGTGGGAGATTGCCACGGCGTACGGACGACGGAGCCGCGAAGGGCTCGTCGTCGACGTGGGCCTGACCCAGAGTGAACTGGCGACCCTCTGTGGGGCGGCCGAGATCAGCCTGCAGAAGGCGCTCGGAACTATGCGGGAAGCGGGCATCCTGGCCACCGGCTATCGGGAGATAGTTATCCTGAACAGTCAGGGGCTGCGGGCTGTGGCCGACCTTGACGACTTCGCTTGACGGGTGGGGTTCTGCCCGACCGCGACGCTCAACAGAGTCGCCGAGCATGCCCTCCTGACGGCAACGGCCTTCACGACCTGCATGGCGCTAGCTGACCAACACGCCACGCTTACCCCGCGGCTGTTCGGCATCCCCCGTACCCAGTTCACCGTGATGTCGGGGCGCTCCGAGATCGGCCGTATGGACCCGGCGCTGCTCACCGCCAGGGTGTAGGGACCGCGACTGCTAGCCGTGGCCGAACCACGTCGGAGCCGGAGACCTGTTACATCGACGCACTGTTATTAATGGATGTTCGGCTGGTGTCGGCGCGCCGATCATCCTGGTCGGATGTCGGGACGGACATCGCCGTTCGACGATGACAGGAGGGACCGTGCGCACACCATCCCGTGCGTTGACGGGGACCACCGCGCTGCTCATGGCAGCCGGCATGGTCCTGACCGCCGCAGCCGGCGGTCAGGCGGCACCCCGGGAAGAGACCCGCACCCAGGCCTCACCCGACCACCTGCCGGGCGACCGGCACGACACCAAGGCCACCGACAACCGCAAGGGCCGCGTCGCGGCGAGCGCGCGGCAGCGGGACCGGGCCGCCGCGCTGGGCGCGCGGGTCCGCTGGACCGACTTCGGTACGCCGGCCACGCTCACCTCGACCGGCAAGCCGCTCGCCACCGGCCTGCCCGCCGACCCGGCCGCCGCGGCCCGGGCGTACGTGACCGCGAACCGGGACGTGCTCGGGTTGACCGCCGAGGGCGCCGCCGCGCTGGAACAGTTGACCGTGGCGCCGATGGGGCAGGGCGCGACGGTGGTGTTCCGGCAGCGCTTCGGCGACCTGCCGGCCGCCGTCGACGGGATCCTGGCGATCGGCGTACGACAGGGAGCGGTTTGGCACGTCAGCTCCTCGCTCTCGCGGGACGCCGGGGCGCCCGCGCCGGCCACGATCGACGCCGCGCAGGCGCGGCGGGCCGCGATCGCCGACTCCGGCCGTGCCGACGCGCAGGTGTCGCGTACCTCGTTGGTCGCGGTGCCCACCGCGGACCGGGGGCCGCGCGCGGCGTGGGAGGTCGTGCTCGGCGCGGACACCACCGGCGCGGACCCGGCCGCCTACGCGACCTACGTGGACGCCCGCGACGGCGCCGTGCTGGTCCGTGAGGACCTGATCGACCACGCGGCGGACAACCCGTCGTGGGACGTGTTCCCGAACTCGCCGCGGGTCGACCGGTCCTCGGTCGACACCCGGGTGCGCTGGTGCGCCGCGCCGGCCGCCGGCTGCCGCGAGGTGGTCGGGGTGCCGGGGCACCCGGCGTGGGACGTGGACCCGGCCACCGGGGCGTCCACCACCACGACGAAGGGCAACAACGCGATCGCGGTGCAGAACTGGTTCAGCAACGACCCGTTCAGCGTCGGCACCGAGACCGCGACGCCGCGCCCGGACCGCACCTACGCCTACCCGTGGACCAACCAGTGGCAGGAACGGCGCTGCGACCCGGAGGTGTTCACCTCGCCGCAGGCCAACGACATCGACGCGGCCCGCGCCAACCTGTTCGGCATGCACAACCGGATGCACGACTGGACCTACCACCTGGGCTTCACCGAGGACACCTGGAACCTCCAGCAGGACAACCTCGGCCGGGGTGGTCTCGGCGGCGACGCCGAGCAGGGCAACGCGCAGGCCGGTGGCGTGAGCGGCGGCCCGCCGACGTTCCCGGCGCGCAACAACGCCAACCAGATCACCCCGCCGGACGGCGTCGCGCCGACCACCAACATGTACCTGTGGCAGCCGGTCGCCGGTTCGTTCTACGCGCCCTGCGTGGACGGCGACTTCGACATGTCGGTGATCGCCCACGAGTACGGCCACGCGGTCACCAACCGCATGATCGCCGGCCCGAGCGCCGGGGTCAGCTCGCCGCAGGGCATGAGCGAGAGCTGGTCCGACCAGCTCGCCATGGAGTACCTGTACGAGCACGGGTACGCCGCGCCGGGCCGGCGGGGCTTCACCATCGGCGAGTACACCACCCAGGACCCGAACGCGGGCATCCGCAACTACAACATGAGCGCCAGCCCGCTGAACTACTCGTCGGTCGACTACGACGTCACCGGTCTTCAGGTGCACGCCTCCGGCGAGGTGTGGAGCGCCACCAACACCGACATCCGGGCGGCCATGATGCGCCGCTGGGGCGCCGGCACGCCGGCGGTGCAGAAGGCGTGCGCGAACGGCCAGCGGCCGGTGACCGCCTGCCCGGGCAACCGGCGCTGGATCCAGCTCGTCGTCGACTCGTTCCTGCTGATGGCGGTCAGCCAGGTCAGCATGGTCGACGCCCGGGACGCGATGCTCGCCGCCGACCGGATCCGCTTCGGCGGCGCCAACCAGGACCTGCTCTGGAACGCGTTCGCCACGCGCGGCCTCGGCGAGACCGCGGCCAGCGTCGGCAACGCCGACCCCGACCCGACGCCGGGCTTCACCTCGCCGTACGCCCGCGAGGGCTCGCTGCGGCTGCTGCCGCTCGGTGAGCGCGGGCCGGTGGCCGGCGCGCAACTCTTCGTCGGGCGCTACCAGGCGCGGGCCGTGCCGGTCGCGGACACCGACGCGGCCACCCCGCTGACCGACCGGGTGGCCCTGGTGCCCGGCACCTACGAGTTCGTGGTCCGGGCGCCCGGCCACGGGCACACCCGGATCGGCCCGGTGACGGTGCGGGCCGGGCAGAACCGCACGCTGCCGGTGGTGCTGCGACCCAACCTGGCCTCGGCCGGCGCGGGCGCGACGGTCACCGGCGACGGGATCAACCTGGCGTCGATCGCCGACGACGACGAGGCCACCAACTGGGCCTCGCTGGGCGCGCCGGTGGCCGGGCGGCAGGTCACCGTCGACCTGGCCGGCGGGCTCCAGCAGGTACGCCGGGTGCAGGTCAGCGCCATGCTGCGGCCCCCGGTCGTCGGGGACGCCGACGCCGGCACCCAGAGCCGGTATTCCGCGGTGCGGCAGTTCCGGGTCCTGGCGTGCACCGCCACGGGCGCGGTGACCTGCGCCGACGCGGCGGACTTCCGGCCGGTGTACACCAGTCGGCCGGACGCCTTCCCGGCGGTGGCACCGCGGCCCCGGGCGCCGGAGCTGGTGCTGCGCTCGTTCGACATCCCGCGCACCACGGCCACCCACCTGCGGGTCGAGGTGCTGACCAACCAGTGCACCGGCGGGCCGGACTACGCCGGTGAGCAGGACGCCGACCCACGGGCGGCGACCGACTGCGCGACGGCGAGCCCGCAGGCGCAGAACGTGCGGATCGCCGAGTTCCAGGCGTTCGCGCGCTGAGCACGCGGCGGGTGCGGGCGGCTCGGTCCGTCCGCACCCGCCACCGGGTGTTCACCCGTGATTGGGTACGTGGTCGCCGGGCGGGGACTGTACGCCGGGCAGGATCCTGGGCAGACTGAGCGCCGACTAGCCAATGATGCCAGTCGATGCCCTGTCGGCTCGCTCAAGGAGGATCCCTTGACCCCGTTCCGCGCCGCCGCCACCCGAGTACGCCGCGCCCTGGCCGCCTCCGCCCTGGTCACCGCCGTGGCCGCCGCCGCGCTCGTCGCCCCCGCCACGGTCTCCACGCGGCTCGCCGAGCCCGCCGAAGCCGCCGTCTACAGCTCCTGCACGCTGTCCCGCTGCACGGACGCCCGCACCGCGCGCTCCGGCTGGTCGGCGAAGAGCTTCCCGACCAGCCGCGGCTGGTACTCCTGGAGCGGCGGCAGGTGCAACTTCGCCGGCGGGCAGTTCTACAACCGCGAGGGCCAACTGCCCACCAACGCCACCTACTACGAGTACGACGTCTACCCGCGCGCCTGCGACGCCTCCCGCGACGCGTACCGGATCGTGGTGAACAGGAGCACCGGCGCGACCTGGTTCTCACCCGACCACTACGGCAACTTCTACCGGCTCTGAGCGCCGCCTTCGGCGAAAGGACACCTCCCATGGGCGCAGCGCCCCCGACACCACCGGCGTGGCTCACGCTCGACGCCGGCTCGACGCCGGAGCCGGCCGGCGTGCCGGTGCCCGGCGCGGTCACCCGAACCCGGGCGGCGCTGCACGAGACGCTCGCCGAGGCGGTGCCGCTGCCCTACTGGTACGGCCGCAACTGGGACGCGCTCGCCGACGTCCTCGCCGACCGGCTCGAGGAGGGGCCACTCACCCTCGTCGTGCACGACGCGGCGGACCTGCTCGCCGACGAGCCGCCCGCCCAGCTCGGCACGCTGCTGGACGTGCTCGGCGCGGCGGCCGCCGGCGGCCACGCCACCCTGCGGGTGGTCCTGCGGGACGCCCCCGACCGGCTGCCCGCCCTGCGCCACCGCATCACCGCCGCCCTCGGCGCCCCCGACCCCACCTGACTCCCCACCGATGCCGCCGGTGGCGAATGGGGGAGCATGCGTTGATCATGAAGTTGGCCAGGTGGGAGAGCGCTTTCCTGGCAGCTAACTTCATGATCAACGGGGCGAGGGAGGGCGAGGGGCGAGGGGAGGGTTAGTTGGGGTGGTCGAGGATGGCGCTGAAGCGCTCCTCGGCCAGGTCTAGCTGGGCGAAGATGTGGCGCTTCACCGGGGGTGACAGCGGGGTGTCGGGGCGGGCGACCAGTTCGCGGAAGACCGGCACCAGCGGGCGGTACTTGGCGGCCGACCGGGCCACCTTCGGCCCGACCGTGTGGATCACGCCGACGCCGTTGTCGGTGAAGTCCGACACCTTGATCACCCGGGCCCAGGGCTCCCGGTCCAGGCTGGCCGCCACGTGCTCGCGGTACTGCGTGTCCCGGTCCCGGTCCGGGTCGTACGCCGGGTTGGTGACCGCCGCGACGAGCCGCGCCACCCGCGGACCGAACCGGTCGGCGAGCGCGGCCAGCGCCGCCGCCGTGACGTCGACGCCGGCGGGTTCGTCGGCGCCGGCCAACTCGGCCGGGTGGTCCTCCACCGCGTCGTGCAGCAGCCCCGCCACGATCACGTCCACGTCCCGCACCTGGTAGTGGTGCATCATCCGGATCGCCACCCGCAGCAGGTGGTTCAGGTACGGCTCGCGCACCCGGCGGTCGTCGCGGTGCAGGTCGGCGGCGAGGTCCAGCGCCTCGGTCAGCCGGTCGCGCGCGGCCTCGTCGAACGCCTCGACCTCCAGCCGGAAGCGGGCCAGCAGGCCGGGCTCGCCGTGGATCTCGGTGATCGCGTGCATCGGCATGGTGGCGAGGTACGCGGGAAACTCCATGCCTCCCTTATAGCTGATCTTCGCTGCCCGTGGATGTCGGCTGGCCGACCCGGCGCGGCGTCACCGGCGCCAGCCCGGCAGCGTCCGCTCGGACATCTGCTGCCAGAACCGCCGCAGCGAGCGGCGCTGGCTGTTCTGCCACGGCGCCCGCGCCTGGGTGACGTAGCGCAGGGTGGCCAGGTCGCGCTGCCGGGCGCAGAAATTCTGGTCCAGGTCGTGCGGCAACCGCTCGCCCCGGGCCGGCAGCGGGCAGAGCCGGAACGCGCAGTCGTCCAGGCAGGTGGCGCCCGGGTCGCATCGCTGGTCCCCGCGCACGGTACGCAGCGGCTGCAGGGCCGAGCGGTCGTTGGTCAGGCAGGGCGGCAGGTCGCAGCGGTCCGCCCGGGCCAGCCGGGCCTCGCGCTCGGCCGTGCTCTCGCCCCGGTCGGCGAGGTTGAGCAGCAGCATGACGTCGGCGAGGAGCCGCTGGGCCCGCCGACCGAGGATGCTCCACCCCATCGAGTCGGGGATCCACAGCCGCTGCTCGTGGCGCAGCACGGGCGACGCGGTGCACGACCCCACCCGACTCGCGGTCTCCCGCTCGTCAACCCAGCAGAACCGCTCCGGTCGACGGGTGAGCAGGGCGAGCACGCAGAGCCGGCCGACCTCCAGCACGAACGGGTGCGCCGTGCACCGGTCCCGGCCGGGCACGGCGGCGCCCGCGATCGCGACCCAGTGCTGCACCAGCGCGGACGGGTTGGCGCCCCGGCCCCGCCGGGGCAGCGGGGTCGCCGGGTCGTCCGGCAGTGACAGCAACGTGAGCGCCTGGATGAGGGTGAGGTGGCTGTACCAGAAACGGGAGTGCCGCAGCGCGTACTCGGCCTTCTCCGCCAGGAAGCTGCGGTCCCACTGCTGGCGTCCGACGGGGAGCCGCCGCATGTTCGCGGCGAGCCGGAACCCCTGCGCCAGCGCCATCTCGGCGGAGAGGGTGAGCGTGTCGTCGCCCCGGTCCGGCCCGGGCAGCGAGGTCAGCCACTGGTGCAGGGCCGTGCCACTGTGCTGCCGTCGCACATCCTCGGGCTGCGTGGACCCCATGTCGAGGACCGTGGAGAGGTGCAGCAACGGCACGACCCAGCCCCGCATCTGCTGTTCGCGCCGTTGGCGGCCGTCGTCGTCGCCCGACTCCACGGCCTCCACCCGGGGCCGCAGCAGATCGGGCCCGGTGAGAGCCAACGCGGCGTCCGTCCCGCCGAGACCCAACTCCCGCGCGGCGGCCAGCCGGACCCGGTAGGACCGCTCCTGACCGGCCATCCGGAACAGGTCCGCGTACGGCGGCGCGCGCAGCGCCTCGCGACAGTCCACGGCGGGGAAGCGCCGCCGGTCGGTGATGAGGCGTCCGGTCTCCCCGATGCGGCGGACCAGGTCGAGCTTGGCCTCGTCGACCGGCCGGTCCGGCGTGTCGTCCTGATACCGGTGCCAGCGTCCCGCCACCTCGTGCACGAGCGCGGCGTGGTCGGGTCGGGTGCTGCTCACGTCGATCTCCAGGGCCGCCGCGGAGAACTCCAGCTCCCAGCAGCGGGCCAGTTGGTTCGTCGCCAGGGTCCGCAGCCGCCGGGTCAGGTCCGCGGCGTCCCCGGGCCGGCGACGGTTGCTCTCCCAGACCTCGCGCAGGCTCGACAGGACGGTCCAGCCTCGACCGGAGCGGGCGTCGGGCGGGTTCTCCCGCACCTCGGCCAGGTGCCGGGAGAGCAGTCGCAGCGCGTCCAGCAGCTCCCGGCTCGGACCCGCGTTCAGCAGGTGGGGCAGCAGCGCGTCGCGCACCTGTGGCTCGGTGAGCATCCAGGCGCCCAGATAGGCCTGGATGTCACCGTGGTGGAACCGGACGCCGTCGCTCTGGGCGTCGACGACGCCCAGCTCGCTGCCCTCGGTCGCGGCATGGTTGAGCACGTCACGGTCGCGCGGATCCCGGCCGTCGGGCAGCCCGCGGACCAGAGCGTCGAGGATCGGCCGGTGGGGGTGGTCGGCCCGCTCCCAGCGGCCCTCGTCGGTGAGGGCGGCGTAGCCGACCTGGAGGCTGTCGCGCAGGAAGCCGACACAGGCGAACGCGGCGAGCACCCGAAGGGTGCCCTCGCGCTGGCTCGCGCTCGACGCGACGTCCGCCCGCAGCAGGCCGGTCTGCAGCGCCTCGCGCCAGTCCTCCAGCAACTGCCACCGTACGGCGTAGCGGTCGGTCGCCTGGGCGGCCACGCCCCGCTGCGTCTGGTAGCCGGCCCGGGGGCGCAGCCGGCCCTGCCGGTTGAGGTCGCGGATGATCCGCAGGAACACCGGTGACTCGGTGACGTCGGCGGCGAGCACCAGGTCGATCACCGGCGCCCAGGTCACCGAGCCGGGGCGGTCGTCGCCGCCGAGCGCGTACTCCAGCGCGGCCCCCTCGCCGAGCGGTTCGAGGCCGACGACGATCGCCGGCATCCCGCGCAGCGGGTCGTACGGGCGGGACGCGATCACCAGCGGCAGGTGGGTGTCCGCGGCCCTGGCGACGGCGGTGCGGATGACGCTCTCGCCGCTGTGCTCCTTGTCCGCCTGGACCGCCTCCTCCAGGCCGTCCGCCAGCACCACGACGTGGTTGCTCCAGCGCAGCGTCCGCCACAGCCGGGTGCCCTGCGAGTCGCTGGTCAGGCGGGCGTCGATCTCCGCCAGGAACCGCTCGCGGGCCATCTTCTCGAAGTCGATGTCCTTCTTGTCCTGCACGTCGTGCAGCCGGATCGGCACCGGCACGATGCCCCGGCGGGCGAGTTCGCGGGTCAGCGCCACCAGGGTGGCCGTCTTGCCGCTGCCGACGCCGCCCACGATCACGGTGGGGCAGCGGAGCCGGCCGTCGCGCACGCGCTCGATCAGGACCTCGCACAACTCCTCCCGGCCGACCACCCGGTCGATGTCGTCGCTGGCGGTGCGCACCAGGTCGCACGGCCGGTCCTGTGCCCGCTTGCGGTACCACCGGCGCACGTGCGTGCGGGTGAACAGATAGAAGACGAAGAACGCGAGCGCCGCCCCGGTGACCGGGGTGAGGAAGCTGGTGATCGTCGCGCAGGACCTGCCCGGGCTGTCCCCGGTCTGCCCGGGCGGGTTGCCGCCGCACGGGTGCGGCAGCCAGCCGAGGCGGCCGAGCGGAGGGTCGAGGCCGAGGTGGTAGAAGAGCAGGTGAACCAGCGGAAAGACCAACTGGGTGAGGGTGAGGACCGCGACGGTCAGCGCCGCCACCACGAACAGGACCAACCAGAGCCAGGGGTAGTGCCACCACCGGGCGCGGGTCGGGAAGCGAACCACGTGCCGCCGCTGGTAGTCGTGGAGGTCGGCGCCGAAGGTGGTCTGCCCGCCGCGGAAGAGCCGCGCCCACCAGATCCGTGGCGTCCAGAGCCAGCCACGCCAGAGCGGACCGCGCATGTCCGGCACCCCCCGCCGGTCGTGCCGCCGCAGGTCGGTGCGAGCAGCGCTCACGTCGTCTCGGGTCGAGGCTAACCCGCCTCCGAGCTGGGAAAACGGGGTTTGACTCAGTCGGACGCGGCGAGCCGCTTCACCAGCCGTACGCAGGTGCCCTCCGGGGTGCCGACGATGGTCGCCTCGTCCATCACCCGCGCCATGATCAGCCGCCCCCGGCCCCGGTCGAGGCCGTCGTCGCCGTCGGTGGGCCGCCAGCCGCCGTGGTCGCGTACCTCGATCTCCAGCCGGTCGTCGCGCAGCTCGACCCGCAGCGTGGTGATCCCCTCGGGGGCGAAGCGGTAGCCGTGCTCGATGGCGTTGGCGCAGGCCTCGCCGGTGGCGATCAGCACGGTCTCCACGTCCCACTCGCCGACGCCCTGGGCGTGCAACCAGCCGCGCAGCCGCTCCCGGGTGGGCGCGAGCCGGCCGGGATCGGCCGGCAGGTCGATGCTGAGGACCCGGCCGGACGTCCCACCCGTCACGTCCGGCCCTCCGTCCCGTGCCCGTCCCCGGGCCTGGGCGCCCACTCGCGCTGCCACCCCCTGCTGTCACCCTCTTGTCCCCGGTGGCCGCCGATTCATGCCACCGTCGGCGGGTCCGCCAGAGGTGATCATCGCGTATCGCGCCCGGTGTGTCAGCCGACACCCCCGGGGAACGGTGGCGGGCCGGCGTCCCCGACGGGGACACCGGCCCGCCACCGGGGACGGGAACGGGTCAGAGCGGCAGCCGGCCGGCGCCGGCCCAGGCGTCGACGACCGGCGGGACCAGCGGTGTCGGCAGCGGCGGGGCGGCGCGCAGGGTCGGCGTCCACCCGGCGTCGCCGCCGAGGTCCGGGTCGTGGACCTCGTTGTACGCGGCGCGCAGGTCCACCGGCCGGGGCAGCCGGTCGCCCCGCCTGACCCAGCTCCCACGCTCGGTGAGCGCGGTGCCGCCCCAGTCGTGGATCAGGTCCGCCGGGTCGACGTCGGCGGCCAGGGTGAAGAAGTTGTTCTCCGCGTGGATGGCGGACTGCACGCCGACGCCGAGGGCGTACTCGAAACCGGCGCCGCCGAGCCGGTAGTGGTTCTCGTGCACGTCGACCTGGCCGAAGCGCACCCGGGGCAGCCGTTGCAGGTCCCCGTCGAAGAGGTTGTGGCGCACGGTGACCTTCAACCGGCCGACGTCCGGGCCGACCGTGTTGGAGGAGCCGATCAGCATCAGCTTGTCCCGGCCGACGAACCGGTTCCAGGACGCGGTGACCAGGCTGGCGGTGTGCGTGACGTCGAGCGAGCCGTCGTGCACCTGCCAGGGGCGGCCGAAGTGGACCGGCTGGGCGCTGTCGGGGTTGTCACCGTCGGTGAACGTGTTGTGGTCGACCCAGACGTGCTCGCTGCGGCGCACCGAGATCTGGTCGTACTGGGAGTTCCAGTTGCCGGTGTCGCCGTCGGTGGGGGACCAGGCCGGGAAGCAGTCCCGGGCGTCGGCGAACTCCAGGTTGCGCACGATCACGTTCGCGACCCGGTCGATCATCAGGGTGAGCCCGGTGAGCCGGGCGCCGCGCAGCCCGACGATGGTGGTGTTGGACCCGACGTTGAGCTGCGTGCGGGCGGTCTGGGCGGCCACCGAGCGGACCCGCGCCGCCTCCAGCGGGCCGCTCGGGTTCACCCGACCCCAGACCGCCGGGTCGTACGCGGCCAGGTAGGCCGGCAGCGAGTACTCCGGGTCGGCCAGGTCGGCGCAGTCCAGGAGCGTGCCGTCGGGGCCCTCGAAGCCGTCGATGGTGCCGGCCACGTACACGATCTTCGGGGTGGCGTCGGTGGCGTTGGTGGCGTTGTCGCCGCCGAGCGCGGCGACCAGCTCGGCGCGGGTACGCACCACGCGTACCCGGTCGGCGGTCGCCGCCGCGCCGCCGGTGGTGCCGGCGCCCTCGGCGGCCCAGCCGTCGTTCGCCGCCAGCGCCTGCCGGCCGATCAGCTCCGCCGCCAGCGTCGGGCGCTGCCCGGCGGGCGCGGCCGGCGCGGGGGCGGCGACGGTGAGGGTGAGCGCCGCCGCGAGGATGGCGGCGGCTCCGGTTCGTCTGCGCATGACTCGTTCCGTCCTGTCGGTCAGGGATGGTCGTCGTCCAGGTCCACCACGTACGGTCGGGTCGCCCACGGCACCCCGGCCTCGGACGGCAGCGCGCCGCTGTCCGCCGCCGCGCGCAGCACGTCGTTGACGCCGCGGATGATCCGCACCCGCTGCGGCCCGTCGCCGACCGCGCGCACCACGTCGCCGCCGAGCGGCGTCGGCTCCGGCGCGTCCCGCAGCGCGTCCAGCACCACCGTGAACGGCCCGGTGCGCGCCAGCGGCGCGATCAGCGGCACGCCGGCGGCCCGGTGGTCGAGCAGGTTCGCCAGCAGTCCCTGCCGGCCGGGCACGACGCGGGGGCGGGCGTCCGAGGGCAGCCGCAGCCGGTCGGTCGGGTACTCCAGCACCGCCCGCCCCCGCTCGCCGGTCACCAGCACGTCGCCGGCGAGGTGCTCCTCGGCGGCCAGGGTGAGCGCGGCCAGCACCGGCGGGCCGGCGTGCGGGGTGAGCCGCAGGACCGCGGTGTCGTCCACCTCGATCGGGCGCACCCGGTAGCGCTCCACCTCGATCCGGGCCGGCCGTACCGGCGCGCCGGTCACCGCCTCGGCGACCGCCAGGCACTGCATCAGCGCGTGCGCGAGCGGGTTGGCCAGCGCGCCGTCGAGCGCCGGCCGGCCGTCCACCGACCGCCGGCCGGCCCAGCCCGAGCGGGCGTAGTAGGCGTCCGGGCGCTGCCAGGCGGCGACCGTGGCGATGCCGGTGACTCCGCCGAGCCGGCCGGCGGCCAGCGCGCCGGTCAGCTCGGTCAGCGCGGGCGAGCCGAGCGCCTGGAAGTTGACCTGCACCGCCCGACCGGCGGCGTCGGACGCGGCCCGCAGTGCCCGGTGCTCGGCCAGGTCGAGCACCGGCGGCTTCTCCAGCAGCAGGTCGGCGCCGGCGGCGAGCACGTCCCGGGCGATCGGCAGGTGGGTGTGCGGCGGCGTGCAGACCACCACCACGTCGGGCCGGGACGCGGCGAGCATGGCCCGGTGGTCGGTGAAGACGCCGGTGCCGGGCGGTGTGGGCGCGTCCGGCTCGGGTTCCGGCGGGCGCACGTCGACCAGGGCGACCAGGCGCAGCCGGCCGGCGGCGTGCAGCGCGGCGATCACCCGCCGGTGCCAGCGCCCGTGCCCGTTCACGCCGACCAGCGCCACCCGAGGCGGCGCCCCGCCGCTCACCGGGGCCCGCCGCCGTCGGCCGGCCCGCCGCCGAGGGGCCGGACCGGCGCCCGGCCGGTCACCGGGCGCCCGCCAGGGTGGCCCGGACACCGTGGCGCTGCAGCGCGGTCAGCCAGCCGGTCACCTCGGCGCGGAACTCCTCGTCGGCGGCCAGGTCGGCGGGGAAGACCTCGCGCACCGCGAACACCGCGTCGACCACCCCGGCCGGGGTGTGC